>DATJUK010000102.1:0-20415 GCA_035502495.1 Solirubrobacterales bacterium
GAACGTGTTGGCGACGAAGGTCAGCGGGAAGACCGTGACGAAGGCGATCCCCTGCACCGCGTCGGCCGAGCGGACCAGCACCCCGATCAGGGTCCCGACCCAGATCATCGTGATCGCCAGCAGCATCAGCAGGGCGAACCCGGCCACCGCTTCGCCGATCGACGAGTTGATCCCCCAGCCGACGATCAGGCCGCTGATCACCATGATCGTGATCGCCAGCGTGGTCGCCGCGAACTCCGCCGTGAGGTGGCCGATCAGGTAGGCCGGCCGCGACATCGGCAGCGAGGTGAAGCGGTCGATGATCCCCTCGCCGAGGTCGGTGGCGATCGAGGTCCCCGGTCCCATCAGCCCGAACACGAGCGTCTGGACGAGGATCCCGCCGATCAGATATTCGTGGTAGTCGCCGCCGCCCGGGACGGCGATCACGCCGCCGAACACGTAGGCGAACAGCAGCACGAACATGATCGGCTGCAGGGTGACGTCGAAGAGCTTCTCCGGGATCTGGCGGATATGGGAGAAGTTCCGCTTGGCGAGGACCCAGGCGTCGGTGGCCAGCCAGCGGAGGCGGGCCGGGCCGGCCGCCGTTTTGGGCAGCGCGGCGGCGGTGATTGCGTTGGCGTTCATGCGGCCGCCTCCTCGCGGTCGGTGGGTTGGTCGCCGTCGGTGCCCGCGGCACGCTGGCGGGGGGAGGTGAGGGAGAAGAAGACGTCGTCGAGCGTCGCCTCGCGGCGGCGCACGTCGTGGGCGTCGATGCCGCCCTCCTCGAGTGCCCGCACCACCTCGATCAGGCGGGTCGATTCGCTTGCCGGGGCGGCGACGAAGAGGCCCTCCCGGTCGATCTCGGGGGTGCCCGCGGCGACCTTCTCCAGCGCTTGCGCCACCGGGCCGAGGTCGTCGAGCTCCTCGACCGTGACGACGACGCGTTCGCCGCCGTGGCGCGCCTTCAACTGGACCGGCGAGCCGGTGGCGACGATCTTGCCGTGGTCGAGGAGGACGACGTCGTCGGCGAGCTGGTCGGCCTCCTCCAGGTACTGGGTGGTGAGGATCAGCGTCGTGCCGCCGCCGACCAGCTGTCGCAGCATGTCCCAGAGCTCGTTGCGGCTTTCCGGGTCGAGCCCGGTGGTCGGCTCGTCGAGGAACAGCACCGGGGGCGAGGCGACGAGGCTCGCGGCGAGGTCGAGGCGACGGCGCATGCCGCCGCTGTAGTCCTTGACCAGGCGCTCGCCGGCGTCCTCGAGCTGCAGCTCGGCAAGCAGCTCCTTGGCCCGCGCCTGCGCGACCTTGCGCGGCAGGTGGTAGAGGCGGCCGATCATCTCCAGGTTGGCGAAACCGCTCATCAGCCCGTCGACGGTGGCCGCCTGACTGGTGAGCCCGATCATGTCGCGGACCCCGTTCGGGTCGCTGACGACGTCGTGGCCGGCGACCTTGGCGCTGCCCTCGGTCGGGGCGGCCAACGTGGTCAGGATCCGGATCGCGGTCGTCTTGCCCGCCCCGTTGTGGCCGAGCAGTCCGAGCACCGAGCCGGTCGGCACCTCCAGGTCGAAGTCGCGGAGGGCCCACTGCTCGCCGTAGCGCTTGCCGAGCCCTTCGCTCACGACGGCGTGGGAAGTGTGGATGTCTTGATTCATTTCGTACCTCGTACGTTTCGTGGTACAGCGTACGAGCAAGTTAGCAGTACGATGTACGAAATGTCGAGAGATTCGAACAAAACCCGTGACGAGCGCACCCGGGACAAGCTGGAACGGGCGGAAGCGAAGGTCCGTGAGCGCTCCGAGCACGCCCAGGGGCAGATCGCCCGGGCGCTGGAGCGGGTGGCCGATGCCGAAGACCGGGCGGGGGAGAAGGTCGCGCGGGCGATCGAGCGGGCCGAACGGGCCGAGGAAGAGGCGGCGGTCGGCGGTCGGGTGGCGGTCGACGAGCCGGAGCCGCTGATCTGGCTCCGCCAGGAACCGGCTTCGCGTCGGCCCGCCCACACCCGCGCCGACATCGCCCGCGCGGCGCTCGAGATCGCCGACTCGGAAGGCTTCGACGCGGTCTCGATGCGGCGCGTCGCCCAGAAGCTCGGCGCCGGGACGATGACGCTCTACCACTACGTCCGCAACAAGGACGAGCTGGTCGCGCTGATGGGCGACGCGGTGATGGCGGAGGTGGTGGTCCCGGAGGGGGAGCTGGCCGACGACTGGCGCACGGCGCTGACCCAGATCGCGAACCGCAGCCACGACGCCTTCTCGGCCCACCATTGGGTCTTCCAGCGGATGAGCGACGACGGGGCGCCGGGCCCGAACGGCATGCGCCACTTTGAGCAGTCGCTGCGGGCGGTGGCCGGCCTCGGGCTCGATCGCGACCAGACCTTCGAGGTGATCGGCCAGGTCGACGACTACGTCTTCGGCTACTCGCTGCGCGAGGTGCAGGAGGCCGAAGAGCAGGAGCACGGCTGGTCGCCCGCGGTGATCGACTTCTTCAAACGCGAACTGGCCACCGGTGACTATCCCCTGATCAACGAGTTCTTCGGCGACGAGGACTTCGAGGCGACCTTCAACGAGGCGATGGAGATGATGGCCGACGAGGACCGCTTCCACCGCGGCCTCAAACGCCTCCTCGACGGCATCGAAGCCGAGTTCGCCCCCAAATAGCGCCCCCGAGCAACGGTCGCCAGGGAGATTCCACCCCGCGCTCGACCTTAGCCCCGCATGGGCGACAAACCACCTCCCACCCCCGGCGCGGTCGACCTCAGTAAACCGGCCGGCAGCGCGGGCGACCCTGGTGAAGCTATGCGGTACTCAGGTCGACCGCATTCGGGCGGGGTTGACTCAGGTCGACCGCAGCGGGGGAGGCGTTTGGCGGAGCTTGCCTGGAGGCAACATGGGGTCGTCTCCATCCGTCAGCTGCAGCTGCTCTTGAGGTACTCCCGGGCGGGGGTCCGGTACCTCGTCGATTCGGGTCGGCTACACCGGATCCATCACGGCGTCTACGCGGTCGGGCACACGGATCTCTCCCAACGCGGGGAATGCCTTGCGGCTGTCCTGGCGGTGGGACCGGGGGCCCTGCTCAGCTACTACTCGGCCGGGTGGCTGTGGGGGATATGGCGAGGATCGCCGAACCCGTTCGAGGTCACCTTGGCAGTGCCGCGACACCATCCGGCGCCGCTGGGCACGGTCCGCCATCGGGCGCGCAACCTGATCGATGACGACCGCGCGATCGTCGATGGGATTCCGGTGACCGCGGTCGCGCGCACGCAACTCGATCTCGCCTGGAAGCTCCGCGGCGATCGGCTGATCCGACTGCTCGCGCGCTCCGAAGAGCTGGGCCTGCTGGACCTCGATGCGATCCACGCCGTGATCGAGCGCAACCGCGGTCATCACGGGGCGAGGCGACTCCGCCACGCGCTGGCGATCTACGAGCCGCCGATCTGGACTCGCTCCGAGTTCGAGCGGCATTTCGTCGAGCGTCTCGTCGCCGCCGGGCTGCCGCGACCCGTCACGGGCTGGAACGAGGTCGGCCATGAGATCGACGTCTACTGGCCCGACCGTCGCTTCGGGATCGAACTCGACGCCTATGAGACCCACGGCACCCGCCAGGCCTTCGAGGACGACCACGAACGCGACCTCGCCTTCGCCTTGTCAGAAGTGAAGATCCACCGGGTCAGCGAACGCCAGTTCCGCCGCCAGGCGACGAAGATCGTCGCCGACGTCGCCACGCTCCTCTTCCGCCGCACCGTCCGGCCGATCTAGCGCCACGACGCGCCCGGTCGACCTGACCGGCTATAGGTGGGAAAGGACGCCCGCGCTCCGAGAAGGTGGGAAAGGTCGACCGCACTCCGAAGGGACGGGAAAGGTCGACCGCACTCCGAGGGGATGGGAAAGGATGACCGCGCCCTGGGGGGGTGGAAAAGGACGACCGCGCCCTGGGGGATGGAAAGGACGACCGCGCTCCGAGGGGGTGGGAAAGGTCGACCGCACTCCCGGGGGATGGGAAAGGACGACCGCGCGCGGAGGGGTGGGAGAGGACGACCGCGCCGCGGGGGGCGGGGATAGACGCCCGCGCCCCGGGGCGACGGAGGGGTTGGCCTGGCCGGCCGCGCTCGGACTGGCGCCGGCTAGCGAGGGGCGCCGTCGCGGCGCTTGGCGGCCTTCAGGCGGGGGACTTTGTCGAGGATCAGCTTGCGCAGGCGGACGTTGTCGGGGGTCACTTCGACGCACTCGTCCTCGCGCAGGAACTCGAGCGAGGCTTCCAGGGTGAGGCGGGTCGGTGGGGCCAGCCGGACCAGGACGTCGGCGCTCGCCGCTCGCATGTTGGTCTGCTGTTTGGCCTTCGTCGGGTTGACGTCGAGGTCTTCGGCGCGGGCGTTCTCGCCGATGATCATCCCTTCGTAGACCTCCTCGCCGGAGCCGACGAAGAGCGTGCCGCGGTCCTGCAGGCTCATCAGCGAGTAGCCCGCGGTCTGGCCGCGGCGGTCGGCCACCAGCGAGCCGGTCTGCCGCGTGCGCAGTTCGCCCGCCCAGGGCTCCCAGCGGTCGAAGACGTGGTGGAGGATCCCGGAGCCCCGGGTCTCGGTGAGGAACTCGGTGCGGAAGCCGATCAGCCCGCGGGCCGGCACCAGGTAGTCCATCCGCACCCAGCCGGTCGAGTGGTTGACCATCTGCTCCAGCCGCCCCTTGCGCCCGGCCAGCATCTGGGTGACCGCGCCGACGTGCTCCTCGGGCACGTCGATCGCCAGCCGCTCGACCGGCTCGTGCACCTTGCCGTCGATCTCCTGGGTCACCACGCGCGGCTGCCCGGCGGTCATCTCGTAGCCCTCGCGCCGCATCATCTCCAGCAGCACGACCAGCTGCAGCTCGCCGCGGCCCTGGACCTCCCAGGCGTCCGGCCGCTCGGTGTCCTTGACCCGGATCGAGACGTTGCCGACCAGCTCGCGGTCGAGCCGCTCGCGGATCTGCCGCGCGGTCAGCTTGTCGCCGCCGCCCTGCCCGGCCAGCGGCGAGGTGTTGATCCCGAGGACCAAGGAGAGGGAGGGCTCGTCGACGGTGATCACCGGCAGCGGCCGCGGATCCTCCGCATCGGCCAGCGTCTCCCCGATCGTCACCTCTTCGATCCCGGCGACGGCGATGATTTCCCCCGGCCCGGCCTCCTCGGCGGTGACCCGTTCGAGCCCTTCGGTGACGAAGAGCTCCGACACGTTGGCCCGCCTGATCTCACCGTCGGCACGGCACCAGGCGATCGGCTGCCCCGATCTGATCGTCCCCTGGCGCACCCGGCACACCGCCAGGCGCCCGAGGTACGGCGAGGCGTCGAGGTTCGTCACGTGCGCCTGCAGCGGCGCGCTCTCGTCGTAGGTCGGCGCCGGGATCTTCTCCAGCATCAGGTCCAGCAGCGGCATCAGGTCCGTGCCCTCGACGCCCTCCTCCATCGCCGCCCAGCCCGCTTTCGCGTTGGTGTAGACGATCGGGAAGTCGATCTGCTCGGAGTCGGCGTCGAGGTCGATGAACAGCTCGTAGACCTCGTCGACCACCTCGCTGATCCGCGCGTCGGGCCGGTCCACCTTGTTGATCACGAGGATGATCGGCAGGCGCCGTTCGAGCGCCTTGCGCAGGACGAAGCGCGTCTGCGGCAGCGGCCCCTCGGAGGCGTCGACCAGGAGCAGCGCCCCGTCGACCATCGTCAGCGCCCGCTCCACCTCGCCGCCGAAGTCGGCGTGGCCCGGCGTGTCGACGATGTTCAGCTTCACCCCGCCGTGCTGGACCGCGGTGTTCTTGGCGAGGATCGTGATCCCCTTCTCGCGCTCCAGGTCCATCGAGTCCATCACCCGCTCGGCCACGTCCTGGCCTTTGCGGAAGGTGCCGGTCTGCCAGAGCATGGCGTCGACCAGCGTCGTCTTGCCGTGGTCGACGTGGGCGATGATCGCGCAGTTGCGCAGGTCGTCTCGAGTTGCGGTCATTGGGATTGGGGAGGGTAGCTAGGGGAGTTCGTGGGCAGGAAGCTCTGAGGGTCCCTGGGCAAGCAGATCAAGGACGCAGGGAGCGAGCCGAGGGGAGCGCACTCCAGTGCGTGACCCGAAAGCAAGCGACCGAGGACGCCGATATGCGCCGCGCAGGGACCCTCAGAAGACGAAGCCCGCCAATTTGGCGGGCTTCACAGACTGTCTATGAGCTGGCGCTCTACGAAGTCTGCTGAACGCTGGCCGCGGCGGGACCCTTCGGGCCTTCCTCGGACTCGTAGCTCACCTTGGCGCCCTCGGTCAGGGACTTGAAGCCCTCACCCAGGATGGCGCTGTGATGAACGAAGACGTCCTTCGAGCCGTCATCGGGAGTGATGAACCCGTAGCCCTTGTCGTCGCTAAACCACTTTACGGTTCCAGTAGGCATGCATTGCCTCCACATCGTGTGCTGCAAACGCTGACGATGCGGAAGCAACGACTGCGAGCGCTAGACACAAACTTATGCCGGTAACCCGGCCCTTTCAGGTCGGGACCGTAGCAGGATGTAGCCGCTCCGGAAGTGAAATTTCGAGTTGCGGCGCTCCTCGCCGACGGCGCCCCGGCTCGCCCCGGGGGCGTCCGCGAGCGGTTCTAGCTTTCGACCGTGCGCTTCCTCGACCACATCGACCGGGGCGCGATCGGTGACCTCCTCGCCCGCGACGAGTATCTCTGGCTCGATCTCGACGGCCCGAGCGAGGCCGAAGTCGAAACCCTCGAGGACCTCTTCCACTTCCATCCGCTGGCGCTGGAGGACCTGCGCAAGAAAGGGCAGCGGCCGAAGCTGGAGGACTTCGGCGACTACATGTTCCTCGTCTACTACGGCGCGGTCGCGCCGGAAGGCGGCGGGCCGCCGGCCCCTGACGCCCCGCCCGAATCGGGCCCGGAAGGCGGCGAGCGGATCCAGCTGGAAGAGGTCCACGCCTTCGTCAGCGGCGGCTACCTGGTCACCGTCCACGACGGCGCCTGCACGGCGCTCGACGAAGTGCGCCAGCGGCTCGACGCGCAGGCCCCGAGCTCCGAGCAGTTCGTCGTCTACCGTGTCCTCGACGCGCTCACCGACACCTACTTCCCGCTGCTCGAGGACCTCGAAGACCGGCTCGAACGGCTCGACGAGGAGATCTTCGCCGAGGCCTCGCCCGACCACCTGCAGCCGCTGACCGAACTGCGGCGGGACCTGGTGATGGTCGGCCGGGTGGCGACGCCGCAGCGCGACATGCTCGCCCGCCATATCGACGACATCCTCCAGCTGCCCGGCCTGGAAGCCGACTCGCGCGACTACTTCCGCGACGTCTACGACCACGCGATCCGGATCTCCGACCAGATCGACTCCTACCGCGACCTCCTGCTCGGCAGCCGCGACGCCTACCTCTCGGTCACCTCCAACCGGCTGAACGAAATCTCCAAGCAGCTGACCGTGGTGGCGACGATCTTCCTGCCGCTCTCCTTCGTCGTCGGCTTCTTCGGCCAGAACTTCGGCTGGATGGTGAGGAACATCCGCAGCGCGGAGGACTTCTGGCTGATCGGCGGGGGCAGCATGGTGGTCTCGGTGCTGGTCCTGGTGATCTGGCTGCGCCGGTCCTCCTATGCGTGAGATTTCCTGAGAGTTCCTGGGGACGGCTCAAGAGCCGCCCGAAAACGTCGATACTTAGTTTTGATGTCCAACGCCTCGAAGAAGCGCGCGGCCGCCCTCGTCTGCGTACCGCTGCTCCTCGGCCTGCTGCCGGGCGCCGCGGCGGCGGAGACGCCGCTGACGCCCGAACTGGCGACGCTGGCGGAACCAGCGGTGGCGACGGCCCCGGAAGCCGTGCAGGCAGAAGCGACGGCGCTGCCGGCCGAAGGCCCGGGCAGCATCGTCCGCGAAGGCGGCGACCTGGTGGTCGAAGCGCGCTTCGGAGGCGACGCGGCAGCCCGCACCGCGGCGCTCGAAGCGGCGGGCGCGACGGTGCTCGACGTCAGTCGCCAGTACCAGACCGTCGCCCTCTCGATCGCCCCCGAAGACCTCGGGGCGCTGGCCGCGGTCCCCGGCCTGGAAGTGGTCGAACCGTCGCTCCAGCCCGTCTTCTACGGGGTCGAAGGCGACGAAGAAGGCGCGGGCACGGCGGCGGGCGCCGCGGCCGCTTCCTCGAACGGCCTCTGCGAAGGCGGCTCGGTGACCAGCCAGGCGATGACCCAGCTGCGCGTCGCCGCCGCCCGCGGCGCCTTCGGCGCCCGTGGCGCGGGGCAGACGATCGGGGTGATCTCCGACTCCTACGACATCGCCACCGAATCGATCGAAGGCGGCGCCATCTCCACCCACGCCGCCGAAGACGAAGCGAGCAACGACCTCCCCGGCCCGCTGAGCACGTGCAGCGGCCAGCAGGTCCCGGTCGACGTGATCGCCGAAGGCCCGACCGGGGGCACCGACGAGGGCCGGGCGATGCTGCAGGCGATCCACGACCTCGCCCCGCACGCCGAACTGGCCTTCGCCACCGCCTACTCGACCGAACTCGAATTCGCCAGGAACATCGAACGCCTCGCCCGGCCGATCGCGGCGGGCGGGGCCGGGGCGGACGTGATCGTCGACGACGTCAGCTACTTCGGCGAGCCCTACTTCCAGGACGGGCCGGTCGCCGTGGCGATCCGGAAGGTGACCGAAGCGGGCGTCACCTACCTGACCGCGGCGGGCAACGACAACCTGGTCGAAAGGGGCACCGGCAACCAGATCGCCTCCTGGGAACGGTCTGAATTCAAGGACGCCGAATGCCCGTCCGCCGTCGCCGTCGGGATCGGCAAAGCCTCCTCGAAAACCTGCATGAACTTCTCCCCGACCGGCACCGACACCACCTTCGGGATCACGGTCGAACGCGAATCGCAGCTGATCGTCGACCTCCAGTGGGCGGAACCGTGGTTCGGGGTCGAAGCCGACCTCGACGCCTACCTGCTGAACGCGGCGGGCGAAGTGATCGTCGCCGAACCGGTGTCCAACACCGGCAACGGATCCGGTGTGCGCCGGCAGCCGCTCGAATTCCTCAGCTGGGAAAACAAGGGCTCCAGATCGGCCGAAGTCCAGTTGGTGATCGACCGCTGCATCCAGTCCTGCAACGGCAGCGCGAAGAACGCCGCCAGGCCGCGACTGAAGTTCATCCTGATGGAGAACGGGGCAGGGGTCTCGAGGACCGAGTACCCGCAGTCAGACGAAGCGGCCGGGATCACGGTGGGGCCGACGATCTACGGGCACGCCGGCGCGGCCGCCGCGATCACCGTCGCCGCCGTCAACTACGAGCAGTCCGAAACCGCGCCCGCCGAACCGGAGCGCTACTCCTCGCGCGGGCCGGTGACCCACTACTTCGGCCCCGTGAACGGCAGCACGGCGGCGGCCAGACTGGCGAGCCCGGAAAATGTCGCGAAGCCGGATCTGACCGCCACCGACTGCGCCTCGACCACCTTCTTCGCGACCCGCCTCGACGACGGCTGGCACTTCTGCGGCACCTCCGAGGCGGCCCCGCACGCCGCCGCGGTCGCCGCGCTGATGCGCCAGACCCGGCCCGCGGCGACGCCGGGCCAGGTCCTCGCCGCGCTCGGGTCCTCGGCCACGCCCTTCACCCCGGTGAACGAACCGGCGGCGGTCGGGGCCGGGATGGTGGACGCGCAGGCGGCGATCACGGAGATCGGCGGCTCGCCGGTCTCCGACCCGGCCAGCACCGTGATCGGCGCCGTGCAGAGGACGGCGCCCGTCCAGGTGGCGACGGTGGCCCCGCCGAGCGGCGAAGCTCCGAAGCCGACTCCCCCCGTCGCCTCGAAGCCGAGGCCGAGGGTCAGCATCGTCTCCCACCCGAAGGCGCTCGAACGCACCCGCAAGGCAGGCATCGTCGGGCGCTTCCGCTTCGCCGCCGACGAGGCCGGGGTGAGGTTCTACTGCCAGGTCGACCGGGGCGCCCAGAGGCCCTGCGGAGCGCGCTTCAAGCGCCGCTTCGGGATCGGCCGCCACGTGGTCCAGGTGCGCGCGGTCGACGCCTCCGACAACTCCGCCTCGGCGCCGGCCACGTTCCGCTTCCGGGTGAAGCGGACCGGCCGGTAGTCCGGGGGGCGCGGCGGGCGCGGCTAAAGCCGCCGCCCCGGCTGTCGATACGGTCAGAGGATGGTCCGACCCTCGCGTTGCCGCTCGCCCCTGCTGATCGCCGCCCTGCTCGGGGCGCTCGCCGCCCTCCTGGCCCCGACCGCGGCCGGGGCCGCGACGACCACCGCGCTCTCGCCGGCGCTCGCCACCCTTGCCGAACCGCAGGTCGCGGCGAAGTCCGTGCCCGGCCAGGACGCGGCGACCGGCCTGCCGCGCTCGGGCCCGGGCAGCCTCACCCGGATCGGCGGCGCGGTCGTCCTCGAAGCCCACTTCGACAGCGGCGCGCTCGCCGCGATCCCAGCGGTCGAAGAGGCCGGGGCGCGCGTGCTCGACGCCGGCCGCCGCTACCAGGCGCTGGCGCTGGCGATCGACCCCGAAGACCTCGCGGCGCTGGCCGAAGTCCCCGGCGTGAAGGCGCTGACCGCGGCGGTCGAGCCGCGCCTCGCCGCCGTCGGCGGGGGGAACGCCGCGGCGATCCGATCGAACGGCCTCTGCGAAGGCGGCTCGGTCATCTCCCAGGGCCTCGGCCAGCTGAAGGTCGACCTCGCCCGCGCCGCCTACGGCACCCGCGGGGAAGGGGAGACGATCGGGGTCATCTCCAACTCCTTCGACTCGGCCGGGCCCCAGAACGGCAACCCGGTCCCCACCCACGCCCACGAAGACGAAGTCACCAACGACCTGCCCGGACCGGCGAGCACCTGCAGCGGCCAGCAGGCCCCGGTCGACGTGATCGCCGAAGCGGCGCCGGGATTGAAAGCGTCGAACTACACCGACGAGGGCCGGGCGATGCTGGGCGTGATCCACGACCTCGCCCCGCACGCGAAGCTCGCCTTCGCCACCGGCACGCCGACCGAACTCTCCTACGCCCTGAACATCGAAAAGCTGGCCGCGCCGGTCAGCGCCGGCGGCGCCGGGGCCGACGTGATCGTCGACGACTTCAGCTACCCGACCGAGCCCTTCTACCAGGACGGCCCGATCGCGGCGGCGATCAAGCGGGTCACCGAAAAGGGCGTCCTCTACTTCAGCGCCGCGGCCAACGAAAACCTCTTCAACTCGGCGGGCGAAGAAATCTCCTCCTGGGAAGCGCCGAAATTCCGCGCCTCGACGAGCTGCGGCGCGAAAGTCGTCAGCTTCCTCTCCGAAGCGCTGGCGAGCGAAGGCAAAGGCCCCTACGAACCCGAATGCATGGACTTCGATCCGGGCGGCGCCGTCGACACCCAGTTCGGGATCACCGTCCAGCCGGAATCGCCGCTCTCGATCGACCTGCAGTGGGCCGAACCGCGCTTCGGGGTGAAGACCGACCTCTTCGCCTTCCTCGTCACCGGCTCGGGCCCGAGCGAAGAAATCGTCGACGAAGGCGGCAACAACGAACTCGCGCCGGAACCCTCGGTGCAGCTCGGCTGGGAAAACAAAGAAGCCACCCGGCAGGAAGTCCGCCTGGTGATCGCCCGCTGCGCCGGGACCTGCAACCCGGAAGCCAGCACGACGCTCGACCCGCGGCTGAAGTTCATCCTGATGGAGGACGCCTACGGGGTCGCCGACACCGAGTACCCGAAAGGCAAAGTCGAAGGCACCGAAGACACGGTGGGGCCGACGATCTACGGGCATGACGGCGCCGCCGTGGTGAACACCGTCGCCGCCGTCAACTGGGCCGAATCGAACACCGCGCCGAAAGCGCCCGAGCCCTACTCCTCGCGCGGCCCGGTCACCCACTACTTCGGCCCGGTCGACGGGATCGACCCGGCGGCGAAGCTGGCGCAGCCGGAAGTGCTCGCAAAGCCGGACATCACCGCCACCGACTGCGCCTCGACCACCTTCTTCGGCATCCTCGTGCCGGGGGCCGGCTGGGAGTTCTGCGGCAGCTCGGAGGCGGCCGAGCACGCCGCCACGATCGCGGCGCTGATGCAGCAGGGAAACCCGCTCTCGACCCCGGCGCAGATCGTCGCCGCGATGGAGTCGACGGCGACCAAGTTCACCGTCGTCGATTCCCCCGACGCGGTAGGCGCCGGGCTGGTGGACGCGCAGGCGGCGATGGCCGCGGTCGGCGCCTCCGCCGTCGACGATCCGCCGAGCTACGTCGTCCCCTCGCTGGAAGAAGAAGAAAAGGCCCCGGCGCCGACGGTGACGATCACCAAAGGTCCGAAATCGCTGGGCAAGGAAAACAGGCCCACCTTCGAATTCGTCTCCACCCGGCCGGTCGCTTTCACCTGCCAGGTCGACGGCGGGGCCCCGCAGGCCTGCGCCTCCCCGTACGTGGTCCCGAGCGCGCTCGCCGACGGGCCTCACGGCTTCGTCGTCATCGCCACCGACGCCCAGGGCCGCCAGGGCTCGAGCGGGGTCTACGGCTTCACCGTCGACACCCAGGCGCCGAAGACGACGATCGTCGGCCACCCGAAGAAGGTGGTGAAGACGAAGAAGAAGAGCGTCGTCGGCCGCTTCCGGCTGAAGGCTGACGAGTCCCCGGTCACCTTCTACTGCCAGTTCGACAAGGAACCCCTGCGGATCTGCGGCAAGAAGGTGAGCCACCGCTTCACCCCGGGCCGCCACGCGCTGAAGGTGAGGGCGATGGACCAGGCCGGCAACCTCGCCCCGCGGCCGACCGTCTACCGGTTCCGGGTCAGGCAGCTCGGTCGTCCGTCGCACCGGAGCGGCGGATGATCCAGTTGGCGACCAGGATCAGGACGATGGCGCCGACCAGCGCGCCGATCACCGCCGGGTCGGTGGCGCTGAGCCCTTCCAGCCGCGTGCCGAGGTAGACCGCCAGCGCGGTGATCGGCAGGAAGCCGACCGCGGTCGTCCAGCAGTAGCGGTGGAAGGGGACGCGGGCCGCCCCGGCCGCGTAGGAGATCAGGCTGAAGGGGACGATCGGCAGCAGGCGCAGGGCGATCAGCAGGGTGACGCCGCCGCGCTCGACCATCCGTTCGTAGCGGGCGAAGCGCTCCTCGCCGAACCAGCGACCGAGCAGCGGCCGGGCGACCCCGGCGCCGAACCAGTAGCAGAGGAGGGCGGAGAGCATCCAGCCGACGACGACGATCGCGAGCCCGCCGTAGAAGCCGTAGGCGAAGCCCGAGGCGGCGTTGACGATCTCGGCCGGGTAGGGGACCACCGAGTGGATGACGCCGAGCCCGACGATGATCAGCGGGCCGCCGGCGCCCAGCGACTTGATCTGGTGGCGGACTTCGGAGGTTTCGCCGTGGATCGCGGCCACCGCCGCGTGGCGCAGGGCGGGCACGGCGACGACGAGGACCGCGATCAGCAGGCAGGCGAGCGCGGTGATGCCGATCTCCAGCCAGGGAAGACGCCCCTTCTCGCCGCTTTCGTGAGACATCCGTCGCCAATGTGGCACACGGAGGGGCGCGGCAGGTAGCAGGCGCTCAGCCGGGCGCGGCGCCGCGCAGGCGATCGGCGAGGCCGGAGTGGCGGCCACCGCTCTCGCCGCGGTTGACGGCGGCGGCGAGCGCCGCGGAGTCGCCGACCAGGATGCAGTCTTTGCGCGCCCGGGTGATCGCCGTGTAGAGGAGCGGCCGGCTCAGCATCCGGGTGTGGGACCGGTGGCAGACCGCGACCACCACCGGCACCTCGCAGCCCTGCGCCTTGTGGACCGAGATCGCGTAGGCGAGTTTCAGCGTCGCGGTCTCCGAGTAGGGCATCACCAGGGTCCCGCCCTCGTCGGTGTCGACGACGATCTGTTCCTCGTCGGGGTCGTCGGAGCGGAGGAAGACGATCGAGCCGTTCATCAGCCCCAGCTCGTGCGAGTTGCGGGTCTGGATCAGCCGGTCGCCGATCCGGAAGCGCTTGCCGACGGCCTGCTTGCCGTCCGGGTTGAGCCGGCCCTGCAGCCGCTCGTTCAGCGCGTCGATCCCGACCGGCCCTTTGTACATCGGGGCCAGCGTCTGCACCTCGCGGATCGGATCGACGCCGAAGCTCTCCGCCGCCCGCTCGGCGACCACCTCGACCACCGTCTCCAGCGCCCGATCGGGCGCCGGGCGCTCGATGAAGAAGAAGTCGCGGTCCTGCTCGGGGCCGGGCTCGAGGTGGGGCGGGCGGCCCTCGTTGATCTCGTGTGCGGCGGTGGTGATCATCGAGCGGGCCGCCTGGCGGAAGATCTGGGTGAGCCGCACGACCGGCGCCACGCCGGCGGCGATCAGGTCCTCGAACGGCTTGCCCGCGCCGATCGGCGGCAGCTGGTCGGCGTCGCCGACGAAGACCACGTGGGTCGTCTCGGCCAGCCCTTCGAGCAGCACCTCGGCGAGGCGCAGGTTCAGCATCGAGGACTCGTCGACGATCACCAGCTCGACCGGCAGCGGCCGGCCGGGGCCGAAGCCGGGGTCGCCGCCGGGGCTCCATTCGAGCATCCGGTGGATCGTCTGCGCCTCGTGGCCGGTGGTTTCCTGCAGCCGGCGGGCGGCGCGGCCGGTCGGCGCGCAGAGGGCGATCTTCAGGTCGGCCGCTTCGGCGGCGGCGACGATCTCCCTGGTGCAGCGGGTCTTGCCGACGCCGGGGCCGCCGGTCAGCACCGAGACCCGCGAGCCGAAGGCGCCGCGGACCGCGGCCCACTGCTCCTCGGTGATTTCCTCGTCGGGAGCGCTCTCGCCCGGGTCGTGCTCGAGGTGGGGCGGGGCGGCGAGCCGGCGGGCCAGCGTCGCGGCGACGGCGCGCTCGCTCGCCAGGGTCGGCTCGCGGTAGGCGCGTCCCTCCTCGTCGACCAGGCCGCGCGCCTCGGCCAGCACCGCCGGGTCGGGGACGAGGCCGATCAGCTTGGCGGTGCGCGCCGCCAGCTCCGCCATCGGCAGGAAGCTGTTGCCGCCCTGTTCGGCCTCGCGCAGGGCGTAGACGGCGGCCGCCTGGGCCCGTTTGTCGGACTCCGGCGGCGTGTCGGCGGCGAGCGCGATCTTGTCGGCGCGGGCGAAGCCGACGCCCTCGACCTCGGTCAGCCGGTAGGGGTCCTCGTGCAGGACCTGGGTCGAGCGCTCGCCGTAGCGGGCGTGGATCGGGGCGGCGAGGTGGGCGAGCCCGTGGGGGGCGAGCTGGACGTGAAGTTCGCGCACGGCGCGGCTCTCGTGCCAGGACTGGGTCGCCGCGGCGGCCTGGTCGACGCTGACCCCGCGCAGCGCGGCGAAGGTGCGCTGCGGGTCGCGGGCGATCACCTGCATCACCTCCTCGCCGTGCGCGTCGCAGAGCGCTTCGGCCCGCTTCTTGCCGATGTGGCGGAGGCTGGTGAGGTAGGCGACCTGGCCCTCGCGGTCGGTCGGGTCGAGCGGCAGGGCGCCCTGGGCGCGCAGCTGGCGGCCATAGCGCGAGTGGGTCTGCCACTCGCCGCTCACTTCGGCGCGGTCGCCGGCGCTCAGGTGGGCGACCGGGCCGACCAGCGCGAAGCCGTCGCCGCCGCCGGCCTCCTGCACCTCGAGCACCGCGTAGCCGTCGTCCTCGGCGCGGAAGATCACCCCGAGGACCTCGACCGTGCCGGTGTAGGAGGCGGCGTCGGCGTCGAACAGGGTGGCGGTGCGCATCACCCTCCCAAAGCTAGTCGGAGGCGAGGCGGGAGGGCTCGGTGTAGCGTCGTGGCATGGCAAGTTGGGCAGAAATCGAGCGTGATGCGCCGGAGTTGGCGCGGGAGGCGCGAGCTTTGCTCGAGGCGCACGTCCACAAGACGATCGCGACGCTGCGGGCCGACGGCTCGCCGCGGATCAGCGGGATCGAGGCGAAGTTCGTCGGCGAGGACCTCTGGTTCGGCTCGATGCCGCGGTCGCGGAAGGGCGCCGACCTGGCCCGCGACCCGCGCTTCTCCCTCCACAGCGGCTCCGAGGACCCTCCCGACTGGCGCGGCGACGCGAAGCTCGCCGGGCTCGCCGAGGAGGTCATCGACCGCGAGCGCAAGCTGGAGCTCTTCAAGGCGATGGGGGCGGAGGAGGTCTCCGCCGACTCCTCGCTCTTCCGCGCCGACCTGCGCGAGCTGGCAGTGACGCGGCTGACCGAGGCGAAGGACGAACTGGCGATCGAATGGTGGAGCGCGGCGGGTGGGGTGCGCCGGATGACGCGGAAATGAGCGGCGCGGGAGAGGGCGGCGGCGCGGGCGAGGACGTCGGCGCCGACGGCGACCCGCGCGGGCTGCCCTGGGTCGACGAGCACGCCGGGGAGATCTCGGCGCCGGCATCGCAGGTCTGGCCGGCGCTGCTGCGCACGGTCGAGCGGATGACCGCGGGGGCGGGCGCGCCGCGCTACGCGCGGGCGGTCGGCTGCGCCGACACCGAGGCGGGCGGGCCGCGGCCGCTCGAGGTCGGCTCGACGATCCCGGGCTTCCACGTCGTCGCGACGACCCCGGAGCGCCTGCTGGTCCTGGCCGGCTCCCACCGCTTCTCCGATTACGCGCTGACCTTCCGGCTGGAACCGCTGGGCGCGGTGCGGACCCGGGTCGTCGCCGAGACCCGCGCCGACTTCCCCGGCCTCAAGGGCCGCGCCTACCGGGCGGCGGTGATCGGCACCCGGATGCACGTGCTGGTCGTCAGGCGCGTCCTGCGCGGCGTGCGCCGCCGGGTCGAATCGGCCCCGGCCGCGGGCGCACCCTGATGGGCCGCGCCCCGTCCCGCCAGCCCGCCGGCCTCTGCGACTCCTGCCGGCACCAGAAACTGGTCCCCAACACCCGCGGCTCGGTCTTCTCCCTCTGCGAGCGCTCCCGCACCGACCCCGCCTTCCCCCGCTACCCCCGCCTCCCCGTGGCTGAGTGCCCCGGCTTCGAACCCCCGGTGAGTTCGCAGAAATGACCGGATAGCGGGCGTAACTGCGAACTCACCGGGGGTGGGGGGTGGGTCAGGCGACGGCGGGCGGGACTTTCGGGTCGGGACCGCCGATCTCGCTGACCTCGGGCGGCGTGTAGGCGCGGCCGGGGACGCCGCCGAGGACCAGCAGGCGGATGCCCTCCGGGCCCGCCCAGACCTTGCGCTTCGCGGTCGGGCCGACCCGGGCGATGTGGTCGGCGTCGAGCGGCATCCGCTCGCCTTCGACCTCCAGCTCGCCACTGCCCCGCAGCGCCAGGAAGACCTCCTCCTGGTCGTCGTGAGTGTGATCGTGGGACGGGTAGGCGTCGAAGGAGGGCGGCAGGTCGATCACCTGCATCCCGAACGACTCGACCCCGAGCTCGGCGCGCGCCCGTTTGAAGCTGCCGAACAGGGCGGCGTCCATCTCGTCGATCCGCTTCACCGCGTAGTCCCCCATGCCTTTTCTCCTTGGTTAGTACGAACGTTCGTGCTTTTTTATATCCTGTGGACGTGGCCGGCGCAACCGAGACGAAGGAGACCAAGGGCGCCCGCACCCGCGCGGCGATCCTCGAGCGCGCCGTCGACCTCGCCTCGGTCGAGGGCCTCGAGGGCCTGACGATCGGCCGCCTCGCCGGCGAGCTGGAGATGAGCAAGAGCGGGCTCTTCGCCCACTTCGGCTCGAAGCTCGACCTCCAGCTGGCGACCGTGGACGCCGCCGCCGACCGCTTCCGGCGGATCGTGATCGAACCCTCGCTGGCCGCCCCCGACGGCGGCCCGCGTCTGCGGGCGATGGCCGAGCACTACTTCGAATACCTGGAGACCTTCACCGGCGGCTGCTTCTGGGGCGCCACCGCGAGCGAGTACGACGACCGCCCCGGCCCCGTGCGCGACGCGATCGCCGCGGCCATGGACCTCTGGATCGCCGAGCTCACCCGCCAGGCGTCGATCGCCGGGGTCGCCGATCCCGACCGCTACGCCTTCGAGCTCTACGCGGTGGTGATGGGCGCCAACTCGCGCTTCCGCCTCAGCGGCGAGCGCCGGGTGTTCGACCTCGCCCGCGCCGCCTTGGCGCGGCTCGAGGCCGAACTGCCCGCCTAGCCGGACTCGCGGCGGTGCCCTGTGGAGACTTACCGCCGTACAGAGGCGGTTTCCCTCCACGGCAAGGTCCTGACCGATGGGAGAGCCGTGTCGGATGTCCCTCGCGCCGCGGCGACCGCTACCGCGCGGTCGCCGTCCACCCGAATCCCTACGGCTTCGAGTGGTTCACCTTCTCCGGCTCGATCTTCACGATCACCCGTTTTTCGCCCGGCTGGCGGAAGGGGTAGGAGTCGGCGTCGAGGTAGCGCTTGGCGAGCGCGTCGATGTCGGCATCGGCGCCGGCGTCGGTGATCTCGACGACCTTGCCCTGGACGATCAGGTTCTCGTAGGGGTTGTCCTCGTCGGTGATCGAGATGGCGACAGCGGGGTTCGCGTGCAGGTTCTTCGTCTTCACCCGGCCCTCGGCGGTGTTGAAGGTGACGAGGTCGCCGTCGATGCCGATCCAGACGGCCGACACCTGTGGCGTGCCGTCCGAGTTGATCGTCGCCACGTGGGCGAAGTGTTTGCCTTCGAGCAGGTGCTTTGCCTCGTCGGGGATCGCAGCCATGGGTCCTCCTGTGGTTGGCGGTTCGTTGGTTTAGTGTCCGCGTCAACCATCTTCTTACTACTCCGGGGAGGTCGTCAGGTGGAAATCGCGGTCGGATTGCCCAACGCGGTGCCGGGAACCACCGGCGAGCAGCTGGTCGAGTGGGCCAGGCGGGGGGAGCGGCGCGGCTTCTCCAGCCTCGGCACGATCGACCGGATCGCCTACGGGAGCTACGAGTCGCTGATCGCGCTGAGCGGCGCGGCGGCGGTGACCGAACGGATCGGCCTCGTCACCGCGGTCCTGCTGGCCCCGCTGCGCGACGACGGGACGCTGCTCGCCAAGCAGGCGCTGAGCCTCAACGCGCTCTCCGGCGGGCGGCTGACGCTGGGTCTCGGCCTCGGCGGCCGCGACGACGACTACGCCGCGGTCGGCGCCGACATGGGCACCCGCGGCGCGGACATGGAAGCGATCCTCACCCGCCTCACCGAGGTCTGGGCCGACGAGAAGATCGGCCCCGACGTCGCCGCGCCGACCCTGATCGTCGGCGGCGGCGTCCCGGCCGGCTTCCGGCGCGCCGCCAAGCACGGCAGCGTCGGGTGGATCGCCGGCGGCCTGCCGCCGGACGCCTTCGCCGACGCGCTGGCCAAGGTGAAGCAGGCCTGGGCGGCGGCCGGTCGGGACGGCGAACCGCGCGCCATGGCGCTCGCCTACTTCGCCCTCGGCGACGCCGATCCGGCTCCCTACCTGACCGACTACTACGGCTTCCTCGGCGAGGAGACGGCGCAGATGATCGCCGGCTCGGCCGCCCGTGACCCGGAGACCGTGCGCACCTACGTCGGCGCCTTCTCGGAGGCGGGCTGCGACGAGCTGATCTTCTTCCCGACCGTCAAGGATCCCGGCCAGGTCGACCTCCTCGCCGACGCCGCAGGGCTGTGAGGGAGGCGACGTGGAGGTCGCCCGCGTGGCCGTGAAGCTGCAGCCGCGCGGCGCCCGCGACGAGCTGCTCGGCTTCGTCGACGATGTCCTGCGGGCGCGGGTGTCGGCGCCGCCGGTCGACGGCAAGGCCAACAAGGCGCTCTGCCGGCTGATCGCCGCGCGGGTCGGCGTCGCTCCCTCGCGGGTGGCGGTGGTGCGGGGCGCCAGGTCGCGGGAGAAGCTGGTCGAGGTGCGGGGCGTCGACGCGACGGCGCTGCCGGAGCTGCTGGCAGGGTGAGCGCGATGCCCGACGAGCTCGAGATAGTCCTCTTCGGCGGTCCGGACGAGCTGGAGGAGTGGCTCGAGGCAAACGGCGCCGATTCGCCTGGCCTCTGGCTGAAGCTGGCCAAGAAAGGGGCGCCGGAGCCGAGCATCACCTACGCCGAGGCGCTCGAGGTTGCCCTCTGCTTCGGCTGGATCGACAGCCAGAAACGCGGCTTCGACGAGACCCACTTCCTGCTCCGCTTCACGCCCCGCCGGCCGCGCGGCCGCTGGTCGAAGATCAACCGCGAGAAGGCCGAAGCGCTGGCGGAGGAAGGTCGCCTGCGCCCGACGGGCGCCGCCGAGGTCGCGGCGGCGAAAGAGGACGGCCGCTGGGAGGCCGCCTACGAGGGCCAGCGCACGGCGAAAGTCCCCGCCGACCTGCAGCGCGAGCTCGACGCCAACCCGGCCGCCGCCGCGTTCTTCGCCGAGCTCGACAGCGCCAACCGCTACGCGATCCTCTACCGCCTCGGCGACGCGAAGAAACCCGAGACCCGCGAGCGCCGCCTGCGCAAATTCGTGGGCATGCTCGGGCGCGGCGAGAAGATCCACGAATAGCGCCGCCGCGGTCCCGCCGAAGGCGCCCGCCCTTCCACACGGAGAACGTCGAGCGCAATCTGGGCGCCGGTCGAGCCCGGCGATCTCCCGCGCTGCCCCGGCCCCGGCCCGGGCCCCGCACCCCCACACCCCGCCGCCCCCAGGGTGCGTTCGCAGTTCTCACCGGATACCG
>DATJUK010000103.1:0-12991 GCA_035502495.1 Solirubrobacterales bacterium
CCATCCCTGCCTGGTCGGAGGCGCGCGCCGAGCTGCCCTTCGTCTTCGCCGCGAGCGCCGCCGCGAGCGCCGCCGGCGCCGCGATGCTCACCGTCCCGAGCGCGGAAGCCGAGCCCGCGCGAGCGCTCGGCGTCGCCGCCGTGGTGGTCGAGGAAGCGGCGTCGAAGGTGATGCTGAGGCGCCTCGGCCCGCTCGCGAGCGCCTACGAGGAGGGCACGGCGGGCAGGCTCGACAAGGCCGCCCGCGCCCTCGCCGCCCTCGGCGCGCTGACCCTGGCCGCCTCCGGCCCCCGCGGCCCGCTCCCCGCCCGCCACCGCCGCCCCGTCTCCGCCGGCGCCGGCGCCCTCCTCCTGGCCGGCGCCGCCTGCAAGCGCTGGGCGGTCTTCAAAGCCGGCTTCGCCTCCGCCGCCGACCCCCACCAGACGATCGACCTTCAGCGCGCGCGTCGTTGAGGGGCGGAGGAGGGACGCGGAGCAAGAGGCGCGAGGGACGCGGAGCAAGAGGCGCGCTGGACGCGAAGGGAGAGGCGCGAGGGGCGCCGGAGAGGCTCCACAGCGCCCGGGCCCGCCGTCCGCCTGCGGACCCGCCGGCCATGGGGACGAGGCGGCGAAGGAATCGAACCTTCCAAGCGATGGGCTGCACCGCCCTGCCGGCTTTGAAGGCCGGATGGGCCACCAGACCCCTGCCGCCCCACGACGCCCGCAGCTTACGTCGCGCCGCCCCGCAGGCGGTGCCGGTCGCCGTCGCGGCGCAGCACCCGCTCGCCGTCGAGGTGTTCGAGCACCGCCTGCGCGTACTTGCGGCTGAGCCCGAGGGCGTCCCTCACCTCGCCGATCGAGGTCGAGCCGCCCGCCTCGGTGGCGAGCGCGACCACCGCCGCCTCGAGCCGCGCCGCGGTCGCGGCCGGGTAGACGACCTCGGCCTTGAACCGCACCGCGGCCCCGGCGTCGACCAGCTCCCCGACCGCCGCCTCGACCTGCCGCCGCTCCGCGCCCAGGTCCTCGGCGAGCCTCGCCGGCGTCCGCGGTCGCTCGCCGTCGGCCTCGAGCTCCGCCAGGACCCGGCGCGCCAACGCTCCCGGCGCCGCGGGCGCGGATCGCGCGGCGGCGGGAGCGTGCGCGGCGTCCGCCGTGGGCGCGGAGTGCGCGGCCAGGCGGGCGTGCGCGGCGTCTGTCGTGGGCGCGGAGTGCGCGGCGGGAGCGTGCGCGGCGTCCGCCGTGGGCGTGGCGTCCGCGGACGCGCGCCGGGTCTCGGTCCCTGACGGTCCGGAACTCGACCCGGGCGTCCCTGACCGGCGCGAGTGGCGGGGCGGGGAGGGGTCGAGGACGGTGGCGCCGCCCAGGGTGTCGGGCGGGGCGATGCGGCGGATCACGACCCGGTCGCCCCGACGGGCCAGCAGGGGGTGCTCGAGGCGGAGCTGGACCGCGCCGTCGCCGAGGTCGACCACCCGGGCCGGGGACTCGCGCGTGCCGTGGTGGACCTGCACCCGCCGCTCGTCGAGGACCGCGGCGGCGCCCGCGGCCAACTGGGCGTCGAGGCGGTAGGCGGGGGAGAGGCCGGAGCCGGGGACCGTCACGACGTCCCCCCGCGCCACGTCCTCGCGCCGCACCCCGGCGAGGTTCAGCGCCACCCGCCGCCGCGGCCCGACCGCCTCCAGCGAGCGGTCGTGGCTCTCGATCGACCGAATCCGCGCCGCCCTTCCGCCCGGTGACACGAGCACCCGATCCCCGCGCCGCAAGGTCCCCGCCCAGAGGGTCCCGGTCACCACCGTGCCGTGCCCGGGCACCGAGAAGACCCGATCCACGTGCAGCACCGCCCCCTCGTCACCGGGCCCGCCGCCCGCCTCGCCGCGATCGGCATCGACGCAGGCCGCCAGGCGCCCGATCCGCGAGCGCAGCGCGTCGACGCCCGCGCCGGTCGGCGAGCTCACCGAGACGATCTCCGCCCCCGGCACCAGCTCCCCGACTTCCGCGGCGACGGCCTCCAGGCGCCCCGCGCCCTCCTCCACCAGGTCCACCTTGGTCAGGGCGACGATCCCGTCCCGCACCCCCAGCCCCCGCAGCACCTCCAGGTGCTCCCGGGTCTGCGGCATCACCCCGTCGTCGGCGGCGACCACGAGCAGGAACAGGTCGATCCCGCTCGCCCCGGCGATCATCGTGCGCACGAACCGCTCGTGCCCCGGCACGTCGACCAGGCTCAACCGCCGCCCGTCGTCCAGCTCCAGCTCCGCGTAGCCGAGCTCGATCGACATGCCCCGCCGCCGCTCCTCGGCCAGGCGATCGGTGTCCCGCCCGGTCAGCGCCCGCACCAGCGCCGTCTTCCCGTGGTCGATGTGCCCCGCGGTCCCGACCGTGAGCGACGGCCCCGCCGGGTCCCCCGGGCGCTCCCCGCCCGCGCGCGTCTCCCCGCCCGCCACGGCTGCCGGCTAGGGCCGGTCGAGGGCCGCGCGGACCGCGGCCGCCGCCGTCTCCACCTCGTCCGCGGCGATCGTCCGCGGGTCCAGCACCACCCGCCCCCGCACGATCCGCGCCACCACCGGCGGGTCCCCGGCCCGCAGCCGGGCGAGCAGCGCGTCGGCGCCCGCCGCCACCTCCACCGCGCACACCGGCCCCTCCAGGGCGACGTCGGCCAGCGACCCGCCGCCGGGCGCGCCGCTCTCCCGCTCGACCGACGCCCCCGCGCCGATCGCCGCCACCAGCGCCGCCGCCCGCGCCGCGAGCTCCTCCTCGCCCGCCGCGATCATCGCCAGCGCCGGGATCGCCGCCGGCCCGTCGTCCCGGTGCGCCCGCAGCGTCGCTTCGAGCGCCGCGATCTGCATCTTGTCCAGGCGCAGCGCCCGCGCCAGCGGGTGGCTGCGACAGCGCTCGATCGCCGCCGCGCGGCCGAACAGCAGCCCCGCCTGCGGCCCGCCGAGCAGCTTGTCGCCGGAGCAGCAGACGACGTCGCAGCCGGCGGCGACGGCGCCGCGCACGGTCGGCTCGCCGAGCACCTCGCCGAGCGCCCCCGAGCCGAGGTCGTCGATCATCGCCAGGCCGCGCTCGCGGGCGAGCCCGGCGAGCGCCGCCGCCTCCGGTTCGGCGGTGAAGCCGACGATCCGGAAGTTCGACTGGTGGACGCTCAGGATCGCCGTGGTCCGCGCGCCGATCGCCGCCTCGTAGTCGGCGAGCCGGGTGCGGTTGGTGGTCCCGACCTCGACCAGGGTCGCGCCCGACTGGGCGAGGATGTCGGGGATCCGGAACGAGCCGCCGATCTCGATCAGCCGGCCCCGGCCGACCAGCACCTCGCCGTCGCCGGCCAGCGCCGCCAGCGCCAGCATCACCGCCGCCGCGTTGTTGTTGACCGCGAACGCCGCCGCGGCGCCGCCGAGCTCGCACAGCAGCCGGTCGAGGTGGGAGGAGCGGCTGCCGCGCCGGCCCTCGGCGAGGTCGTACTCGAGGTTGCTGTAGCCGGCGGCGACGGCGGCCACCCGGGCGACCGCGGCGGCGGGCAGGGGGGCGCGGCCGAGGTTGGTGTGGAGGACGACGCCGGTCGCGTTGATCACCGGCCGCAGGCTGGGCACGGCGGTCCGGGCGGCGCGGGCGCGGGTCGCCGCGACCAGCGCCTCCGGCGCGGGCGCCCGCCCGCCGGCCCGGATCGACTCCCGCGCGCGCCCGAGCTCGGCCCGCGCGGCGGCGACGGCGAGGTGGTGGGGAACCTCCGGCACCGCCGCGGCGAGCCGCTCGACCGACGGCAGCCGGCGCAGCTCCGCCCGGTCGCCCTCCTCGATCGTCTCCGTGTCCATCGCTTCGCCTCCGGCTACCCTCGGTGCCATGACGCTAGCGGACGGGCCCCGCCTCACCGAGCTGTCGCACGGCGCCGGCTGCGCCTGCAAGATCGGCGCCGCCGACCTCGGCGCGGTGCGCTCGGCGCTGCCGCCGAGCGCCGACCCGAACCTGCTGATCGGCCTCGACCCGGCCGACGACGCCGCCGTCTACCGCCTCACCGACGACCTCGCGCTGGTCCAGACGATCGATTTCTTCACCCCGATCGTCGACGATCCGCGGGACTTCGGCCGCATCGCCGCCACCAACGCCCTCTCCGACGTCTACGCGATGGGCGGCACGCCGATCCTCGCCCTCAACGTCGTCGCCTTCTCGCTCGAGGCGCTCGGCGCCGACGTCCTCCGCCAGATCCTCGCCGGCGGCGCGGAGGTGGCGGCGGCGGCCGGCGTCGCGATCGGCGGCGGCCACTCGATCGACGACCCGGAGCCGAAGTACGGCATGGCCGTCAGCGGCACCGTCCATCCCGATGAGGTCCTCGGCGCGGCCGGCGGCCGGCCGGGCGACGACCTCTACCTGACCAAGCCGATCGGCGGCGGCCTGATCACCACCGCCGCCAAGCGCGGCATCGCCGAGCCCGCCTGGATCGCCGCCGCGGTCGAGGCGATGACGACCCTGAACGCCGACGCCGCCCGCGCGGCCCGCGCCGCCGGTGCCCACGCCCTCACCGACGTCACCGGCTTCGGCCTCCTCGGCCACCTGCACGAGCTCTGCGGGTCGAGCGGCCTCGCCGCCACCCTCGACGCCGGCGCCGTCCCCTCCCTCCCCGGCGCCCTCGACCTGGCCGCCGCCGGCACCGCCCAGGCCGGCGGCAGCGCCCGCAACGCCCGCGAGGCCGCCGCCTTCGCCACCTTCGACCCCGCCGTCGACCCCGCCCGCCGCGCCCTCCTCAGCGACGCGATGACCTCCGGCGGCCTGCTCGCCGCCGTCCCCCGGGGCGCCGCGATGGCCGGCACCCGCATCGGCCGCCTCGCCCCCGGCGAGCCCGGCCAGATCACGGTCGCCTGATCCAGGCGCGCGAGCCGGCGCCGGCCGCCCTTGCGCCGCCGCCCGCGGCCGGGCTAGGGTCGGACGGTGCCGAGCGTCCTGATCTCAGGAGCCAGTCGCGGGATCGGCCGCGCCACCGCCCTGCGGCTGGTCCGCGCGGGGTGGACCGTCTACGCGACCGTGCGCAGGGACGAGGACGGCGAGGGGCTGGTCGCCGCGGCGGGAGCCGAGCTGCGGCCGCTGCGCCTCGACCTCACCGACGAGGCGCAGATCGCGGCGCTCGCCGCGGCGCTGCCGGAGCGGCTCGACGCGATCGTCAACAACGCGGGCATCGTCGTCTCCGGCCCGCTCGAGACCCTCTCGGCCGCCGACCTGCGGGAGCAGTTCGAGGTCAACGTGGTCGGCGCCGTGGCGCTGACCAACGCGGTCCTGCCGCGGCTGCGGGCGGCGCGCGGGCGGATCGTCTTCGTCTCCTCGCTGAGCGGCCGCGTCTCGACCCCGATGACCGGCGCCTACAACGCCTCGAAGTTCGCGATCGAGGCGCTCGCCGACGCCTGGCGGCTGGAGCTGCGGCCGTGGGGGATCAAGGTCTCCCTGGTCGAGCCGGCGATGACCGACACCGACCTCTGGCGCGACGCGCCGCAGACGCTCGAGGCCGAAGCCGCCGCGATGAGCGCCGCGCACCGCGACCTCTACGACCGGCACCTGGACGGGATGCGCCGGGCGATCCCGCGGATCCAGAAGATGGCGAAACCCGTGGACACCGTGGCGGCGACGATCGAGCGGGCCTTGACCGCCGCCCGGCCGCGCGCCCGCTACCCGGTCGGCGCCGACGTCAAGGTGCAGGCGGCGCTCAGCGCGGTGACGCCGGCGCGGATGATGGACGCCCTCAACGGCCGCCTCACCGGCACGCCCGCCGACGGCGGCTGAGCGCCCCGGCGCGCGTCAGAGGAGGTCCGGGTCGAGGTCCTCGCCGCCGACCGCCGCGCCGACGCCGCGCACCGCGAAGCCGCTGTCGCTCCAGATGAACGAGCCGGTGATCGCCCGGGCGCGCTCGCGGGAGCCGAGCAGGACGAAGGGCGAGGCGTGGTCGCGGGAGTCGGGGATGAAGCCGAGCGGGATGATCTCCTCGGCCCCGGGGAGGACCGCGTCGATCGGGTCCTGGGCGAGGCTCTCGTCGAGCCCTGGATGGTCGCGATCGCGCTGACCCTCGCCTTCGGCCTGCTCGTCGGGGCCCTGACCAACGGCGTCCTGATCGGCTGGGCCCAGCTCCCCTTCCTCGTCGTGACGCTCGGGACCCTGACCCTCTTCAGCGACCTCACCAGCCTCTGGTCCCACCCGGCCACCAAGGCGGTCCGCCCGGAAGCCCTCACCGGCCTCGCCCTCGACCACCGTGTTCGGCGTGCTGCTCCTCGGCACGCTGGAAAACGGGCTCTCGGTCTCCGGCGTCCAGCCCTACCGGCAGCAGATCATCACCGGCGTGATCCTGGTCGTCGTGATGGGCCTCGACCGGATCCGCCAGGTGGGCCTCGGCGCCGGCCTCAGGAGGCTTCGGCCGCGATCATCACCGACGTAGCCTTGACCGTCGCCACCGCCGGCACGCCCGGGGCGAGGCCGAGCTCTTCGACCGAGTCGCGGGTGATCGCCGCGGTCACCCGGTGCGGCCCGGCCTCGATCTCGACCAGGGCCATCACGCCGTCGACCTCGACCGAGCGGACGATGCCGGGGAAGCGGTTGCGGGCGGAGAAGCCGTCCTTGGTCTTGTGGCGCTGTGGGTGGGGGGCGAGCCGGGTCACCTCGGCCTCGGGGACGCGGCGGCGGTTCGCCTCGTCGCGGGTGGTCTCGATCTTCCCCGCCTGCGCCCAGCGCCGCACGGTGTCGACGCTGACGCCGAGCGCGCGGGCCGCTTCGCCGAGGGTCAGGTCGGGCATCGACCTAGCGTAGCGCCACGCCTACGGCGCCGCCCGGGGAAAGCGGATGCCGCCTTCGGCCCGCAGGGCCACCCGCTCGCCGACCGCCGGGCCGGGGGAGGGGGCGACGGCGAAGACCCGGCCGCCCGCCACCGCCAGCTCCAGGCGCACCCCGTCCTCGACCGGGATCTTGCGCGCCACCTCGCCGCCGAGGTCGCCGCCCGGATCGAGGCGGACCTGGCCCGGGCGCAGCATCAGCACCTCGTCGCCGATCGCGATCTCGCCGCTGAAGCCGAGGAAGCGGGCCACCGCCGGGCTCGGCGGCCGCTCCAGCACCTCGGCGGGCGGGCCGGAGGCGGCGATCCGGCCGGCGAGCAGGACGAGGACCCGATCGGCGAGCGCCCAGGCCTCGGCCCGGTCGTGGACGACGACGCAGGTGGCGCGATCCTCGTCGCGCAGCACCGCGGCGAGGTCGTAGAGGACGTCGGCGCGGGCGGTCGGGTCGAGCCCGGCGAAGGGCTCGTCGAGCAGCAGCACGTCGGGCCGCACGGCGAGCACGCGGGCGAGGTGGACGCGGCGCGCCTCGCCGCCGGAGAGGACCCGGGCGGGACGCTCGGCCAGCCCGCCGACGCCCAGCTCCGCCAGCGCCGCCGCCGCCCGCCGCGGCCGCTCGCTCCGCGGCACCCCCCACCAGGCGAGCGCCAGCTCGACGTTGGCGCGGACGCCGCGGCGGGCGAAGGCGGCGTTCTGGGCGGCGGCGGCTACCCGCCCCTCGACCTCGATCCGCCCGCCCGCCGGCTCGATCGAGCCCATGACCGCGCCGAAGAGCGTCGACTTCCCCGCCCCGTTCGGTCCCAGCAGGACCGTCACCTCGCCGCGACGCAGCTCGAGGTCGATGCCGCGCAGGACCTCGAGCCTCCCGCGCCGCACGGTGAGCCCGCGCACGGCCAGCGCCGGGGCGGGGGCGACGGCGCCGGCCGGCGGGCGGGCGGGGGCGCTCACGACGCCCGCCAGCGGAACCAGGGCGCGCCTTCGTCGTCGCCGGTGCCGTGCTGCTGGATCGCGGTGAGCATCCCGCCACAGACCACGATCAGGCCGAGCAGGATGATCCCGATCGCGATCGCGGTCCCGTATTCCCCCGCCGCCACCTCGGTGAGGACGGCACTGGCGAGGGTCTGGGTCTGGCCGTGGATGTTGCCGCCGACGAGGACGACGGCGCCGACCTCGGAGACGGCCGAGCCGAAGGCCGCGATCAGCGCGCCGAGCACGCCGACCCGCGCCTCGCGGAGGGCGAGCCCGTAGACCTGTCGCCGCGAGGCGCCGAGCGCCCGCGCCTGGTCGAGCAGCGCCGGCGCCACGGCGCCGACCGCGGTGGCGGTGAAGGCGGCGACCAGCGGCAGCGCCAGGATCGCCTGGGCGAGGATCATCCCTTCCACCGTGTAGATCCATTCGAGCCCGCCGAGCGGGGCGCCACGGAAGAGGAGGAGGGCGACGATCAGGCCC
This sequence comes from Solirubrobacterales bacterium, assembly GCA_035502495.1. Lineage (GTDB taxonomy): Bacteria > Actinomycetota > Thermoleophilia > Solirubrobacterales > 70-9 > VAYN01. The sequence goes on from DATJUK010000103.1 coordinate 8,219, forward strand.
ACCACCACCGGCGGCAGCCCGAGTCCGGCGTTCAGCAGCGCCACCCCGATCCGCCGGCCGCGGAAGCTGCCGAGGCCGAACAGCAGCCCCAGCGGGATCCCGACCACCGCCGCGACCACGGTGGCGACGACGCCGACGTGCAGCGTCACCCAGAGGATGTGGCGCAGTTCGCCGTTGTCGTGGAGGATCATGTGGACCGCCTGCTGCAGCCCTTCCCAGATGAAGTGCATCAGCGCGGCCTGGTGACGATCACCACGCGGCCGTCGGCGAGCCGGTAGGCCTGGCCGATCGGCTCGCCCTTGCCGACCACCTTGCGGTGGCCGAGGTGGACGGCGCGGACGTGGTCGCCCCGCTTGACGATCACCGTTTCCTCGCCGCGCCCCTTCTTCACCACGGTGACGTCGTGCGAGGTCAGGAGCGAGGAGAGCTTCAGCGAGGCCAGCGCCGCCAGCAGGAAGGCGACGGCGAGGACGATGCCGAGGTCGAAAAGGTTGACCAGGCCTTCCAGCGGGTCGCCCGCCCGGTCGCCGCGGCGGCGCGCGTGCGGGGCGACGAAGGTGCGCCGACGGCGCGGCGGCGGGCCGCCCGGCGTGGCGCTCACGAGGGCGGCCCCAGCAGGCGCCCGGCGACGAACTCGAGGTCGGAGAGGTCCTGGCCGTAGAGGCGGTCGCGGACCAGCGAGACGACGAAGGCGATCGCCCCGATCAGCAGGCCGAGGACGGTGACGCTGAAGGCGACGCGGAGGTTTTCGGAGAGCTGCGCGACGTCCCCTTCGGCGAGCCCGGCGAGCGCCGGGGAGAGCGGGATCAGCGTCCCCATCAGGCCGAGCGCCGGGCCGAGCCGCACCAGCGCCCGGGTGCGCTCCAGCCGCCGCATCGAGCCGAAGTCGAAGTCGGCCAGCGCCTTGGCGCCCTCCTCCTCGCGGTCCGGCTGTCCGTACTGGGCGACGATCCGCCCGATCGCCTCGCTCATCGCCCGCCCGGTGGAGACCCGCTCGAGCGTCGCCGTGGCGGCGGCGTGGTCGCCGCGGGTGCGCAGCGCCAGGAGCGCCTCCTCGGTGGCGGCGCGCAGGCCGAGGTAGGAGCGCCGGCGCCGCCGGCCCACTTCGACCAGGAAGCGGCCGAGTTCGACCAGGACGAGGGCGAGGCAGAGGAGCGCCGCGACCAGCACCGGGACGCGCAGGGCTTCGGCCAGGTGGAAGAGGACGTCCTCGATGTCGGCGAGGGGGAGCATCGGTCAGCTGCTTGGCCGCCGACCGCGCCACTCGAACAACGCCCCGGCGACGAGCAGGGCGACCACGATAAGGGCGAGGAGCGGGATCCCGGTGCCAGGGCCGGCGACTTTTCCGGGGGCGGAGCGGGAGCCTTGGCCGGCGGCGGCGCCTTCCGCGGGCGCCGCGGCGCCGAGGTCGTCGCCGATCAGGCGGCCTTCGACCAGTCGGGCGGTGGAGGGCGCGGTCGGGGACGGGGTGTTGCGGGACGGAGTGTTGTGGGATCGGCCTGGCGGGGTGGAATCCTCCGGGGGAGACTCGGCGGAACAACAGATGGGAGGTTCCGGCGAGTCTCCCCCGGAGGATTCCTCGGGCGCGGTCGGGAGGGGCGACGGCGACGGGGGGGTGGAGGGCTGGGACGGGGGGACGGGGGGGACGGGGCGGGACGTGGGGTGGTTGGGTGGCTTGGCGGTTTGGGGGGTCGGGGCATTGCCGCCGCGGCCTGCGCGGGCTTTGCCGGGGGAGCCCGTGGGGTGGGTGGAGGTCGGTTGGGGGGTGGTGGTCGCGCCGGGGGTCTGGGTGGTCGGGGGGTTGCCGACGACGATGTTCAGGGGGGCGGATTCGCCGCCTGATTCGTCGGTGCCGGTGGCGGTCACGCGGACGCCGTAGGTGCCGCTGCCGGAGAAGGAGTGTTCGACCGAGCGGCCGGTGGCGGCGGTGCCGTCGCCGAAGGACCATTCGAAGGCGAGGCCGCCGCCGCGGCCGCCTTCGGCGGCGGCGTCGAAGTGGACCGGGGTGCCGGCCGCGGTGGCGGTCGGCGAGGCGGTGGCCTTGACGGTCAGGACGTCGCCCTGGTGGACGCCGACCGTGAGCGGTTCGCCGCCGACGGTGGAGATGTTGTCTTCGGCGTTGACCGAGTCCGGATCGCTAGTGACGGGGCGGAAGAACCGCGTCACGCCGGCGTCGACGGTGAAGAGCGCGGGCTTGCCGCCTTCGAACGGCGAGGGTTCGGCGAAGTCGGCGGCGGGGAGGTAGGCGGTGGTGCCGTCGGGCCGCGGGATCGTCAGGTAGCCGTAGGAGCCGATGCCCGCCCGCGACAACGCCGTCGCCACCGGCATCCCGGGGCGGGTGATGACCTGCCCCGCTTCGCCGGGCGCCGCCCGCAGGACGTAGGAGTCGGAGTAGAGGTCGTTCCCCTGCCGCTGTTCCAGCGCCGTGCCGGGGATCGACCCGGCCACCGCCCCGCCGGCGGTGAAGACCACGCCGGGGCCGGCCGCCGCGCCCGCGGGCGCGGCGGCCGTACCGAGCAGGGCGAGGCTCAGCGCACCGACACTGAGACCGCGCGCGAGGTTCCGGGTGAGATGACGCCGGGGTCTCGGTAGACGACGCGGAGCTTCCATTTACCTGGCTTCAGCTTGACACTGAGCTTGTACGCGACGCCTTCCCGCGCCCGCACTTTCTTCAGCCCGTGGAACTTCTGCTTGGTGCCTTGCTTGCGTCCCTGGACGACGAACACCGCCGCCGAGGACGGCGTGACCGCGGGCGAGATGCCGCCGCGCAGCGTCGCCACCTTTCCCTTCAGCGTCGGCTTCTTCACCGTGACCTTGCCGGGCTTCAGGATCGGTGGCGCCGGGGTCGTCGCGCGGACGTGGATTTCCCCCGCCGCCGCGAACGTCTGGGTCAACCCGCCCGAGGCGATCAACGGCGTGACCGCGAGGTTCGGGTAGGACGCCTCGGTGTCGGGCATTTCGACCCGCAGGGTGCCGTCGTGGGTGGCCGCCGCCTGCAGCGTGTAGCTGCCGTCGGCGCCGGTGGTGGCGGAGGCGATCGTCGTGTAGGTCGAGCTTCCGGACGGCGCCTGCTGCAGGTTCACCGGCACCCCGGACATCGCCGGCGCCCCCGGCAGGAGGCTGACGAGGTTGCCGGTGACGCCGAACCGGGCGCCCTGGTCGAACGTCCCGGAGACCGTCGAGGCGCTCATCCGCGGGTGCGCGTCGGCGAAGAACGCCGGTTCGGCGGCGTTCGGGTAGGTCGCCAGCCGGTCCTGGAAGCCTTCCGAGGTCAGGTAGGCCTGCAGCGCCTTGGCGCCTTCGACGTTGATGGTCACGTTGGTGACCTTGGCGGGATTGATCACGTAGAAGCTGAACGGGTTGGTCAGCAGGTTCGAGCCGCCGGGCGCGCTCGCTTCGTTTTTCTGGGCGACGATCTCCAGTTCGGTCACCGAGCCGTTGTCGACGAGGCGGTTGAAGGTGCCGCGGTCGGTCATCTCGTAGCAGCCGCCACCGGTGAACGGGCACTGCTGGGTGAGGAGGACGGTTTCGGCCTGGCCGAGGCCCGCTTTGTGGTACCAGGGCGCGTCGGCTTCGGTGTCGGCGGGGCCCGGCTCACCGAGTTTGTTCAGTTCGACGCCGGTCAGTTTCCAGATCGCCTTCTCCTGCGTGTTGGTGCCGGAGTTGTCGCCGCGGGAGACGAAGTTGGCCTTCCCTTCTTCGCCCGCCTTGGCGATCAGTTCGAAGGCCAGGGCGGCGTTGTGAGGCGCCTTGGCCAGCACTTCGGCCGGGTCGTTCAGCGGTCCGGGGAAGACGTAGTCGGAGTAGAAGACCGACCGGCCGCGCGGTTCCAGCGAATAGCCTTCTTCGACCAGCGGCTTCTCCTGGCTCGGCGCGTGCACCATCAGCGCGTCGCCCTGGCCCGCCTTCGCATTGGCGATCGCCTGGCCCGTGCCGACCGCGATGTACTTCATTTCGTATTGCGGATAGGCGGCGTGGAAGCCGGGTTCGATCACTTCTTCCAGCAGGCCCGCGTCGCGCACGTCGGTGGTCCCCTGGACGATCACCGTGGAGGCGGCGGAGGCCGCCGCGGCGCCGATGCCGAGCAGGAGAAGGGCCAGGGGAAGGGCGGTGAAAAGGGCGCGCAGGCGCCGGTACCGGGTGGAGAAATGCAGCATCACAACTCCTCTTCGCTAATTTGTATCCTGAATTGTATCTAAACTGTATAGGCACTGCCTAGGCGCCCCCGATGGCGAGTACCCGCGAGGAGCACCTCGAGGCCGAGGAGCAGATCCGCCGCGGAGAACGGACGCGAGGTTCCGGTGATCAGCCGCAGCGGCGCCCTGGTCACCGCGCTGCAGGCCCTCGGCGCCGGACGGGCAGCGATCGTCACCCCTTATATGGAGCCGTTGACCGACAGCGTCGCCGGCTACCTCGCGTCCCACTCGATCGAGGTGGTCGACCGGATCAGCCTCGCCGTCCCCGACAACGTCGAGGTAGGGCGCCTCGACCCGACCCGCCTGCCCGAGATCGCCGCCCGCCTCGACGTCTCCCGAGCCCAGGCCATCGTCCTCTCCGCCTGCGTGCAGATGCCCTCGCTCGAAGTCCTCGAGCCGGTCGAAGAGCAGCTCGGCCTGCCCACCCTGTCGACCGCGACCGCGACCGCGCGAGAAGTCGTCCGCCGGCTCGGCATCGACGCCCCGCCCCCGCCTCCCTCCTCCGCCCAGGCCACAAGATCCGGGCCTAAGCGCCCACCCCGTGCGTTCGCACTTATGACCGCTATGCGGTCATAAG
>DATJUK010000104.1:0-16231 GCA_035502495.1 Solirubrobacterales bacterium
CCGGGGAAAAGTGCGAACGCACCTTCCGGACCCCCGATGGGGCCTCGTAGCCGGTGACGACTCCCTCGCGCCGGGGTGACGTTCCTGGCGGCTTCGTCGCGAGCTCTCGGCGCTTCGCTCACGGAAGCCCGCCACGCGCCCCGTGGCCCGGCCACGCCTCCCGCACCCTCACCGTCCCTCCGTGACCCGGCCATTTCGGAGGCGGCCTCAGCCTGCCCGGGTCGCCTCCGAGATGGCCGCGTCCCTTGCCGGCTGCCGTTTGCCCCTCGTCCCTGCGCCTTGCTTTGCCCCTTGCCCGCCCCTCGGGGCCGCCTCCCGACCGAGCCTCTAGCGGAACAGGTCGTCCTCGCGCGGCCGGCGGATCGACGCGGCGCCGGGGCCGTCCTCCTCGGTGACCCAGCGGCCGAGGCCGCCGACCACCGCCGCCGGCACCGCCGCCGCCTTGTCCCGCACGAGGTCGGCCGCCGCCGCCGCCTCGTCGGCGATCGCGATCTGGGTCGCCAGCAGCTCCCGCCCGTGCGCGTCCCGGCGGCCCCGCCAGTCGTCGAGCGGCATCAGCCCGGCGCACCCGATCGCCACCTCGGCCTGGCCGATCCGCCACGCCCGCCCGAAGCTGTCGGCGATCACCACCCCGATCCGCGCCCCGGCCGCGCCGCCGATCTCCGCCCGCAGCCTCCGCGCCGACGCGTCAGGGTCCTCCGGCAGCAGCAGCACCGACCCCTCGCCGACCACGTTCGAGCTGTCGATGCCGGCGTTGGCGCAGACCAGCCCGTGCCGGGTCTCGACGATCAGCACCCCGCGCTCCGCCCGCACCACCACCGCCGACTCCTCGAGGATCAGCTGCACCAGGTTCGGCTCCTTGCCGAGGATCCGCGCGAGCTTGCTCGCCTCGGCGCCGGGGATGACCGACGAGAGGCGCCGCGTGCGGCCCTCGGCCTTGGAGACGACCTTCTGCGAGACGACGACGACGTCGCCGTCGACCAGCTCCCCGGCGCCCCGCGCGACGAGCTCGCCCAGCGGGTCCCCCGCCGCGATCTCCGGCACCCCGAGCACCGGCCGGACCCGCACCTCGCCGGCGCCGCGCCCCGAACTCATATCCCCAACGCCTTCGCCGTCCGCCTCGCCCCGCCGCCCATCTCCACCCGCATGGTCAGCGCCACGATGTCCGCCGGCGTGTCGAGGTCGAGTCCCAGCGACGGCAGCTCCTCGACGCCGTAGGGGATCCCGGCCGCCCGCGCGGCGGCGACGTGGCGCGCGCGGCTGCCCTCGCCGAAGCTCGGCTCGATCGCGTCCGGGGGCGCCAGCACGAGCGCGTTGGTGCCGGTGCCGTGGCGGTCCGGGATCACCGCCACGTAGGGGTCGGGGACGCCGGTCAGCATCTTGTCGAGCTCACGCGGGTCGAGCAGCGGGCAGTCGCCGGGGAGGAGGGCGACGCAGCGCGCCCCCGCCGCCACCGCCGCGGCGATGCCGGCGAGCGCTGCGGCGGAGTGGCTCGCATCGTCGAAGTCGCCGAGCAGCTCGGCCCCGGCGGCCGCCGCGAGCGCCGTCGCCCGCGGCTCCTGGCTCACCACGATCGTCCGCTCGACCAGGCGCGCCCGCCCGATCGCCTCCAGCACGTCGCCGACCATCGCCGCCACCAGCTCCGGCCTGCGGGTCTCCTCGACCCCCGGCGCGAGCCGCGACTTCGCCACCCCGAAGCGCTTGACCGGCACCACCGCCGTCGCCCTCATGCGTCGATCAGCGTCGCGGCGTAGTCGAGCACCGTGCGGGCGAGGCGCGCCCGGCCCGCGGCGCCGTCCATCAGGGTCGGCGCGGCGAGGGTCGGGATCTCGGCGGGCGGCGGGTCGGGGTCGCCCTCGTCGACGACCATCGCGTCGATCAGCCCGGCGTAGAGGGAGGCGACGCCCGCCGCCGTGGTCGGCCGTCCCAGGGCTTCCATGAAGCGGTCGGTGGGGCCCTTGACGATGCGGCCGCCGACGTAGGGGGAGACGGCGAGGACCGGGGCGTGCGCGGCCTGGATCGCCTCGCGCATGCCCGGCACGGCGAGGATCGGGCCGATCGAGATCACCGGGTTGGAGGGGCCGACGACGATCAGGTCGGCGGCCCGCAGGGCGCCCGCGACCTCGGTGGTGGGCCGCGCCTCGGCGATCCCGTCGAGCTCCACCCCGAGCACCTTCGGCTTGCCGCCGTCGAGGATCAGGTACTCCTGCAGGTCGCGGCGGCCGACCTCGGTGAGGACCTTGGTGCGGACCGTCGCGTCGGTCATCGGCAGCACCCGGGCGCGGACGCCGAGGCCGCGGGCGATCTGCGCCTGCGCGTCGGTGGCGCGGCCGCCCTCGCGGAGGAACTCGCGGCGGTAGAGGCAGGTGGCGAGGTCGCGGTCGCCGAGGCTGAACCAGTTGGGGGCGCCGACCTCGGCCATCCGCTCGGTGACCCGGAAGGTGTCGTCGCGGAGGCCCCAGCCGCGCTCGGCGTCGATTTCCCCGGCGAGCCAGTAGGTGACCAGGTCCGGGTCGGGGGAGACGTGGACGCCGAGGGTCTCGATGTCGTCGCCGGTGTTGGCGATGACGGTCAGGTCGGGGCCGATCTCCTCCTGTAGGCCGGCGGCGAGTTTGGCCCCGCCGGTGCCGCCCGCGAGGAGGGCGACGCGCATCACATCCTGGCTTCGCAAGGGGGGCGAGTCTATTGTTCGGCGCATGCGGCTCGACGGCAGGAAGGCGCTCGTCACCGGTGGCGCGAGCGGGATCGGCGCCGCGACCGCCGCGCGGCTGGCGGCCGAGGGCGCCGAGGTGTGGGTCGGCGACGTCGACGTGCCCGGCGCGGAGCGGGTCGCGGGCGAGATCAACGGCCACGCGCTGGAGCTCGACGTGACCTCGCTGGAGTCGGCGCGGGCGGCGGTGGAGGAGGTCGAGGGCCTGGCGATCCTGGTCAACAACGCCGGCACCGACGAGTTCGGCTTCTTCCCCCAGACCACGCCGGAGCAGTGGCGGCGGGTGATCGACGTCAACCTGAACGGGGTGATCAACTGCACGGCCGCGGCGCTGCCGGGGATGCAGCGGGCGGGCTACGGGCGGATCGTCAGCATCTCCAGCGAGGCGGGCCGGGTGGGATCGAAGGGCTCCGCCGTCTACTCGGCCGCCAAGGCGGGGGTGATCGGCTTCACCAAGGTCGTCGCGCGGGAGAACGGGCGCTACGACGTGACCGCCAACGCGATCGCCCCGGGCCCGATCGAGACGCCGCTGCTGATGGGCGCCAAGGAGCTGGGCGAGGTGGGGGAGCGGCTGATCGACAACATGCGCTCCCTGACCCAGCTCGGCCGGCTCGGCCGGCCCGAGGAGGTGGCGGCCGCGGTCGCCTTCCTCGCCTCCGACGACGCCACCTTCATCACCGGCGAGACCTTGGGGGTCAGCGGCGGCCTCGGGATGGTCTGAGGGCCGTCTGAAATCATACGAACATACGTTCGTATTCCTGCTACCCTCGTCGGTATGGCAGGGAGGCCCAGTCGAGAGGAACGGGAAGCCCAGGCAAAGGTCCTGAGGGCGGTCCTCCTGGCCGGTGACAAAGGCGTGACGGAGGCCGATCTGGAGGCTCGCACCGAGGCTCTCGACGCCGCCGAGATCGCGGCCGCCGTCGACGCCCTCCTGGACTCCGGCCTGCTCAAACGCCAGGAAGCCCTGCTCTTTCCGAGCGGCGCCGCCACCCGCTTCAACCGCCTCCGCCCGCTCTGAGCGACATCCCGGCGCCGGTCGGGGGGAGAGCCACCGTCGTTTGGTCCCTTAGGGTCGCTATGGCGACCTGAGGGGACCAAACGGCCGGCGCGTGGGGATTGGCTCGGGCGCAGCACGGCGTCCTGACTCGTGGGCAGCTGCTGGCGCTCGGGCTGACGGTGAGCGGGATCAGGCATCGCATCGCTCGCGGCCGTCTCCACCCGCTGACGCGCGCCGTCTATGCGGTGGGGCGCCCCGATCTGACGGCGAACGGTCGCAGGATGGCGGCGGTGTTGGCCTGTGGTGGGGATGTGGGTCTTGACGGCGCGACCCGGCTCCGGCCCGATCGGTTCTCGGTTCCAGGGGTCGTCCTCAGCCACGAGAGTGCCGCGGCGCTGTTGGGAATCGGGCGCGAGCCCGAAGGCGCGATCCAGATCTCGACCTTGTCGGCTGCGAAACGACGGGTTCCCGGCGTCAAGCTCCACCGCCGGCCGACCCTGCGGCGTGACTCGGTCGGCTACTGCGAACGCGTCCCGGTCACGGCGCCGGTCCAGACGCTGATCGACCTCGCCACCCGCCATGAACGGCGGGCGGTGGAGAGGTTCGTCAACGAGGCGGACCGCCTCAAGGTGGTGCGGACCGACGAATTGCGCCGGGCGCTCGACGATCACCCCGGCGAGCGCGGGGTCGCCCGCCTGCGCCTCATCCTCGACCGCCGGACCTTCCGCTACACGCGCTCCGAACTGGAGCGGGCCTTCCTGCCCCTCGTGCGGGCGGCGGGCCTGCCGCTGCCGCGCACCTCGGTCCAGGTCAACGGCCACGAAGTCGACTTCCACTTCCCGACCCTCGACCTCGTCGTCGAGACCGACGGCCTGACCTACCACCGCACGCCCGCCCAGCAGGCCAAGGACCGCGAGCGCGACCAGGACCACTCCGCCGCCGGCACCCACCCGCTGCGCTTCACCCACGGTCAGATCAAATACGAGCCGGAGCGGGTGGTGCGGACGCTGCGGTCCACCGCATCCCGACTCGGCGGCGCTCCCCCATAGGCTGGCCCCATGACCCCGCGCGGCCAGACGCAGACCGCCCTCGTCTCGATCGGCGCCGCCGTCCTCCTGGTCGTGCTGAAGCTCGGCACCGGCATCGCGACCGGCTCGCTGGCCCTCGTCTCGGCCGGGATCGAGGCGAGCGGCGACGTGATCGCCGCGATCCTGACGCTGCTCGCGATCCGCCTCGGCGGCCAGCCGCCCGACCGCGAGCACCCCTACGGGCACCGCCGCGCCGAGAACCTGGCCGCGCTCGGCGAGGCGGCGATCCTCTCCGGCGGCGGCGCCTTCGTCGTGGTCGAGGCGATCGACCGCCTCGGCTCGGGCGGCGACGGGGGCTTCGACCCGCGCTGGTACGTCTTCGCCGTGATCGGGATCGCGCTCGCCGTCGACATCAGCCGCGTCGCCGTCTCGGTCCGCAGCGCCAGGCAGTACAAGTCGGCCGCGCTGCGCTCCAACGCCTTCCACTTCGCCGGCGACATGGCGGGTTCGATCGCCGTCCTCGGCGGCATCAGCGCGGTTGCGCTCGGCTTCGACCAGGGCGACGCGATCGCCTCGCTGATCGTCGCCGCGATCATCTTCGCCGCCGCCGCGCGCCTGGTCTACGAGAACTCGCGCGTGCTCATGGACACGACCCCGCGGGAGGCCCAGGCCGACGCCGAAGCGGCGATCCGCTCCCTCGACGACGTCGAGCTCCGCCAGCTGCGCCTGCGCGAGTCGGGCGGCCACTACTTCGCCGACGCGACGATCGGCGCCGCCCCCGACCAGGCGCTGGTCGCCAGCCACAAGGTCGCCGACCGGGTCGAGGCCGCCGTCCGCCGGGCGCTCCCCGACAGCGACGTCGTCGTCCACGTCGAGCCGCTGCGCGAGGGGCTCGACCTGCGCGCCCGCGCCCTCGCGATCGCCCTCGCCGAACCGGCCGTCCACGAAGCCCACGACATCGCGATCTACCGCCACGACGGGCGCTGCGGGGTCTCGATGCACCTGAAGCTCGACGCGACGACGCCGCTCGCCGCCGCCCACGAGGTGGCCGAGCGGATCGAGGCGGCGCTGCGGGCCGAGGCGGAGGTCGACGACGTGCAGACGCACCTGGAGCCGCTGGAGGAGCCGCTCACGGCGCGCGCCGACGACGACGACCGGGCGGCGGCGCGGATCGCCGCGCTGGTCGAGGAGCGGACCGGCAAGCCGCCGCGGCGCCTGCGCCTGCTGGCGACCGACCCGGGGCTGGTCGTCTTCGTCGACGTCGTCGCCAGCCCGGAGGCGACGCTCGAGGCGGCGCACGACATGGCGCGCCGGCTCGAGCAGGAGATCCGCCGCAGCCGCCCGGACGGCTCGGCGCGGATCGTCGACGTCGTCGTCCACACCGAGCCCTGAGCCGGGCGGCGGTCCGCGGCGGGCCGGTGTGGCCGGTGGCCGGCGTAGGCCTTCTGTTCGGTGCCGTCCTCGCGCACCGCGATCGGCGCCGCCGCCCCTGTCGCCAGGCAGATCCTTCGCACGGTCGCCGCCTTGGGTAGCTTCCTTGCCGTGCCCGATCTACGGCGACACGACGGCGCAGGTTCGAGCACCTACCGGCGCCTGGCCTTCCTCGTCGCCGCCGCGGTCGTCGCCGCGGATCAGATCGCGAAGCTCCTCGCCGTCCACTTCCTCGGCGACGGCCCCGTCCACCTGCTCGGCGGGGTGCACCTGCAGCTGTTCCGCAACTACGCCGGGCCCGGTGGTCGCTGGGCCGGGCACACGGTCCTGATCTCGGTGTTCACCGTCGCCGCCGCGATCGCCCTCGCCGCCGTCATCGCCCGTTCACGCCTCGACCGCCTCACCGCGGTCGGCCTCGGGCTCTTCCTCGGCGGCGCGGTCGGCAACGGCCTCGACCGCCTGCTGCGCGGGCCCGGGCCGCTGCGCGGGGGAGTGGTCGACTGGCTCGCGCCGAGCGCCCACGGCGGCAGCATGAACCTCGCCGACCTGGCCCTGAACGCGGCGGTAGTGGTGATGATCGCCGCCGCGCTCCTCTCGCTTCGATCCTCGCGAGGAGGCCGCGCGACCCGCGACGCCCCATCGCCCTGATCGGCCGCTCCGGGACCGCTGCGTGCCGCCGCCCGGGCCTGCCCCTCCGCGCCGGCGCCTCCGCCCCGCAAGCCCGTCCGCGCCCGCCGCGCCGCCCTGGCCATGCTCCGCGCCCGCCGCGCCGCTCAGGCGCGCCGCCCAGCCCAGCCGCCGCGCAGGCGAGCCGCTCCGCGCCCGCCGCGCGCCGTCCCGGTCACTCCCCCGCGCCGTCCCGGCCGTCCCCTCCGCCGTCGCAGCCGCCCCCCACGAGCGGGAGACGGGGAAGACCCTGAACGAACCTCCCGCAGTTCGTGAGTGAAGGGTCTTCCCCGTCTCCCGCCTCGCCAAGCCCAACGGGTCAACCCCGCCGAGCCCGCGCCTACTGAGCCTGCAACGTCATCGAGAACGTCCCGAACAGTTCTCCGGCAGCGAATTCACTGCTCGCCGGCGGCGCTTTTTCTTCGCCCTGGTTGAACACCTGGTTGAGCGTCGTCGCAGCCACCGCCTGCAGCTTCGCTTCGGCGCCCTTGACCGTGATCTGGCGCGTGGTCGGGTTGCTCTGGATCGCGTTCGCCGGGAAGACGAGGTCGACGATCGAGGAGCGGCCGGTCTGCCCCGGGAAGGGCGGATTCGGCGTGATTTCGAGTTCGACCGTCGCCGTCTTCTGGGCGAATTCGACGTAGATGTTGGTGATTTTCATCGTCGGCGAAAGGGTTTTGCCTTTCTTGACGATTTCGACGCCGCCGGTCGAGGTGATCTGGCCGGAGGAGTAGTTGGTCGCCAACGACCCGCCCGCGATCGGGAAGGTGAAGTTGGTGACTTTCGAGTTCTTCGCCGGGGCTATCGGTTTGATCCCGCTCGAGGCGTCGACGCCCTTTTCGACGAACTTTTTCAGCGCCCCCGGGGCCGCTTCCAGCGTCGCTTCGTTCTGACCGAGGATGGTCAGGGTCGAGGGCTCGGTGATGCTGAACTCGTTGCTCATCACCCGCTGGTTGATCCGCTTGGCGCCCTGCAGCCCGAGTTTGTTCGAGATCCGCGTGGCGGCCTTCTGGGTCAGGGTCAGCTGGCCCGCCTTGATCCGCGCGCCGAAGCCTTCGCGGCCGGCCGTCGGCGTGCCGAAGGTGCCGAGCTGCATGTGGGCGCCGGCGATCGTGGCGCGGACGAAGCCGTGCACGGTGTTCACTTCGACGCCGCTGATCGGCACCGAGCGCGAGCCGCGCACGAACTGGAAGCCGCCCGGGCTGGTGACGTGACCCTGGGCGTCGGTCGGGTCGAACATCCCTTCGGTGACCGGCAGGCTGATCTTGCTGCCGCTGGTCTGGCCGGTGCCGACGCCGGCGAGGCCGACCCCGAGGTTGGTCAGCTTCTTCAGGAAGCCTTTCTTCAGGTGGAGGTCGGTGGTGCCGCCGGAGATCGGGTCCCGGGCCGCGGAGGCGGCGGGGACGAAGGCCAGGAGCGCGGCCACCGCGACCGCTGCCCCGACGATCATCCGGAGGGCGACCGGTCGGGATTTCGCGTGCGTCATGTCGTCCTTCCGTAGTTGCATGGGTTCTTACCTGCTTCAACACGCCCCCTTCCCGATGTAGCGCTCGACCAGCCCATTGGGTGGGTGCTTGCAGGCGTTTCTCGGCTGCCCAGGCCGTCTGGAGGGGGATCGAGACGGATGCGGCGCCCGCGCTCAGGCGGCTTCGAGCAGCGCCTGGCGCAGCCTCGCCTCGCTCTGCGGGCCGCGGAAGGTGGCGACGATGCGGCCCTGCGGATCGAGCACGAAGGAGGTCGGCAGCCCGACCAGGCCGTAGCTTTCGCCCGCCGTGCCGGAGGTGTCGGCCAGCACCGGGAAGGTCCAGCCGTGTTTGTGGACGAAGGCCCGCGCCGGGCCGCCGGCGTCGTCCCAGTCGACGGCGACGACGGTGGCGCGGTCGCCGAGCGCGGCGGCGAGCTTGCGCAGGGTCGGCGCCTCTTCCGCGCACGGCCCGCACCAGCTGGCGAAGAAGTCGACCAGGGCGGGTTTGCCGCGCAGGGCGGCGAGGTCGACGGCGGGGGGCTGGAGCGCCTCGGTCGGCAGCGGCGGCGCGGCGCGGCCGGCCTGCTCGGAGCCGCCGCCGCTGGCCAGCTCGGCGACCACGAGCGCGGCGACGACGAGCCCCGCGACCGCCACCCAGCGGCCCCGCGGCGCCGCCCGCCAGGCGCGCCTCACGGCTGCCTCGCGCGACCCCGCGTCACAGCTTTGCCAGGGTCTGCGTGCCTTCCGCCAGCTTTTCCGGCTTGAAGGTCGGCGGGTAGAGCGCCCGGATCTGGCCCTGCGGGTCGATCGCGAAGATTTCGGCGTTGTGCTCGATTTCCTCGGGATCGTTGGCGTCGTGTTCGGGCTTCACGCCCCAGGCCTTCCAGACCTTCTCCAGTTCGGCCTGCGAGCCGAGCAGCCAGTCGATCTCCCCGGTGGTGCGGTGGCGCCGGTTGAAGTAGGCGGCGCTCGCCGGGGTGTCGTGGGCCGGGTCGACTGAGACGGCGAGGAAGATCGGCCGCTGCGCCGGCGGGATCTGCGCGTAGGCGGTGTGGACCTTGCCGGCGACGATCGGGCAGAGGTCGGTGCAGTGGGTGTAGAGGAAGGCGACCAGGACCGAGTGCCCCTTCAGCTTCGCCAGGTCGATCTGCTTGCCGTACTGGTCGGTGAGCTTGATCGGCGGGGCGTCTTTGGCGGGGACGGCGTCGGCGCCGGGCACGGCCGGGAGCGTCACCGCGGAATCGGTGGCCGAGTCGGAGCCGCCGCCCCCGCAGCCGGCGACGATCACGGCGAGGGCCAGGGCCAGGGCGAGGAGGGGGGCGACGCGGAGGAGGGAACGACGGGGCGGGGACTGCACGACATCCCAAGCTAGGGGGTGAAGCTAAGGCTGAGTTGAAGATGGTTCGCCCGCGCGATCCGGTGGCCCGGCGCGCGGCGGGCCGCTCCTTCGCGCCGCTCGGTCAAGCTACGGGGCATGGAGCACGCCCGCCGGCCGGAGCTGGAGGCCTACGTCACCCGCGACGGGTCGACGATCCGCGAGTGGGCGGGGCCGGGCTACGCGGCCGAGGCCGCCAACCTGAGCCTCGCCGAGGCGACCGTGGTCCCGGGCGCGACGACGATCGAACACCTGCACCGGCGCGCGGAAGAGCTCTACCTGGTCACCGCCGGGTCGGGACGGTTGCGGGTCGGCGGGGAGGAGCGGGCGGTCGCGGCAGGCGACTGCGTGGCGATCCCGCCGGGGACGCCGCACCGGCTCCACAACGACGGCGAGGTCGACCTGGTCGTCGTCTGCGCCTGCGCGCCGCCCTACTCCCACGAGGACACCGTCCTGCTCGAGGGCGGCTGATGGCGATCCGGCTGCGCGCGGCGCGGCGGGGGGACGAGCCGGCGGTCGCCGCGCTGCACGTGCGCTCGTGGCAGGAGGCGTATCGGGGGCTGATGCCGGCGGCGTTCCTCGCCGGGCTGGACCCGCGGGAGCGGGCCGAGAGGTACGCGTTCGGGGCGACCGAAGCGGGGGCTCCGCGGACGATTTTGGCAGTGGCCCGCGAGGAGGGAGCCGGGGGTGACGAGGGAGGCGGGGGTGACCCTTCACTCACGAACTGCGGGGAGGTTCGTCCAGGGTCACTACCGCCTCCCTCCGAGGAGGCATTGCTGGGGTTCGTGACGTTTGGTCGGTCTCGCGATGCGGATGCCGAGGGGCTGGGGGAGGTCTATGCGCTTTACGTCGATCCGGAGTTTCACCGCGGCGGGGTGGGGCGGCTGCTGATGCGCGAGGCGCGGCGGGAGCTTGTCGGAGCCGGTTTCGAGGAGGCGATCCTCTGGGTCCTCCAAGGCAACGACCGCGCCCGCGACTTCTACGAAAGCGAAGGCTGGCAGCCCGACGGCACCTCCCGCATCGAGCAGCCCTACGGCATCCTCAGCACCGTCCACCGCCTCCGGCGCGCCCTGAATCCGACGCCGTGTCCGCCGGAGGGTCCGGGGAAGACCCTGAACGAACCTCCCCGCAGTTCGTGAGTGAAGGGTCTTCCCCGGACCCTCTCCCGCAACCCATCCCTCACCCGTCCGCCGCCGGCCCACCCGGCCCCTTCAGTCCGCCCCTCGCCGAAAGCACCCCTCCGCATGGTCGTCGACGATCCCCACCGCCTGCATCCACGCGTAGACGATCGTCGGCCCGACGAACTTGAAGCCACGCCGCTTCAGCTCCTTGGAGACCCGTTCGGAGAGCGGCGTCTTCGCCGGCAGCTCGATCCCGTCGCCGCGCAGCACCTCGCCGTCGGTGAAAGACCAGCAGAAGTCGGCGAAATCCTCGCCGGAGTCGCGCATCTCGCAGAAGACGCGGGCGCCGGCGATCGTCGACTCGATCTTCGCCCGCGAGCGGATGATCCCGGCGTCGCCGAGCAGGCGCTCGACGTCGCGCTCCTCGAACTTCGCCACCCGGTCGGGATCGAAGCCCTCGAAGGCGGCCCGGAACGCGTCGCGCTTGCGCAGCACCGTGATCCAGGCAAGCCCGGCCTGGAAGCCGTCCAGCATCAGCTTCTCCCAGAGCGCCCGCGGGTCGCGCTCCGGCACTCCCCACTCCTCGTCGTGATAGGCGCGCATCAGCGGGTCCGACTCCGCCCAGGCGCAGCGGGTCAGCCCTGCCACTGCTCCGCCCGGATCGCGAAGCGGATGTGGTCGCGCCAGCGGCCGCCGATCTTCAGGTAGCTCTCGGAGAAGCCCTCGCGGACGAAGCCGCAGCGTTCGACCAGGGCGATCGAGGGCGCGTTGCCGGGCTGCACGTTGGCTTCGAGCCGGTGCAGGGCGAGGTCGTCGAAGGCGCGGTCCAGCACCAGGCGCAGCGCCGCGGTCATGTAGCCGGCGCCGCTCCGGCGGGCGACCCCGCCGTAACCGAGGAAGGCGCTCTGCAGCGGCCCGCGGATGATCTGGCTGATGTTGAAG
Source organism: Solirubrobacterales bacterium (assembly GCA_035502495.1). Taxonomy (GTDB): domain Bacteria; phylum Actinomycetota; class Thermoleophilia; order Solirubrobacterales; family 70-9; genus VAYN01. Next base: position 11,736 of record DATJUK010000104.1, read on the forward strand.
TAGCCGACGAGCTCGCCGTCCTCGGGGCGGTAGGCGAGGTTGGCGTCGAAGTCGGCGCGGCCCGCGCGGGTGAGCCAGGCGTCGAACTCGGGCGCGGTGACCGGCGGCGTCACCCAGGGGCGGTGGAGCTCGGCGCTGTCGATCATCGCGGCGATGAACGCCTCGCGGTCCTCCGGCCGGGGCGGCCGCAGCGCGACCGCGGGCGCGGGTCGGGCGGGAGCCGCGCTCGAGCTCCGGATGTCGACGTCGGCCACGTTCCCATCCTAGGCGCGCCCCGCGCCGACCTCACGTTCGCGCCGCGTCACACGTTTGACTATGAAAAGACACGCGCGCACCACGCGCACCAGCGCGCCCCACGCGCGCCCCACGCGCGCACCACGGTGAGTTCGCAGTTGTCACCGCTATGCGGTGACAACTGCGAACTCACCGTGGGGGGAGGAGTGGAAGACATGAGCGATTCAGTCGTCTGGGACATCTACGAGAGCCCGATCGGGCCGCTGACCCTGGTCGCCGGCGAGGCGGGCCTGCGCGGGGTCTGGTTCCCCGGCAAGACCCCGACCCCGCCGGAGGCGGCGCGCCGGCCGCTCGCCGCGGTGGCCGAGCAGCTCGAGGCCTACTTCCAGGGCGATCTGCGCGCTTTCGACCTCGATCTGGACCTGCGCGGCGCGCCGCTCGACCGCGCGGTCTGGCGCCGCCTGCTCGATATCCCCTACGGGAAGACCGAGAGCTACGGCGAGCTCGCCGCGCGGGTCGATCCCGGCCTCTTTCCCCGCCACTGCGAGCCGTGGCAGCGGGCCCGCGAGGTGGGCGCCGCCAACGGGCGCAACCCGGTCTCGATCATCGTCCCCTGCCACCGCGTGATCGGCGCCGACGGCTCGCTGACCGGGTACGGCGGGGGCCTGCACCGCAAGCAGGCGCTGCTCGAGCTGGAGGGCTCCGGCCGCCCGGATCCGGCCTGGAAAACGCGCCAGACTTCGCTTCTCTGAGCCAAATCCCTGCGATTTGCTCATAGCCGGCTCACGTTTCGCCCGCAAAGAGCGGGAAACTTCTTGCTCCATGACGCCAGTTCAGGCGTTACACTGCCACGCCATCAAGGACCGGTAAGCCGAATCCGGGGGCCGAAAAACCTCGGAGCGGGGGAACCGATTTTGGGGCGAACCCACCGGAGGACGGTGGGAGCGCAGGCTCCTTCAGCGCCAGCCCGACAGCTAACCCCGCAGGCCGACAAAGGAGATCGGTTTTGCTGCTGTCCCCCAAAGGGATCGGGTGGAAAGTTCGTATGGCGCTGGCGACCGGAGTGGTCGCGGCGATCGCCTTCCCCGCCACGGCGCTCGGCGCGGGTGGTGGGCTGACGCCGGCGGGCGTCTCGACCGACAAAGGCGAACCTGCCACGTCGACCACCCCGACCCCGGGCTCGCTCGAATGCGCGTTGGGCCCGGAAGGCATCCGCACCTGTGCCCCGGTCGCCCCGGCGACCCTGGTGCTCGGCGTCGCCGCGCCGCCGGCCACGGCCCCGGCCGCGGTCAAGGCGGCGATCGCGGCCGCCAACCAGATCCACACGCGCCCCTATATCTGGGGCGGCGGGCACGCCCGCTGGTGGAGCCCCGGCTACGACTGCTCCGGCGCGGTCAGCTACGCCCTCCACGGCGCCGGGCTGATCGCCACCCCGATGGACTCCGGCGAAATGATGGGCTGGGGGGTGCCGGGCAAGGGGCGCTGGATCACGATCTACGCCAACGCGGGGCACGCGTTCGCGGTGATCGACGGGCTGCGCTGGGACACGGCGGGGGACGAAAGCGGCACCGGGCCTCGCTGGCATCCGGAAATGGTGTCGACGGCGGGGTACGTCGCTCGGCATCCGGCCGGGTACTGAGAGCCCGGCGGCGGCGGACTTTTCAGGGACCTGCTTTTTGGATTGCGGGGGAGGGGTCGGAGGGAGACCCTTCTCTCACGAACTGCGGGAGGTTCGTCCAGGGTCTCTCCCGACCCCCTTACAGGAGCAGGAGGCGGTCGGTGGCGGGGTCTGGGACGTTGGCGTAGAAGCGGGAGAGGACCGATTCGAACAGCTTTCGCGCGGGATCGGCGCGGTGGAAGAGGGTCATGCTGCTGCGGACCTTGATGGCGTCGACGGGGCCGAGGATCTGGTCGGCGGTCAGCGACGGGTCGGTGGACAGGAGGGCTTCGCAGCACTCCTCGAGGCGGGGTCCGAGCAGCGGGTGCTCCAAGTATGCGCGCGCCTCGGCGAGGGTGCCGATCGCGTAGGCCCGCGACATCGCGCTCTGCCCGAGCCCCGCGATCTGAGGGAAGACGAACCAGATCCAGTGCCCCTGCTTCCGCCCCGCGCGCATCTCCCCCAACGCCCGCCGGTAGATCCCCCCGTCTTCCTGCGCATCGACGAACCGCCGCAGCCCAAACCGATCCCCCGCCCCTCTCCGCGCGTGATCGGCCATCCCCGAACCCTAGGCCCCGCACCGAAGGGGAGAGAGGGTGACCCTGAACGAACCTCCCGCAGTTCGTGAGAGAGGGTCACCCTCTCTCCCCTACGCAAAGCCTGCCCTCAGAGGTTCCCTCGCGCTAACTCTGCGCCGGCAGACCGGAAAGGCCCCTAAAGCTCGTCCACCCGCCTGCCGATCCGAAAAGGCATGAGCTCTCGTCCCCGGGGCCGGCTGTCCGCCGCCCGCGCCTTCCTTGCCCTGACCGCCCTCGTCGTCGTCCTGCTGGCAGTCCCCTCTGCCGCCTCCGCCGGCACCCTGATCGCCGACAACGGCTTCCGCCCGGCCCCCGACGGCTTCTCCTTCCCGAACTACGGCAACGAAGGCCAGGCCGGCCTCGACGCCGCCGAGTTCGAGCGCCTCTACGGCCCGCAGGTCTGCCTCGGAGGCGGCGGCGGCAGGTGCGTCCTGACCCCGCTCGCCGCCGCCGTGATGCGCGCCTACAACGAAGGCTCCGCCAACGGCCACTGCTTCGGCTTCGCCACCCTCGCCGAGCTCATCTACAAGGGCTACCTGCCGCGCTTCGGCTACTCCAAGGTCGGCGCGCTCGGCGCCGGCGCCCTCGACACCTTCGAGCTGGGGATCGAAAAGAACACCCTGCTGCAGCGCTCGATCAGCCGCGCCTTCGACTTCCAGAACCTCGAATCGATCACCGCGAACACGATCATCGGGACGCCGAAGCAGATCCTCGGTCACCTCCTGCACGGGGCGCTCGACCCGCAGAGCCCGGAGATCTGGACCTTCGAGATCTTCCAGTACGGGATGAAGGCGGGCCACGCGATCACCCCCTACGCGGTGGAAAAGACCGGCCCCGGCGAATACGAGGTCCTCGTCTACGACAACAACTGGCCCGGCAACGACAGCCGTCGTCTCTACATCAACACGAAGAAGAACACCTGGAACTACTACGCGATGGTCTCGCCCGGCTATCCGCAGGCGATGTACGAAGGCAACGCGAAGTCGGAGACGCTGCGGCTCGCGCCGGTGACGCCCGGGCTCGGCGTGCAGCCCTGCTCGTTCTGCGTCGGCCGCCAGGGCGGCGGCTCGAAGTACAACCAGATCCGCCTCGACGGGACCTCCAACGAACACGCCCGCCTTCTCGTCGTCGACGCCAAGGGGCGCAAGACGGGCCTGATCGGCGACCGCGTCGTCAACCAGATCCCCGGCGCCAAGGTGCTGCCGCGCAGCTCCGGCGGCGTCCGCCTGCGCTCGAACGGGACGCTCTGGAAGGACTCCCCGGCGCCGGTCATCCAGGTGCCTAAGAACGTCGAATTCGCCGTCAACGTGGACGGCAGGCACCTCGGCGTGCGCGACCGGGAGACGCTCAGCCTGGTCGGCCCGACCTACGACGCCACGGTGGAAAACCTGATCATGGCCCCGCATCAGGAAGCCAACGTTGCGCTCTCGCCGAAGGGCAACGCGATCACCTACCTGCCGAGCGAAAAGACCGAGTCGCCGGCGATCAGCCTGGGCGCGGAATCGAAGAGCGCCGCCTACAACATCACGGTCGCCGCGCTCGGCGCGCCGAAGGGCGCGGCGCTGACCTTCGTCAAGGAACCGAAGCAGCAGCTGATGTGGTTCGGCGACGACACTCAGCAGAAGCGCACCTATGGCGTACGGATCAAGCGCTACACCGCCAACAACTCGATGCGGGAATTCGCCGCGACCGTGACGATCAAGGGCAACCAGCAGGCCTTCCTCTACTACGGCCCGCTGGCGAAGCGCAACGGCCACGCGAAGCTCGTCGTCTACACCCCCGGCCACCGCAACCACCCGGTCGAGGAGTCGCCGATCGAAGTGGTCGGCTAGGCGCTTGACCGGTCAGAAGATCGATGCGGCGCAGCTGCAGGGCCGAGCGAGGCGCCTGCAAAGGGACCAGGAAAGGGACGCGGCCCTCCCGCCGGCGGCCCGGGCAGGCTGAGGCCGCCGCCGGGAGGGCCGGGCTCGGATGGACGGCGAGGGACGGGCGAGGGTCCCGAGAACCCGCCACCCCCCGTGGGGTTG
>DATJUK010000105.1:0-2716 GCA_035502495.1 Solirubrobacterales bacterium
GGTGATGACCAAGCACGCGATCGTCGCCTTCCGCGACCCGCACGGGATCCGGCCGCTCAGCCTCGGCCGGCTCGGCGACCGCTTCGTCGTCGCCTCGGAGAGCTGCGCCTTCGACATCATCGGCGCCGAGCTGATGCGCGAGGTGCACCCGGGCGAGCTGGTCAGCCTGACCGAGCGCGGGCTGGAGACGCGGCAGGTGGTGAAGGGCGTGCGGCGCTCGACCTGCGTCTTCGAGCACATCTACTTCTCCCGTCCCGACAGCCGCATGGAGGGCGTGGTCCTGCAGCAGGCGCGCGGGCGGATGGGCGAGATCCTCTGGCGCGAGGCACCGGTCGACGCCGACCTGGTGATCTCGGTCCCCGACTCCGGCAACCCGGCGGCGGCGGGCTTCGCGCGCGCCTCGGGGCTGCCCCGCGACGACGGCCTGATCAAGAACCGCTACGTCGCCCGCACCTTCATCCAGCCCGGTCAGGAGCTCCGCAAACACGGGCTGCGCCTCAAGTTCAACCCGCTGCCGGAGATCGTCGCCGGGCAGCGGATCGTCGTCGTCGACGACTCGATCGTGCGCGGCAACACCACCCGGCAGATCGTCGGGATGCTGCGGGACGCGGGGGCGCGCGAGGTGCACATGCGGATCTCGGCGCCGCCGATCCGCAACCCCTGCCACTACGGCGTCGACATGTCGACCCGCGAGGAGATGATCGCCCACGGGCGGACGATCGAGGAGATCGCCGACGAGCTCGACGTCGACAGCCTCGCCTACCTCTCGATGGAGGGCGTCTACGAGGCGATCGGCGGCAGCCCCGAAGACCACTGCGACGCCTGCTTCAGCGGCCGCTACCCGCTCGGCGATCCCGACGAGGCGAACGGCAAGTACGCGCTCGAGGGCGTCGCCGTCGTCCCCGCGTCGTAGCGCGGCCACGGCGGCTTTCCGAGACCCGGCGGCGACGGGAGGGGCCGTGGAGCCTTTCCGCCTCATGGGAGGAAAAGGCTCACGGCGGGCCTTCACGGCGGGCCCAGCGTGGGGAGCTCGGCGTCTCTCGGTGGAATGACACATCCGCCCCATTGGTCAGCACTTTGCTGTGGAGAGAAGGTTGCTCTATGCGAGACCAACGCTCCACGGCGCGACCGGGAAGCGGACCAGCGGACGCGCCGGGTCGGCCGGGCTAGGCCCCGCCGGTGGCCAGTTGGATTCCCAGCCAGACGATCGCCAGCGAGGCGAGGAGGATCGCGCCTTGGAGGGCGTGGACTTTCGCCCAGCGCAGGTGGGCGAGCGCGAGCGCGATGACGAGGACGACCAGGGCCAGCTTCCAGTGCAGGGTGGAGCTGTCCCAGAGGCGGAAGTGCGAGGCGAGCGCCCAGCCGCTGAGGACGAGGACCACCAGGGCGCCGAGCGAGCCGTAGCCGAAGCGGCGGGCGACCGCGCGCAGGCGCTCCCGGTCCCCCTCGCCGCGCAGCAGCGGCACCACGGCGAGGCCGAAGACGAGCTGGCCGCCGACGAAGAACGCCATCGCCAGCAGGTGCAGGTAGAGGACCAGCCGCCAGCCGTCGGTCATGGCGGCGACCCTACCGAGGTCACCGCGTGCCGGTGCAGGCGCGGATCACTTCCGTTTGCGCTTTGGTGCCGTCTTCGAATTTGGCCGCCAGGTGGAACCTCACCTTGCCGTCGGCGCAGCGGCCGCTGATCGGGTTGAGCCGCTTGTCGCCGACCTTGACGAATTTGAAGATTTCCAGTTCGTAGGAGATCCCGGAGCCGGAGCCGCCGGCGATCTGGGGGATCTTGACCAGCGATTCGGTGCCGAAGCGCCCGCGGTGGACCTTGGTGATGGTGACCGTGGTGACGATCGCGGCGCTGACCGGGTTGGAGAGGTAGGCGTGCGCGTACCAGACCGTCTTGCCGCCCCGTTCGCCGCCGTTGAAGAGGAGCAGCTTCGACTTGACGTCGATCGGCTTCTGTTCGGCGAAGGCGACCTGGGCGACGACGTTGCCCTTGCCGATCAGCGCCGCCTTGCAGGCCCTGAGCGCGGCCGCCGAGTCGGTCGCCTGGAGCCGGCCCGACCGGCAGACGGGGATGCCCTTGGTGTGGATCTGGCCGTTCTTGTCGGCTTCGATGACCAGTTCCCGGGCGGCCGGGGGATGGCTGCCGTCGGCCTCCCGGACTTCGCCCGACATGTCGATCGCGAGCGGCGTCTGCTTCGTCTTCGACCCGGTCTTCGGGCGGAAGCCGACGTCGGTGGTCAATTCGAGGCCGCCGACCCTCACCGTCACCGGGCCGTCGCCGCCCGCCGCGGCGGCGATCCCGACCGCGGTCACCGCGACCAGCGCGCCGAGGCCCAGCAGCAACCACACGTACCTGCGCATCTCTCCCCCTCCCCGTAGCCTCCGCCGAGCCTACGGCCCGGGGGCCGTCTGCGCAAAGATCAACCGGTGAGCGAATACCGCATCGTCGTGCTCGCCTCCGGCAACGGGACCAACCTGCAGGCGATCCTCGACCAGCTGCACGGCCGCGACGGGTTCGTCGTCGTCGGCGTCGGCTCCGACAAGCGCGAGGCGCGGGCCCTGCGGCGGGCGCGCGAGGCCGCGGTCCCGGCCGCCGTCTTCCCGCGCGAGGAGTTCGCCGACCGGGAGGCGCGCGACCTGGCGATGGGCGACTGGGTGGAGGGGCTGCGGCCCGACCTCGTCGTCCTCGCCGGCTACATGCAGTTGCTCAGCCCCG
>DATJUK010000106.1:0-15335 GCA_035502495.1 Solirubrobacterales bacterium
GTCCCGACCCACGCCCGACCTCCCGACCCACGCCCCGCCTCCCTACTCAGGCCCCGGCCTCCCGACCCACGCCCGACCTCCCGACTCACGCCCCGTCCCGACTCACCCTGACCTGACCTCCCGACCCACGCCCCGCCTCCCTACTCAGGCCTCCGCCTCCCGACCCGCGCCCCACCTCCCGACCCGGGGCACCTCCCGGCCCGGGCCCGGGGAGCCTTTCCGCCGCAGGGGGACGGTTCTCCCCACACCGCGCGCCCAGGCCCTCGCCGTCCCCCGGGATCCCGGCCATCTCGGCGGCGGCCACAGCCTGCCCGGGACGCCGCCGAGATGGCGGCGTCTCCTTGGACATCCCGGCGGAGCTACGCCGGAGGACGTGCCGACGTGGCGCCGGACCGCGGCCGAGAAAACGGGGGAGGGACTGTGACGAGATCACAGTTGCGCGGGTGGGGCGTCGCGTTAAGCTAATTGACGTGAACGTAAGAAAGAGGTTCAGCGGACGGACGGGGGTCGACGCCGACCACCACAACTACAAGTGGTGGGCGCTCTCCTGCACCAGCCTCGGCATGCTCCTCGTCGCCACCAACTCGGGCACGTTGATCATCGCCCTGCCGGACCTCGAGCGGGCCCTCGGCACCAGCCTCCTGACCTTGGTCTGGGTGATCCTCGCCTACATGATCAGCTCGACCGTGCTGGTCCTCACCGCCGGGCGCCTCTCCGACCTCTTCGGCCGCAAGAGCGCCTTCGTCGCCGCCTTCATCATCTTCGGCGCCGCCTCCCTGGGCGCCGGGTTCGCCGCCAACGGCACCCAGCTGATCCTCTGGCGGATCGTGCAGGGCATCGGCGGCGCCTTCATCTTCGCCAACGGGCCCGCGCTGGTCACCGACGCCTTCCCCCGCGAGCAGCTCGGCCTGGCGATGGGCACCAACACGATGGTCGCCGCGATCGGCCTCGTCATCGGCCCGGTCCTCGGCGGCGCCCTGGTCGGCATCTCCTGGCAGTGGGTCTTCTGGTTCAACGTCCCGCTCGCCCTGCTCGGGGCGCTCTGGGCGGCCGCCATCCTGCGTGAGCTCTCCGCCCGCGACAAGACCCGCGGCCTCGACCTCCCCGGCACCCTCACCTTCGTGGTCGGCCTGACCGGCCTGGTCTACGGGATCTCGCGCGGCGGCATCAGCGGCTGGGACGACACGCTGGTGATCGCCGGCCTGGTCGTCGGCGCGCTGCTGCTGCCCCTGTTCGTGCTGATCGAGCACCGCGCGAGCGCCCCGATGCTCGACCTGACGATCTTCCAGAACCGGCTCTTCGCCGCCGCCACCGGGGCCGCCTTCATCAACGGGCTCTCCCGCTTCGCCCTGATGTTCATCTTCGTCTTCTACTACCAGGGGGCGCAGGGGGACGACCCGATCCTGGCCGGGGTCAAGCTCGCCCCGATGGCGATCGGGATGCTGGTCGCCTCGCCGGTCGCGGGCATCTACGCCGACCGGCACGGCTCGCGCGCGCTGGCGGCGCTGGGGATGCTCGTCACCGCCCTCGGCCTCGCCCTGATGACGACGCTCCAGGCGGGCACCGGCTACTGGCTCGGCGGGCTCTACCTGCTGCTGGTGGGGATCGGCTCGGGCATGTTCAACTCGCCCAACACGGCGGCGATGATGGGCACCGTGCCGACCGAGCGCCGCGGCATCGCCGCCGGGGCGCGGACGATGCTGCAGAACACCGGCGCGGTGATCTCGATCGCCTTCGTGCTCGCGATCGTCACCGCCGCGGTGCCCCAGGAAGTCCTCTTCAAGATCTTCTCCGGGCTCGCCTCCGGGCTGACCAGCGCCCAGCTCGACCCCTTCATCTCCAACATGCACACCGCCCTCTGGGTCCTCGCCGCCACCTCGGTCGTCGGCGCCGCCGTCTCGATGCTGCGGCCGAGCGAGAAGAGCGGCGGCGCGGCGCGGCGCGCCTCGCGGCCGCCGCGGGCGATCGCGATCGAGGAGGCCATCTCGGAGGAGATCGAGGCGACGCCATGAGCGCGGCGGAGGCGCGGCTGAAGATCGGCGAGGTGGCCAAGCTCGCGGGCACGACCCCGCGCACCATCCGCTACTACGAGGAGATCGGCCTCCTCCCCGCCGCCGACGGTCGCGAGCCCGGCGCGCACCGGACCTACGCGCAGTCCGACGTCGACCGGCTGATCGAGGTGATGCGCCTGCGCGCCCTGCTCGGGGTGACGCTCGACGGGCTGAAGGAACTGGTCGAAGCCGAAGACAACCGCGCGGCGCTGAAGCGCGAGTGGCACGAGGGCGTGGAGGATCCGGTGCGACGGCGCGAGATCCTCGAGTCGCTCGACCACCACGCCGAGCGCCAGCTGGAACTGGTGCGGGCGCGCCGCGACGAAATCGCCAAGCTGGAAGCGGAGCTGCTGGCGCGGCGCAAGCGCATCCGCGACCGCCGCCGCGAACTCGACGACGAGCCCGCCTCCCTCCTAGGCCCAACCACCCCGCTGAGTTCGCAGTAATCACCGCTATGCGGTGATTACTGCGAACTCAGCGGGTGGTGGTGCCGTTGATGCCGGCGGTCTGCTCCTGGAAGTGCTTGGAGAGCATCGTCACCTGGCCCTGGTAGTTGGAGCCGAGGTCGGCGCCGTAGAGGCGCTGGGCGGGGGACTCCATCCACTCGAGGCCGAGCTTGCAGACCGGCTGGCGGTGCTCGACCATGAAGGGGACGTCGCGGGCGCGCACCTCGAGCGCGGCGCGGCTGCCGGGCCGCTTGCCCGCCGGGTCGTAGCCGAAGCCGGGGTCGAAGAAGCCCGCGTAGTGGGTGCGCAGCTCCCCCGCAGTCGGGTCGTAGGCCATCATCTCGGCGGCAATCTGGGGCGGGATCGCGACCCCCTCGGCGGAGAGCAGCAGGTAGAAGATCTCCGGCTCGAGCACGATCTTGCCGCCCGCCTCGGGGTAGACCGGGTCCCAGTAGTCGCTCCAGCGGTAGGCGCGGACCTTGCCCAGGTCGACCGGCAGGCTGTTCTTCTTCGCCCGGTAGCCGACCACCCGGTCGGCCGGCCCGGAGACGTCGAGGCTGAGGAAGAGGCCGTCGGCCACCGCCAGCTCGGTCTCCGCCACCGGAGCGTCGCCGAGGTAGACCAGCGGCTCGGCGCCCTGCAGCTCGCGGATCCGGGCGTCGCCGAGGCGGACGTCGCCGCGGGCCAGCCGCAGCTGGTTCAGCGAGAGCCCGGTCTTGACCTGGACGGCGAAGGAGCGCGGCACGACCTCCAGGTAGAGCTGCCCGCGGTAGCCGGGCCGGATGTCGTCGAAGCGGTTGTGACGGTCGGTGATCACCCGGGTGAAGACGTCGAGCCGGCCGGTCGAGCTCTTCGGGTTGGCGCGGGCGCGGACGTCGTCGGGGAGCGCCAGGCGCTCGATCAGCGGCACCAGGTAGGGCCGGTCGCGCTCCAGCACGGCGCCGTCGCGCAGGTCGACCCGCTGGAAGGCGAGCCCCTCGACCTTTTCCTCGACCGTCGAGTCGACGTCGGGGAGGAAGGAACAGCGCAGCGCCCAGGCTTCGTCGCCGAGGCGGAGGTCGATGCTGGCGGGCTGGATCGCCTCCGGCCGGATCCGGTACTCGCCGGAGCTGACCCACTCGCTCTCGATCGCCGCGGCCAGGGCCTGGGACGGGAACACTCCCGCGCCCGGGCCGACGTCGCCCCCCCGCGGGGGCGCCCCGGCAGCGCTCTGGGCCTCGCTCATCCAGCGGAGATTATTCGCCGCGCTGCCTCGGTGCCGAGGTGGGGGGTGAGGACGAACTCGAGCACGTCGGGGAGGAGGCCGGCGAGGTCGGCGGTCTCCCCCGCGATGGCGCGGCGGCTGAGCAGCGAGGCGACGCCGCCGACCACCGCTTCGTCGGTGGCGGGCGGGACCGGATGGCCGCCCGGGCCGTCGGGGGCTCCCCCGCGGAGGAGCGGGACGAAGCTCTCGACCGCGGCCTGGTAGCGGTCGTAGATGCCGCGGCCCGCGCGCAGGCCCTCGGCGAGGACGATCGCGGCGAGCGCGGGCTCGTCGGCGAGCAGGGTCAGGAGGGCGACGACGGCGGCCTGGACGCGCGGCGCCCAGGCGGCGGAGCGGGAGGCGGCGCAGGCGTCGACTGCCGCGCCCCGGATCCGGCCGACGGCGAAGTCGTAGGCGGCGAAGAAGCATTCGTCCTTACTGTCGAAGTGCTTGTAGAAGTCACTCTTCGAGACCGCCGCGCGGCGGCCGATCATCGACACGGTGGTTTTCTGATACCCGACCTCGGCGAGGGTGAGGATCAGCCCGGCGATCAGCCGATCGCGCTGGTTGCGCGCGACGAACTCCGGCGACAGGCCGTGACGGCCACGCGGCAGGCGATCCATCTGGTCATCAGATCGTGGCACCGTACAGTCACATTCGCCCCCGGGTGGTGACTCACCTTTTTCCTACACTCCGGTACGGAGAAACGACGAATTCGGTCAGCTCCGGAAGCAGGTCGGGAGCCTCTGCGGCGGCCCCGCGGCGCACCTGGCGCTGGACGATCCAGGCGGTCCCGCCGACCAGCGCCTCCTCCAGCGTCGCCGCCCGGCCCGCTCCCGGCGGCGCCGCTTCGCGCAGCCGGACGATGAAGCCGTCGATCGCCGCGTCGTAGCGGGCGGCGGAGGCGGGCCCGGCGGCCGGGGCCTCGACCAGGGCGAGGCGCGCGGCGTCCGGATGCGCGGCGACGAACCCGAGCAGCGCCCGCAGGCCGGCTTCGGCGCGCGCCTCCCACTCGCCCGGGTCGATCGCGTCGCAGGCCTCGGCCACCTCGGCCTCGGCGTCGGCCAGGGTCGTGTCGAAAGCGGCGAGGAAGAGGTCCTCCTTACCGGTGAAATTGTCATAGAGGGTCTTGCGGGCGACGTGCGCGCGGCGCACCACGTCGGCGATCTTCGTCGCCTCGTACCCCTGCTCGGCGCACAGTTCGGCCATCACGTCGATCATCCGGCGACGCTTGTGTGCGGCGACGAACTCCGGCCGCAGCTGAGGGCGGGTGGCGCTCACAGATGCTCCCGAAGTCGGCTGGGGAGCATGTGATCAAGGATACCCAGTGTCTTCAGATTCATGCTCCGCTCAATATTTCTTCTGGTACCGTGGAAAAACATTAGTCGTCTCCATTAGGAACGCGGTGGGGTTCCGGGTCCCGGCCGGCTCCACCCTGAGCCCTACACGACAGTTTCTTGGTCTCATCCGACAGAAATCAGATCAACCGGGAGCTCCTCCTCGCCGCCCTCGGCGACGAGTGGCCCGCCGACCTGATCGAGACCGCGGCCGAGCTCGTCGCCGACAGCAGCAGCCGCTTCCCCACCGGGCCGCGGCGGCTGCCCGGTGACCTGGTCCGCGCGATCCAACGCGAGCGGCTCCTGGTCGGGATGCTGGGCGCGGTCTCCGAGCTCGGCTACCGCTCCACCAACGTGCAGGAGGTGATCGAGCGGGCCGGCATGTCCCGTCCCACCTTCTATGAGCACTTCGCCAACAAGGAAGCCTGCTTCCTTGCCGCTTTCGACACCTGCGCGCGACGACTTCGCGACCAGATCGAGACAGCCGCGGACGAGGGCGGCGACGTCTGGCGCGACCGCATCCGCGGCGGCTTCGGCGCCCTCCTCAGCTTCGCCGCCGCCGAGCCCGACGCGGCCCGGATGGTGATCGTCGAGGCCCGCGCCGCCACCCCCGATGCCGCCCGCCGCCGCATCGCCCTGTTCGACTACTTCGCCACCTGCATCGACGAGAAAGTCCGCGAGCTCCTCCCCGGCGGCACCACCCACTCCCCGATCACCGCCTCCGGCGTCGTCGGCGGCGTCGAATCCCTCCTCTACGCCCGCCTCAACAAGGGCCGGTTGGACGACCTCCCCGCCCTCCTCCCCTCGCTCATGTACTTCGCCGTCCTCCCCTACGAAGGCCACCTGGCGGCAGGCGAGGAGCTCGGGCTGAAGACGACGTAGGGACGGAGGGGGTGGGATTCGAACCCACGAGCGCCTTGCGACGCCAACAGTTTTCGAGACTGCCCCGTTCAACCACTCCGGCACCCCTCCGAGGCACTGCGGATCCATGATCCTAACGACCGGCGCCGGGGCCACGGTCGCCGAGCAGCGCCGCGAGGTCGAGCGTGGCCTGGCCGGGAATGACGGCGCGCGCCGGCGCGTCGCCGGCCCCCGCGGTGGCGTCGAGGCCCATGCGGGCGGTCCGGCCGTCGCCGCCGATGCTCTTGTCGACGTCGTTGCCGCGGCCGCCGGCGATCACGACGAGGTCGCGGTCGGCCTGGAAGCGGGTGGCGATCGCGGTCTCGACCGCGTCGAGGTCGAAGACGTCGACGTCGTCGTCCACCACGACCACGTGCTTGACGTCGCGGTGGGCCGCGAAGGCGGCGACTATCGCGTCCTTGCCGTCGCCGGGATGGGCGCCGGCGATGCTGACGACGACGTGGAACTTGCGCAGGCCTCCCGGGGTGACGTGGACGGCGCGGGCGCCCGGGACCGAGCCGCGGATCGCGGCCAGGAGCAGCGGCTCGTAGGCGAGCCCCATGATGTTGAGCTGCTCGCGCGCGCCGGAGACGAGGCCCTGGTAGATCGGCGCGGCGCGCATCGACAGGGTGGTCGCCCGGAAGACGAAGCCGTCGCTCCGCTCGTAGCCGCCGTCGAACTCCGCAAACGGCCCCTCCCGCTCGCGCACGCCGGGCAGGACGTGGCCCTCGATCACGATCTCGGCCCGCGCCGGCACCCGCACGGGGATCGTCTCGCAGGCGACGATCGGCTCCGGCGCGCCCTTGAGCGCGCCCGCCAGCGCCAGCTCGTCGTATCCGAACGGGATCGCCGAGCCGGTGGTGGCGGCCGCCAGGCGCGTCGGCCCGTCCAGGCCGAGCACGACGGCGATCGGCAGCGCCTCGTCGCGCCGCTCGGCGGCCGTCACCAGCCGGTGCAGGTGGCGCTGGACGATGCACATGCGGGAGTCGGCGCCGCGGCCGACCTGGATGCGGTGGTAGGACAGGTTGCGCACCCCGGCGTCCGGGTCCTCGGCGAAGACGACGCCGCTGGTGATGTACGGGCCGGCGTCGTGCTCGTGGTGGGTCAGGATCGGCAGCTGCCGGGCCAGGTCCGTGACCGACTCGATCCGCTCCTTGACCGGGCCGTCGGCGACCGGCTCCGGCGCCAGCGGATGCTCCAGCGCGCGCCCGATGTGGTCCCCCAGCTCCGCCGCCGACACCCCCATCGACAGCGCGATGTCGGCCCGGGTCGCCTGCGTGCAGGCGACCACCGGGATGTCGTGGCCGACCACGTTCTCGCACAGCACCGCCGGGCCGCGGTCGAGCCGGCGGGCGAGCGCCGCGATCTCGAAGCGCGGATCGAGCGGCGCCCGCACCCGGGCGAGGCGGGCGGCGCGGTCGAGGCGGTCCAGCTCGTCGCGGAGGTCCTCGACCGGCGTCGCCATCACGAGCTTCCCGGGTCCGGTCCCGACCAGCGCGGGAACAGGTCGAGGTCGAGCCCGAACTGATCGAGCACCTTGCCGCAGGTCTGGGCGATCACGTCGTCGATCGACTGCGGCCGGGCGTAGAAGCCGGGCACCGGCGGCAGCACGGTGGCCCCCGCTTCGGTCACCGTGCACATGTTGCGCAGGTGGACCAGGCTGAGCGGCGTCTCGCGGGTCACCAGCACGAGCCGGCGGCGCTCCTTCAGCGTCACGTCCGCCGCCCGCGCGATCAGGCCGTCGGTGTAGCCGCCGGCGACCGCCGCCAGGGTCTTCATCGAGCACGGCACGACCACCATCCCCAGCGTCTTGAACGAGCCCGACGAGGGGCCGGCGGCGAGATCGCGCTCGTCGTAGGCGACGTCGGCGAGCTCGGCCAGCGCCCCGGGCGTCAGGCCCGCCTCGAGCTCCAGCGTCCGGTCGGCGCCGGCGGAGACGATCACGTGCGTCTCCACCTCGGGGACGGCGCGCAGCGCCCGCAGCAGCCCGATCGCGTACTGGGGGCCGCTCGCCCCGGTGACGCCGATGACGAGGCGCCCGCTCAACTGGCCCCGGTCGCCTCGACCGCGCCCGCGATCGCGTCGATCTCGACCTTCATCTCGGGATGCGCCAGCGCCTGGATCTCGACCAGCGTGGCGGCCGGGCGCACCGCGCCGAAGAACTCGCGCCGCACCGGCGTCAGCGCCGGGGCGTCGGCGAAGTCGGTGACGTAGATGGTGAGCTTCGCCACCGCGGCGAAGTCGCTGCCGGCGGCGCGCAGGGCGTAGCCGAGGTTCTCCAGGCAGCGGCGCGCCTGGTCCGCGAAATCCCCCGCCGCGACCAGCTCGCCGGCCTTGTCCACCGGCATCGCCCCGGAGACGAAGACGAGGTCGCCGAGCCGGACCGCGTCGCAGTAGTGACCGATCGGCTCCTCGAGCTCGGGGGCGAGGAACTCCTCCCGCCTCACGAGCGCTCCTCCGCCAGCACCGGCTCCTCCGCGGCGGGCGCGGCGGCGGCGGGCTCCATCAGCAGGCGGGCGTCGTCGCGATCCCAGGAGACCTCGACCGGCTGCCCCTCGTCGGCCACCGGTGGCATCGCCGCCGGCTGGCGCACGACCACCACCTGGCCGCTCGGCAGCGTCACCTCGACCCGGCGGGTAGGGCCCAGGTAGACCGAGTCCCGCACGAGGCCGTTGAGGACGTTGGGCCCGCCCGCGCCGGACCCGCTCGGGCCCATGCGGATCCGCTCGGGCCGCACCACCAGGCTGCCCGCGCCGGTCGGGCCGTCGTGCGCCGGACAGTCGAGCCGGCAGCCCTCGCCCGCCAGCACGCGCTGCGCGCCGCTGCGCTCGACCGTGCCCGAGAAGACGTTCGACTCGCCCAGGAAGCGGGCGACGAACAGCGTCGCCGGCTCCTCGTAGAGCTGGGTCGGCGTGCCCACCTGGTCGATCCGACCGGCGTTGAAGACGGCGATCCGATCCGACAGGGCGAGCGCCTCGTCCTGGTCGTGCGTCACGTACAGGAAGGTGATCCCGACGTCGCGGTGGAGGCTCTTGATCTCGAACTGCAGCGCCTCGCGCAGGTTGCGGTCGAGCGCGCCCAGCGGCTCGTCCATCAACAGGAGCCGCGGCTTGAACGCGATCGCGCGCCCGAGCGCGACCCGCTGCTGCTGGCCGCCGGAGAGCTGCGCCGGGACCCGGTCGCCGTAGCCGCTCAGGTCGATCAGCTCCAGCACCTCGTCGACGCGCCGGCGGATCTCGGCCTTCGCCATCCGCCGCCGGCGCAGCGGGAAGGCGATGTTCTGCCGCACGGTCATGGTCGGGAACAGCGCGTACTGCTGGAAGACCATGCCGATCCCGCGCTTGTGCGGGGCCAGGCCCTCGATCGGCCGGCCGTCGAGCTCGATCTCGCCCGCGGTCGCCTCGACGAAGCCGGCGATCATGTTGAGCGTCGTCGTCTTCCCCGACCCGCTCGGGCCGAGCAGCGTCACGAACTCGCCGGCCTCGACCTCCAGCGAGACGTCGCGGACGACGTGGTCGCTGTCGTAGACCTTGTCGACCCCGCGCAGGACGAGCCGCGCCCCGGGCGATTCAGCGGGCACGGTCACGCCCCCTCATCACGATTGCGATCACCACCAGCAGCACGGTAGTGACCACGAACATCAACGTCGAGGCCACCGCGACGGTCGGGTTCTGTTCCTGGGTCAGGCTCGAGAACATCTGCACCGGCAGCGTCCGCAGGTTCGTGCTGACCAGGAACGTCGAGATGACCACCTCGTCGAAGGAGACGATGAAGGCGAACAGGGCGCCGGCGAACACGCCGCTGCGGATCCCCGGCAGGGTCACGCGGAAGAAGGTGCTGAGCGGGCCCGAGCCCAGGGTCGCCGCGGCGTGCTCCAGGCGCCGGTCGAAGGTGCGCAGGCTCGCCGACACCGTGATCAGGACGAACGGCAGCGCGATCACCGTGTGGGCGAGGAAGAAGCCGAGGTAGGTGCCGACGAGGTGCCATTCGAGCTCGACGATGTACATCCCGATCGCGATGATCACCACCGGCACGACCATCGGGCTGATCAGCAGGGTGTTGGCGACCGCCTTGCCGGGGAAGCGGCCGCGGACGATCGCGAAGGCGGCCGCGGTGCCGAGGATCGTCGCGATCACCGCGACGACGGTGGCGATGACCAGCGAGTGGACCAGGGCTTCGCCCCAGAGCGGGT
This sequence comes from Solirubrobacterales bacterium, assembly GCA_035502495.1. Lineage (GTDB taxonomy): Bacteria > Actinomycetota > Thermoleophilia > Solirubrobacterales > 70-9 > VAYN01. The sequence continues at coordinate 10,170 of DATJUK010000106.1, forward strand.
CGCTGAAGAATTCCGAGTACCAGTGGGTCGACCAGCCGGTGGGCGGGAAGCGGAACGACTTTTCGTCGGTGAGGCTCATCGGCACGACGACCAGGGTCGGCGCGATCAGCCACAGCCCGACCAGGCAGCCGAACAGCCGCAGCCCGAGCCGGCCTGGCGAGAGCCGCGCGGCGCTCACGTGGCCACGACTCCCCGCGAGCGGGCGCGGCGCGTGACCAGGGCCGCGCAGCCGAGCAGCAGGAGCGTCGCCACCAGCAGGACGGCGGCCATGGCGCCGCCGCGGCCGAAGGCGAGCAGCGTCTGCACCTGGGTCACGATCAGCTGCGAGAACATCGCGTTGGTCGGCGAGCCGAGGATCGCCGGCGTGATGTAGAAGCCGAGCGTCATGACGAAGACCAGCAGCGAGCCGGCGACCACGCCGGGGACGGAGAGCGGCGCGTAGACGAGCCACCAGGCGACCGCCGGACGGGCGCCGAGGCTCTGCGCGGCCTGCAGCAGCCGCCGATCGATCCCGCGCAGGTTGGCGTAGAGCGGCAGGATCATGAACGGCAGGAGGATCTGGCACATGCCGATCGCGGCGCCGGCGGCGGTGCCGATCACGTGCAGACGGGGCAGCCCGAGGCTGCCGAGGATGCGGTTGACGACGCCGTTGTCCTGGAGCAGGATCAGCCAGGCGTAGTTGCGGACCATCAGGCTGGTCCAGAAGCTGAGCAGGACGGCCCCGGTCATCACCAGCCGCGTCCTCTCCCCCACCAGCGTCATCAGGTAGGCGAACGGATAGGAGACGGCGAGGCAGATCGCGGTCACCGCGAGCGCGGTGACCAGGGTGCGCTGCAGCACGAGGACGTTGACGTGCTGGCCGAAGAACCACTGGTAGTTGGCGAAGACCCCGTGCCCCTGCTCGGTGACGAGGAAGTCGTCGAAGCTCTTGCCGAGCATCGTCACCAGCGGGTAGACGAACAGCACGAGCACGAGCACGAGGGCGGGGATCCCGAGCAGCTCGTACCTCCCTCGCAGCGCGCTCCCGCCCCGGATACCGGGGCGGGAGCGCTTCACCGCGTTGTCAGCGATGACGTCGGTCACACCGAGCTAGCCGGCGAGCCATTCGGTGAATTCCGTATTCACCTTGTCGAAGTTTTCGGCCCACCAGCCCTGGTCGAGGGCGACGTAGCCGCTTTCGGGATGCGAGGCGATCGAGTATTCCTTGAGCAGCGGGTCGAGGTTCGGCTTCGCCGCCGGATTGGTCGGCGCGTAGGCGATCAGTTCGGCGAACCGCGCCTGCGGTTCGGCTTCGCCGAAGGCGTTGACCAGGGAGAGCGAGGCTTCCTCGTCGGGGGAGCCCTTGACGATGCCGACGGCCTCGTAGCTGGTGATCGTCGGCGCGCCCCAGGCCATCTTCCAGTCCGCCTTCTGCACGGCGGCTTCGTACGCGCGGCCGGTGTAGATGAGGGCCATCGTGATTTCGCCCGAGGTGACCTGCTGGGCCACCTCGCCCGGCGCGGTCGCGAACTTCATGTCGCCCTTGATCGTGTCGAGCTTCTTGAAGGCCTTTTCGGTGTCCAGCGGGTAGAGGGATTCCTTGGACACGCCTTCGGCCAGCAGCGCCGCTTCCAGCAGGCCGCTCTGGGCGTAGCCCCAGGCGCCACGCTTGCCCGGGTACTTCTTGGTGTTGAAGAAGTCGGCCCAGGTCGTCGGCGGGTTGGAGCCGAACTTCTTGGCGTCGTAGTAGAGGCCGATGCCGTAGCGCATGTGCGGAACCTCGCATTTGCTGCTCACGAGTTCGGAGGGGATTTCCGAGAGCGAGGGCACGGTGGAGGGGCTGAGTTCGTCGAACAGGGTGCCGCAGTTGGCGGCGAGGAAGAACGGGTCGGCGTGGACGACGTCCCAGGTGACGTTGCCGGTTTCGACCTGGGCGGTCAGCTTGGCGTAGTCGGTCGGGGATTCTTCGGCGACCTTGACCCCGTTTTCCTTCGCCCAGGGCTGCACGATCGCTTCCGACTCCGCTTCCTGCAGGTTGCCGCCGAAGGAGACGTAGGTCAGCGACTGACCCGAGAGGTCCTTCGACGGGGCCGCCGCGGTGGTCGCTTCGCCCGTCGTTTCGGCGGTCGTTTCCGACCCGCCGGTGGATTCGCTGTCGCTGCCCGAATTGCCGCAGCCGACGACGGCTATCCCCAAGATCGCCGCGAATGCAAGTACTACGAAGCTCCTTCGAAACCGATACATAAACCCTCCCCAGGGTGCGGTACATCTTTGCGTGCTAAGTATGCTTTCAGATCGAACGTATACCAAGCTTTCCCCACCGCTGTCAAGCGTCGGGGGCCAGGTCGCGGCTCAGGGATTCGGCGCGGCGAGCAACTCGCGCGCCGCGCGCATGCCGGTCTCGAGCGCGCCCTCCATCTTTCCCGGCGACTCGATCGCGGTGTCGGCGCCGGCGAAGACGAGCCGGCCCTCGGCGGCCGCGGCCGCCGACATGTGGCGGCTCATGTGCCCCGCCCGCCAGGCCATCCAGGTGCCGAGCGAGAACGGATCGTCGTTCCAGTCGTGGAAATCGACCGCGATCACGCGCACGCCGGGGGCGAACTCGCGCAGGACCGACTCCACCGCGGCGCGGTCGGAGAGGTCGAGCTCCGGGGTCGAGTAGCCGAAGGCCATCAACAGGGAGCCGCCGTCGGCCATGTGCTCGGCCGAGACCCAGGTGAGGTTGGAGGTGCCCCAGCCGATCGCGGCGAAGTCCGGCTGGCGTCCCTCGACGTGCGCCCACAGCTTGATGCCGTGGCCGGCATGGCGCTCCCGCGCGAGGGCCCGCTTGCCGTCGCCGAGCTGCGGGTCCCAGTCGATCGCTCCGAGCGTGTTCAGCGGGACGGTGACCACCGCCCTCGCGGCGCGGAGCTCCTCGCCGCCCGCGGTGCGCATCACCACCTCGTCGCCGCGCTCGGCGACGGCGAGGACCCGGGTCGAGAGCCGCAGGTCGGGCGCCGCGTCCTCGAGCAGCGCCTCGACCAGGCTCGAGGAGCCGCGCTCGAAGCGATGGCTGAGGCCGGCGAAGAGCTGGAACGGGCTCAGCCCCGCCTGCGCGATCCGGTGCAGGAGGTGGAGGGCCGAGTACTCGTCGCTGTGCGCGCCGCTGTAGAGCGAGGCCATCGAGCAGACGAGGCCGGACACCGAGTCCGGGAGGTCGAGAGCTTGGAGGAAGTCGGTCAGCGGGACGTCGAGGTCGGCGAGGTCCTGCCGGTCGAGCGGCGCCTCGAAGTCGAGCCGCCGCGCGGCGCCGACGAGCTCGACGATCGCCCGCTCGACCCCGGGCGCCTCGGCCGCCGTCACCGGCAGCCCTTCCCGCTCGTGACCGCCGAGGTACCAGCGGTAGATCTGGTGCGGACGGTCCTCGACCACCGGGATCCCGTAGCGCTCGACCTCCCGCGCCACGTTCAGCTGGCTCGCCGGGTTGATCCAGGTGCCACCGAACTCGGTGGCCCACTCGGTGCCCGCGCAGCGGCGGTAGAGGGTGCGGCCGCCGACGCGGTCGCGGCCCTCGAGGACGACCACGTCGAGGCCGCGGGCGCGGAGCTCGCGGGCGGCGACGAGGCCGGCGAGCCCGGCGCCGAGGACGACGACGTCGGCCGAGCGCATCAGAGGGCGACGCCCGGCGGCAGGCCGTCGGTCAAGGCGGTCCAGACGCTCTTCACGCGCGTGTACAGCTGCGCGGCGGAGGATCCGCCCTCGCGCCCGTGCCCGGAGAGCCCGATGCCGCCGAAGGGGACCAGGTCGGAGATCGCGGCGTAGGTGTTGAGCCAGATCGTGCCGGCGTCGATCGCCGCCGCGACCCGGTGGGCGCGCGCGGCGCTGGTGGTCCAGACGCCCGCCGAGAGCCCGAACGGGGTGTCGTTGGCCAGCCTCACCGCCTCCTCCTCGTCGGCGAAGGTGGCGGCGACCAGCACCGGGCCGAAGACCTCCTCGCGCGCGATCTCGAGCTCCGGCGCGACGTCGGTGAAGAGGGTGGGGGCGACGAAGTAGCCGCCGCTCAGCTCGGGGTCCGTGGGCAGCTCCGCCGCCGCGGCGACGACGGCGCCTTCGGAGCGCGCCCGCTCGATCATCGCCACGGTCTTGTCGCGCTGGGTGGCCGTCGTCTGCGGTCCCACCTGGATGCCCTCCTGGAGCGGATCGCCGACCCGCAGCGCCCGGGTGCGCTCGACCAGCTCGGCGACGAAGCGGTCGGCGATCCGCTCGTCGACCAGCACCCGCGAGCCCGCGATGCACATCTGGCCGCACTCGCCGAAGATCCCGGCGACGACGCCGTCGAGGGCGGCGTCGAGGTCGGCGTCGGCGAAGACGAGCTGGGGCGACTTCCCGCCCAGCTCCAGGGCCACCGGGGTGAGGTTGCGCGCGGCGGCCGCGGCGACCGCCTTCCCGCCGAGGTGCGAGCCGGTGAAGATGACGAAGTCGGCGCGTGGGTCGCCGACCAGCTGTTCGCCCACCGCGCGACCGCCCGTGAGCACCCGCGCCAGGCCCGCGGGCAGCCCGACTTCGGCGAGCAGCTCGCCCAGCAGCAGCGCGGTGAGCGGCGACTCCTGCGCCGGCTTGAGCAGGCAGGCGTTGCCGAAGGCCAGCGCCGGCGCCATCTTCTTCGTCGCGAAGATGAGGGGGGCGTTCCAGGGCACGATCGCCACCACCACGCCGTGCGGCTCCCGCCGGGTGTAGGTGTGGTACGGCCCGGCGACCGGGATCGTCTCCCCGCCCAGCTTGTCGGCATAGCCGCCGAAGTAGCGGAAGGTGCCCGCGGCGCGCAGCGTCATCGCGCGCGTGCCGGCCAGCGGCATGCCCATGTTCTCGCTCTCGATCCGCGCGAACTCGTCGGCCCGCCGCTCCATCGCGTCGGCGACCCGCATCAGCATGGCGCCCCGCTCGGTGGCCGCCAGCGCCTTCCACTCCGCCAGCCCGGCCCGCGCCGCCTCGAAGGCGGCGTCCACCTCGGCCGGCGTGCTGTCGGGAACCTCCCGCAGCTGCCGCCCGGTGGTCGGGTTGAGGATCGCGGTCACCGTGCCGCCCCAGGCTCGGCAGGCGGAACCTCGACGCGCGGCGCTGCTGACTTCGCTGACTTCAAGAGCATCTGCTTTCTGAAGAGGGTGTCATCGGACCTCCGAGCTATGTATGCCACATCATGCCCTGTGC
>DATJUK010000107.1:0-16734 GCA_035502495.1 Solirubrobacterales bacterium
GTGCGCGTCGCGGCGGACCCCGGTGACGTCTCCACCGGTCAGGTCCTCCTTCGGGAACCCGAGGTCGCCCTGGCGTACACAGGGTGCCCTCACGTCTTCGTCACGGATAAAAGGTGCGCGCCTTCGTGCCGAAGGCGCGCCCCGCATCCTCACGTACGCCCCTCGAGAGTCCACCCGCCACGGGCCGGCCCGGAGAGACGGGCAAGGGTCCGGGCGCGGCGGGCGTGGGCGGCGTGGATCGTGACGGGAGGCACCGGGGGAAGAGGTGGTCACCGAGATCCCGGAGACGGATCGATCAGGAACCTCTGTGGAACATTTCGGTTGCCAGGCAACCGAAATGTTCCACAGAGGTTCCTGAGCATCCGGGATCGAGGCATCTTCCTCACCGACGCCCGTGCCGTGAGGATCCCTACCCGAAGGCTCCCGTCCCGGCCCTCTCGGCGGCGGCCTCAGCCCGCCCGGGTCGCCGCCGAGAGGGCCGGGTCCCTCGCCGTCCCTTCCCCCGCCCCCGTGCGTTCGCACTTAGGACCGCATGGCGGTCATAAGTGCGAACGCACGGGGCGGGCGCATGGGTCGGTCCACATGCGTCCCCCGTGGCGGGCGCGTCGCTTGGTCCCCCGAGGTCGCCAGGGCGACCGCGGGGGACCAAGCGACGGGAGGCGTGGGGCGGTGTGGGCGTCGGTCGCTTGTTGTGGGTCGGTGATCTGGATGGGGTAGCCGGCGCGCAGGACGGCGAGGGACGCGGGCGGGTGGCGGCGGGCAGACGATCGCCGGGCCGAGGGCGCTGGGGTTGTCGCGATGGGGGCGCTGACACCGCGTTTCCCCAACCGGGTACACCTGGCGGCCATTTAAGACTTACTTGGTCAACTTAATCTAGTTTGGGGGTCAAGATGAGAAAGAAAGAACGAAAGCTCCCCGTCCTCGTCCATCCGAATGCGTCGCCGCGGGCGCTGCGTACCCACCTGACGGTGTTGGCGGCGGCAGCCGTGGCGCTCGCCTTGGCCGTCGGGCTCTCCGCCTGCGGCGGGTCGTCGGCCACCGGGGCGGGAGGCGCGACGGACGGCTCGTCCTCCGTTCCCGGCGCCACCGCGGCCTCCGGCAACGTGGTCGGCACCGAAGGGGCGACCAAGCCGACCGGCACGCCGAAGTCGGGCGGCACGATCAGGTACGCGCACGAGATGGAAACGCCGTGCCTCACCGGCGGCTGGATCCAGGAGGCCTACATCGAGCGCCAGTACGCCGACAACCTCGTCTCGGAGACGAAGGGCGGCAAGATCGTCCCCTGGCTGGCGACCTCGTGGAAGACCTCGCCCGACCACCTCACCTGGACCTTCACCCTGAAGCCGGGGGTCAAATTCACCAACGGCGAACCGCTCGACGCGAAAGCGGTGGTGGACAACTTCTACGCCTGGCTGAACCCGGAAACGCTGAACCCGACGGTCCAGACCTACATCGGCGAATACTTCAAGTCGGCCAAGGTCATCAATCCGACTACCTTCCAGCTCACTCTCTCGAAACCGTACGCGCCGCTGCTGCCGGTGATCTCGCAGGGGTACTTCGGAATCCTCTCGCCGAGCACCTACAAGGGCGGGGCGGAAGCCGTCTGCAACGAACCGGTCGGCAGCGGCCCGTTCATCGTGCAGAAGTGGACGCACGGCCAGAACATCACCTTCGTCCGCAACGACAACTACGACTCGGCACCGCAGAACGCGATCCACCAGGGCCCTGCGTACGCCGAAAAGCTGATCTGGAGCTACGTCGACGACCCGACCACCCGCTACGGCTCGCTGACCACCGGCCAGTCGAACGTGATCTACGACGTCCCCGGCCCCGACTGGGCGACGGCGCAGAACGAATACGAAGTGCAGCAGTACATCACCCCGGGCCGCCCCGACACGCTCGACCTGAACACGATCAACGGACCCTTCAAGGACCAGAAGGTGCGCGAAGCGTTCGCCTACGGCGCCGACCGCAAGGCCGCCGTCGAAAGCGCCTTCGAAGGCAAGACCCCCTACAACGGCAACGGCGCCCTCAGCCAGACGACGCCGAACTTCAACCCCGACCTGGAAGACACCTGGCCCTACGACCCGCAGAAGGCGGAACAGCTCCTCGACCAGGCCGGCTGGAAGAAGAACGCCGACGGCGTCCGTGAAAAAGACGGCAAGCCGCTCGACATCCTGCTGATCTACGGCGCCAACTCGATCATCACCAACGAAGGCGCCACCGTCCTCCAGGACCTCCAGGCCCAGTGGAAGGAAGTCGGCTTCGACGTGACGCTGAAACCGCTCGCCTTCGCCGAACTGTTCGCCGCCGAGTACACCAAGCCGACCTCCTACGACGCGACGATCGGCTACTGGACCTCGCCCACCGCGGGCGTGATGCTGATCACCTGGCGGCCCTGGAACGGCAAGGAACCGAACGCCTACAACAACCCGTTCTACAACGACCCGCACCTGATCAGCCTGATCGAAAAGGGCAACGCCTCCTTCACCGAAGCCGACAAAGACAAGTACTACGGCGAGGCGCAGGAAATCGTCACCAAGAAAGTGGCGGCGGTGGTCGGCGTCTACACCCAGGAAACCACCCTGGCGGTGGAACCGAACCTGAAAGGCGTATGGCTCGAGGCCTCCCAGGGTGAGCCCGTCTTCTCCGACGCCTACTTCGAGGGTCAGAGCTGACGATGGCCACCTACGCGGAGCCCACGGGGACCACGGCGATCGGCGTCAAGCCGCGCCGTGCCCCGTGGCTGAAACGGATCGCCTGGCGGATCCTCGGGGCGATCTTCGTCCTCTGGGCGGCGGCGACCTTCGTCTTCTTCGTCCAGCAGCTGCTGCCGGGGAACCAGGCGACGCTGATCATGAACGAGCAGACCGGCAACCAGCAGAGCTACACCGCCGCGCAGCTCGCCCCCACCGAAGCCAAGTACGGCCTCGACCAGCCGGTGATGACCCGGTACTGGGACTACATCAAGGACCTCGCCCACGGTGACCTGGGCAAGTCCTACACCCAGCACAAGTCGGTGACCTCGATCATCGGCGAACAGGTCGGCCCGACCCTCGTCCTCACGGTCACCGCGCTGGCGCTCGCCTGGCTCCTCGCCCTGGCGACGATCCTCTTCACCTCGCGACGAAGAAAGGCGGTCTCCGCCCTCGGCTCCGGCTGGGAGATCTTCAGCGCCGGCCTGCCCTACTACTGGCTCGGGGTGATCCTGCTGGTCGTCTTCGCGATCGAACTGAAGGTCTTCCCGGTCCAGGGCGGGACCTCGATCGAGGGCCTGGTGCTGCCGGCCCTGACCCTGGCGATCCCGCTCGCCGGGTTCATCGGCCAGGTCACCCGCGACGAGTTCGAGAAGGTGCTCGACCAGCCCTTCGTCACCTCGGCGCGGGCGCGCGGCATGGGCGACCTCGCGGTCCGCTTCAAGCACGTCCTGCGCCACTCGGTGCTGCCCGCGATCACCCTCTCCGGCTGGGCGCTCGGCGCCCTGATCTCCGGTGCGGTGATCGTCGAGACGGTCTTCGCCCGGCCCGGCATCGGCCAGATGATCGTCGGCGCCGCCGAACACCGCGACGTGCCGCTGGTCTCCGGCGTGGTGATGCTGGTCGCCTTCATCTACGTGGTCGCCAACATCCTCGTCGACATCGCCTACGCGATCGTCGATCCGAGGTTGCGCGGATGAGCGCCACCCCGCAGGCGGCCGGCGCGGACATCGGCCGCCCGGGTGCGCCTGGCGGCGCCCCCGGATCGGCGCGCCCGCGCGTCTCCGTCCCCGACTGGGTGCGCGGCATCCGCCCCGGCGTCGCCCTGGCCGGCCTCGTCGTCGCCTTCTTCGTCGTCGCGATGATCGTGCCCTCGCTGCTCACCGGCCACGACCCCTACGCAGTCAACCTGGAGGAAACGCTGCAGTCGCCCTCCTGGTCCCACATCATGGGCACCGACCAGTCGGGCCGCGACCTCTACGCGCGGATCATCTACGGCGCCCGCGAGTCGCTCCTGATCGGGCTCGGCGCCACCGCCCTCGGGATGGGCATCGCGATCCTGCTCGGCGTCCTCGCCGGCCTCGGCAACAAGTGGGTCGACGGGATCATCAGCCGCGGGGTGGAGGTGATGTTCGCCTTCCCGATCCTGCTGCTCGCCCTGCTCTTCGTCGCCGTCTTCGGCCCCAGCGTGACCACCGAGATCGTCGCCGTCGGCCTCGGCACCGCCCCCGGCTACGCGCGCATGGTGCGCGGCCAGGTGCTCGCCGTGCGGGACTCCGGCTACGTCGAGGCGGCCCGGGCGCTCGGCCATCCCTACGGCTCGATCGTGCGCCGCCACATCTTCCCCAACGCGATGCGGCCGCTGGTCGTGGTGATGACGCTCGGCGTCGGCCAGTCGATCGTCTGGGCCTCGGGGATCGCCTTCCTCGGCCTCGGCGTGCCGCCGCCCTCGCCGGAGTGGGGAGCCCTGCTGAACGCCGGGCGCAACTACATCACCCAGGCCTGGTGGCTGGAGGTGATGCCGGGACTGGCGATCGTCGTCTTCTCGCTCTCCCTGACCACGCTCGGCCGCCACCTGCAACAACGCCTCGAAGGAGGAGTCAACCGATGACCACCGCTCCCACCCCGATCGCGAAGGGCGGCCTCCGTCCCGCCGATCCCGACCACGATCTGCTGCGAGTCGAGAACCTGCGCGTCGGCTTCGGCGAGCAGCGCGACCTCACCGAGGTCGTCCACGGCGTCTCCTTCTCCCTCGCCCCGGGCGAGTGCCTGGCGATCGTCGGCGAGTCGGGCTCGGGCAAGAGCGTCACCGCCCGCACCCTGGTCGGGCTGACCGGCGGCCGGTCCCACGTCGGCGCCGAGCGGCTCGAGTTCGCCGGCCGTGACCTGCTCGCCTTCAAGGACCGCGACTGGCGCGGGCTGCGCGGCCGCGACATCGGCTTCATCCTCCAGGACGCGCTCGTCTCGCTCGACCAGCTGCGGCCGGTGGGCAAGGAGATCGACGAGGCGCTGCGCCTGCACGGTTGGGGCTCGAAGGCCGAGCGCCGGGCGCGGGTGCTCGAGCTGATGGAGCTGGTCGGCATCCCGGAGCCCGCGGTGCGGGCGCGCCAGCGACCCTACGAGCTCTCCGGCGGCCTGCGCCAGCGCGCCCTGATCGCCGCGGCGATCGCGATGGACCCGCAGCTGATCATCGCCGACGAGCCGACCACCGCCCTCGACATGACCGTGCAGGCCCAGGTGCTGGAGCAGCTGCAGCAGGCGAAGGCGCGGGGCAAAGCGCTGATCCTGATCAGCCACGACCTCGCCGTCGTCTCCCAGCTCGCCGACACGGTGGCGGTGATGTTCGACGGCGAGCTGCTCGAGTACGCGCCCGCGGCGCAGCTCTTCGCCCGCCCCGAGCACCCCTACACGCAGCGGCTGATCGAGGCGATCCCGAGCGCCGACTCGCGCGGCGCGCGGCTCTCGCCGGTGGTCCGGCGCGCCTCGCTCGGGGAGGCGCGGGCCTACGAGGCGAGCGACGAGCCGGTGCTGAAGGCGGAGCGCCTGTTCAAGCACTTTCGCGGCCCCGACGGCCACGACCGCACCGTCGTCGACGACGTCTCCTTCGAGCTGCGCCAGGGGGAGACGCTGGGGATCGTCGGCGAGTCGGGCTCCGGCAAGACGACGACCGCGCGCCTGGCGCTCGCCCTGCTCGACCCCGATGGCGGCGGCGTCACCCTGGCGGGCGAGGAGTGGTCGGGCCTGCCGGAGCGGGTGCGCCGCCGGCGCCGCGCCGACATCTCGGTCATCTACCAGGACCCGCTCAGCTCCTTCGACCCGCGCTGGACGGTCGAGCAGATCATGCTCGACGCGCTCGGCGAGGGGTACGACGACAAGGTGGCGCGGCGGACCCGGATCGCCGAGCTGCTGGAGATGGTCGGGCTCGAGCCTGCGCACCTCGGCCGCCGGCCGCTGCAGCTCTCCGGCGGCCAGCGCCAGCGGGTCGCGATCGCCCGGGCGCTCGGCCCGCAGCCGCGGGTGATCGTCTGCGACGAGCCGGTCTCGGCGCTCGACGTCTCGATCCAGGCCCAGGTGCTCGACCTGCTCGCCGACCTGCAGCAGGAGCTGAACGTCAGCTACCTGTTCATCTCCCACGACCTCGGCGTGATCCACCACATCTCCGACCGGGTGCTGGTGATGAGCGACGGCAAGGTGGTCGAGTTCGGCGACGCCGACGACGTGCTGCTGCGCCCGCACCATCCCTACACGCGCAAGCTGGTCGCCTCGCTGCCGGTGCTGGAGCGGCCCGAGCCGACCGGCCCGCGCCCGTTCGGCCGGCCGCCGCGGACCGCGGGCCCGCCGATCACCGAGGAGCTGGCGGCGTGAGCGCGCGGGCGAGCAGCGGCGCGAGCCCATACGTCATCCCGACCGAGGTCGCCAAGTGAGCGTCGCGGCTCCCCCCACCGCGGCCCGCTTGGCGACCGCGACCGAGGCGCTGGCCGCGGCGCGCGCCTTCGCCGCCGAGGTCGCCACGGGCGCGGTCGAGCGCGACGCCGAACGGCGCGTGCCGGTGGCCGAGCTGGAGGCGCTCGGGCGCACCGGCCTGCTCGCCCTCGGCGTGCCGGTCGAGCGCGGCGGCGCCGGCGCGGGCGTGGCGACGATCGTCGAGGCGATGCGCATCATCGCCGCCGCCGACCCGGCGATCGGCCAGGTGCCGCAGAACCACTACATGCTGGTCGACGCGCTGGTCCGCTACGGCGACGTCGCCCAGAAGGAGCTCCTGCTCGGCGAGGTCGTGCGCGGCGCCCGCTTCGGCAACGCCTGGTCGGAGCGCGGCGGCAAGCACCCGCTGGACACCCGGACGACGCTGCGCGCCACCGATCGCGGCCTGCGCCTGGAGGGGCGCAAGTACTACTCGACCGGGGCGCTGACCGCGCAGTGGGTGCCGGTGCTGGCGCGCGACGAGACGCCCGACGCGCTCGCGCCGCCACCGGGCAAGGACGCGCTCGCCTTTGTCTTCCTGCCCCGCGACACCGAGGGGCTCGAGGTCGACCAGGACTGGACCGCCTTCGGCCAGCGGGCGACGATCAGCGGCACGACCAACCTGGACGACGTCGAGGTCCATCCCCGCTGGGTGCTGCGCTTCCCGGCCGAGAAGCCCGCCGACACCTTCGCCGCCTTCGGCCAGATCCTGCACGCGGCGGTCGACGTCGGCATCGCCCGCGGGGCGCTCGACGAGGCCGCCCGCCACCTCGGCGCCCACAGCCGGGTCTGGTTCGAGGCCGCGGTCGAGCGGCCCGCCGAGGAGCCCTACGTGGTCGCCCACTTCGGCCGGCTCGAGGTCGCGGTGAAGGCGGCCGAGGCGCTCCTCGCCACCGCCGCGCAGCAGCTCGACGCGGCCGGCGCGGATCCCACCCCGGAGCTGATCGACGCCGCCCGCATCGGCGTCGCCGCCGCCCGCGCCTGCGGCGCCGAGACCGCGCTCGAGGTCGCCTCCGAGGCGCTCGACCCGCTCGGCTCCTCGGCCGCCGACGCCCGCTGGGGCCTCGACCGCCACTGGCGGAACGCCCGCACCCACACCCTGCACGACCCGACCCGCTGGAAGCACGTGCACCTCGGCCGCTACCGGCTCGACGGCGTCCTGCCCGGCCCCGAGAACCCGCTGATCTGACCCCGCACCCCGACCGCACACCGCCCCACCAGGAAGGACCTCCCAAGATGCCCCGCCTCCGCTTCAACGCCTTCTCGATGAACTGCGTCTCCCACATCCACCACGGCCAGTGGACGCGGCCGGACTCGCGCTCGGTCGACTACACCGACCTCGACGCCTGGATCGAGCTCGCCAGGCTGCTCGAGCGGGGCAAGTTCGACGCCCTCTTCCTCGCCGACGTGGTCGGCACCTACGCCGCCTACGGCGGCAACCGCGACGCGGCGGTCGAAGAGGGCCTGCAGACGCCGGTCAACGATCCCTCGCTGCTGATCCCGGCGATGGCGGCGGCGACCGAGAACCTCGGCTTCGCCTTCACCCAGTCGGTGCTGCAGGAGCAGCCGTTCAACTTCGCCCGCCGGCTCTCCACCCTCGATCACCTGACCAAGGGGCGGGTCGGCTGGAACATCGTCACCTCCTACCTGCCCGACGCGGCGCGCAACCTCGGCTACGGCGGGCTGCCCTCGCACGAGGACCGCTACCGGCGCGCCGAGGAGTACATGCAGGTGATCTACAAGCTGCTCGAGGGGAGCTGGGAGGACGACGCGGTGATCCGCGACACCGAGCGCGGCATCTACGCCGACCCGGCGAAGATCCACGACATCGACCACCGCGGCGAGTTCTATCCGGACGTCCCCGGGCCGCACCTGGCCGAGCCCTCGCCGCAGCGCACGCCGGTGCTGTTCCAGGCCGGGACCTCGGAGTGGGGGCGGGACTTCGCCGCCCGCAACGCGGAGGCGATCTTCATCATCGCCCGCACCCCCGACGCGGCGCGGATCACGATCGAGGACATCCGCGGGCGGGCCGAGGCGCTCGGCCGCGACGGCGAGGACATCGTCTTCTTCGAGGGGATGTCGTTCATCGTCGGCGGCACCGAGGCGGAGGCGCGGGCCAAGGCGGCCGAGTTCGACGCGACCCAGAGCGCGCGCGGCTACGCCGCCCACATGGGCGGCGCGATGGGCGTCGACTTCGCCGCGATCGGGCTCGACACCCCGGTCGGCGAGATCTCCGAGTACAACACGCAGGGGATCGTCAAGGGCCTGATCGACTCCGCCCCGGACCAGACCTGGACCTTCGGCGACCTGCTCGCCAACCGCTCGATGAACCGGGTGGTGGGGACGCCGGAGCAGATCGCCGACCGGCTCGAGGAGTGGGCCGAGGCCGGCGTCGGCGGGATCAACATGCCCTACTACGTGACCCCGGGCTCGTTCGCCGACTTCATCGACGGGGCGGTGCCGGAGCTGCAGCGGCGCGGCCTGATGCAGAGCGAGTACGCGGAGGGGACGCTGCGCGAGAAGCTCGCCGACGGCGGGGCGGAGGCGCGGCTGCCGGGGTCCCATCCCGGCGGGCGGACCCGGCGCGAGCGGCTCGGCGGCGCGGGCGCGGCTGACCGCCCGGCGGCCGGCCTGGCCGCGCGGGCGGCGACGAGCGGGGCGCCGGCCCAGCCCGCGGCGGCCTGAGGAGGGACGATGCCGGTCCGCCTGCACTGGTTCCTGCCGACCAACGGCGACTCCCACACCGACCTCAGCCTCGGCAACGCGGTCGGCGCGCACGGGGCGCGGATCGACGACGCGGCGACGAACGCCCGCAAGGGCGACCTCGCCTACATGTCGCAGGTCGCCCGCGCCGCCGAGGCGATGGGCTTCGAGGCGGCGCTGACCCCGACCAGCTCCTGGTGCGAGGAGGCCTGGGTGATCACCGCGGCGCTGACCCAGCACACGCGCGACTTCAAGTACCTGGTCGCCTTCCGTCCCGGCCTGCAGTCGCCGACCCTGGCGGCGCAGGCGGCGGCGACCTACCAGCGGCTGTCCGGCGGGCGGCTGCTGCTGAACGTGGTGGTCGGCGGCGACCAGGTCGAGCAGCATCGCTACGGCGACACGATCGGCAAGGACTCCCGCTACGCCCGCGCCGACGAGTTCCTGGCGATCGTGCGCGAGCTGTGGAGCGGCGAGGAGGTCGACTTCTCCGGCGAGTGGTACGCGATCACCGGCGCGCGGCTGCTCGACCCGCCCGCCTGGCCGACCGTCTACCTGGGCGGGTCCTCCCGCGCCGCGATCGAGGTCGCCGCCCGGCGCGCCGACGTCTTCCTCACCTGGGGCGAGCCGCCCGCGGCGGTGGCGGCGAAGCTCGACGCGGTGCGCGAGGCGGGCGAGCGCGAGGGGCGGGAGCTCGGCTTCGGCATCCGCCTCCACGTGATCACGCGGGACACCGCCGCGGAGGCGTGGGCGGTGGCCGATCGCATGCTGGCCGGGCTCTCCGACGAGCAGATCGCCCAAGCGCAGTCGATCCAGCGGGTCTCCGAATCGGAGGGCCAGCGGCGGATGACCGAGCTGCACGGCGGGCGCACCGACCAGCTCGAGGTGGCGCCCAACCTCTGGGCCGGGATCGGGTTGGTGCGCGGCGGCGCCGGCACCGCGCTGGTCGGCTCGCACGAGGAAGTCGCCGACCGGATCGCCGAGTACCACGACCTCGGCATCGACGAGTTCATCCTCTCCGGCTATCCCCACCTGGAGGAGGCCTACCGCGTCGGCGAGGGCCTGCTCCCCGTCCTCCGCGCCCGCGGCCTCCTCCGCACCACCGAGCCCCTCCCGGTCTAGCCGTTGATGGGCCGAAAAGCGCTCTATGTCAGCGCTTTTCGGCCCATCAACGCCGTCAGTCGGTGAGTGAGCGCTCGACCCAGCCCGATTCGGCGGAGAAGTCCTCGATCCCGAGGGCTGCCGCCACGTTGCACCACATGCCCATCTGGAAGAACTGGTCGAGGCGTTCGTCGGCCTCGCCGGTGAGCTCGCGGGCCAGCTGGACCAGCCGCGCGTAGTTGTGGCGCACGGCGGTCTGGATCCCCTCGTCGTCGCCGCAGGCCGCGTAGGCCTGGAGCTGGAGGAGGAGGCGGTCGGGGTGGTCGGCCATCGCGCCCATGTAGGCGTGGCCGATCGCCTTCAGCTTGTCTTCTTCGGGTTCCTGCGGACCCGCCCGGTCGAACTGCTCGGCCGCTTCCTCGAACAGCGTCGAGACCTTCTCGAAGCAGCGTCCGACCGCGGCGAGGAAGAGGTCGCGCTTGGTCGGGAAGAGGGAGAAGACGTAGGGCTGGGCGACGCCGACGTCGGCGGCGATCGCCGCGACCTTCGTCCCCTGCAGCCCGCCGTGGGCGAAGTGGTGGACGGCGGCCTCGATCAGCGCGTCCCGGCGCTCGGCCGCCGGGACGCGCCTGCGAGGCGCCGTTTTGGTGTCTGCCGCCACCTGCCTACCTTAGTTCGCCGCGGGGAGGGGATGGGAGGCCCGCGCGGCGCGCTCCTCCCGCAACTCCTCGTATTCCGCGTCCTCCACGGCGGTCGCCTTGCCGCCGAACGGCAGCACCGCGGCGACGATCGCGCCGAAGGCGAGCACCGCGACCCCGACCCAGAGGGCGGGGACGAGCCCGTCGACGAACGCCTGCGGGGTGGTGTAGGCGCCGGCGCCGCTGAACACGGTGGCGAGGACGGCGATGCCGAAGGTGCCGCCGAGCTCGCGGATCGCGTTGGTGGCGCCGGAGGCCTGGCCGGCCTGGTCGACGCGGACCGAGTTGAGGATCGCGCTCGCCGAGGGGGCGAAGACCAGCGCCATGCCGGAGCCGGCGAGGACGAAGGGGACGATCATCTCGCCGTAGCCCATCGTCGTCGAGGCCTCGGTGGCGAGCCAGCCGAGCGCGATCGCCTGCAGGGAGACGCCGCCGACCATGAACCAGCGGGGGCCGAATTTTTCGCTGAAGACGCCGGCCAGCGGCGCCACGATCATCGTCGCCCCGGTCCACACCAGCAGCTTCAGGCCCGCCTGCAGTGGCGTGTTGCCGAGCACGTTCTGCATGAACTGGCTGAGGAAGAAGATCGAGCCGAACATGCCGAAGTACATCGCCATCGAGACCACGTTGGTGACCGCGAAGCTGCGCTTGGCGAAGAACTGCATCGGCAGCATCGGCGCCTCGGTGCGCAGCTCCTGGCGGACGAAGGCGGCGAGCAGGACGAGGCCGGCGCCGAGGCTGATCAGCACCTCGGGGGCGGTCCAGCCGATCGTCTGGGCGCGGACGAGGCCGTAGACGAGGCCGAAGAGGCCACTCGAGGCGAGGCCGAGGCCGGGCAGGTCGAGCGGGACCTTGGGGCCGTAGCTCTCCTCCAGTTTGCGCGCCGCGACCGGGGCGAGCAGGAGGCCGATCGGGACGTTGATCCAGAAGATCCAGTGCCAGTCGGCGAGCTCGATCACGGCGCCGCCGACGAGCGGGCCGATGGCGACGGCGATGCCGCTGATGCCGGACCAGACGCCGAGCGCGATGCCCCGTTTTTCGGGCGGGAAAGCGTCGGCGAGGAGGGTCAGGGTGAGCGGGGTGACGATCGCCGCGCCGATGCCCTGGATGGCCCGGGCGGCGATCAGGAGGTCGGCGCTGGGGGCGAGCGCGGCGGCCGCCGAGGCGACGGTGAAGAGCGAGATGCCGGAGACGAACATGCGCCGGCGGCCGAACCGGTCACCGAGCGCGGCGCCGGTCAAGAGCATCACCCCGTAGGCGAGGACGTAAGCGTTGACGGTCCACTCCAGCGCCTGCACCGAGGCCCCGAAGTCGTTGTGGATGGAGGGGAGGGCGACGTTCACGACCAGGTTGTCGAGCACGACCATGAACAGCCCCACGGAGACCAGGACGAGCGTCCAAAGCCTCCCTTTCCCATGCGCTTGCGTTTCCATCGGCGAGTCCCTTCCCTAGTTAGTAGCGGCGACTAAGGAAAGAACTTAGCAGCGACTAATAAGCGATGCAACCCCGCCCACCGCGAGTCCATTCTCCGCCAGGTCCCGCCCCCGCGAGTCCATTCTCCGCCAGGTCCCGCCCCGCGCTGTCCAGCTCCGCCAGGTCCGCCCCGTGCAGTCCATTCTCCGCCGCGCCCCGCCCGGCGCGTCCCCTGTCCGCCGCGACCCGTCCCGCGCACGTCGCGACCCGCCCTGCGCACGCCGTGACCCGCCCTGCGCACGCCGTGACCCGTCCCGCGCGCGCCGCGGTCGCGCCCCGCGTCCGCCAGGCGCAGCGCCCGGCCCACGTCTGTCTCCGGTCCCAGATCCAGCCCCGGCTCCGGCCCCAGCCCACCCCGGCTCCGGCCCAGCCCACCCCGGCGGCCCTAGCCCAGCCCACCTGGGCTCCGGCCAGCCGAGACCAGCGCCCGGCTCCGCCCGCGCGGTCGACCTGACCCGCGTCTCCGCTGACCGCAGGGGCGGGTCAGGTCGGGTCCGGGGCCTGGTCCGGCGAGGCGGGGCCGGCGAAGTGGCCCACTCGCGACGTCGCCAGGTCCCGGCGCACCAGCCGGCGGAGGAAGAAGTTGCAGGCGATCACGTGGATCCGCGACTGGGTGTTGGCGTAGATCCAGCGCGACAGGCCGCCGAGGGTCGGGTAGTAGTTGGCGACCTCGACGCCGACGTTCAGCGTCACCTTTCCCGCCGGTCCGTCATGGCGGCGGATCTCGATCTCCAGGTAGCCGTCGCCGCCTCGCCCTCGCGCCGAGACCAGGAGCCCCTTCTCGATCCGCCACCGGACGATCCCCCGGCAGCGGTCCATCTCGTATTCGGGCGCCCTGAAGGTGAGCAGCCGCAGCTGCGGCACGAGCAGGACCACGGCCCGCTCGGTCGGCGTGTAGTCGACCCGGACCAGCCCCAGCGTGAAGCGCCGCAGCGTCGCCCAGTAGGTGCGCGCGACCCGCTCCAGGTGTTCGGGGGTCCAGATCCCCGCGATCGCCTCGGCGGGCAGCACGATGTCGGCGGCCTGCCGCGACTTGACCGCGCCCGTCGCCTCGTCCAGCGTCGTCTCGTCGGTCGGCCTGCCGATCTCCGCCCCGGGGATGACCGCCGGCCGGGTCCGCCGGCGCGGGAGCCTCATCGCCCTAACCTCGGTGCGTGGCCATCGTCGTCTATGACCCCGACTGCGGCTTCTGCCGCTTCAGCCTGGCGCTGCTCCTCATCTGGGACCGACCCGAAAGGGAGCGGCGGGAAGCCGTCCGGCGCGGCC
The DNA here is from genome assembly GCA_035502495.1 of Solirubrobacterales bacterium. GTDB lineage: Bacteria > Actinomycetota > Thermoleophilia > Solirubrobacterales > 70-9 > VAYN01. Next base: position 13,676 of record DATJUK010000107.1, read on the forward strand.
GACCTTCCCCACCTCACCGGCGATCGAGGTGGGGAGGGTCGGCGACGCCCGGGGCGCTCCGCCCGCTCCCCCTCGGGAGCCCCGAGGCCGATCGCCTCCTCGCCGACCTCGGCCCCGAGGAACGCGCCGCCTCCTGGCACCTGGTCCTCGACCAGGGCGCGGCGCCCGGCCCGCCCCGATTCAGCGCCGGCGCGGCGCCCGGCCCGCCCCGGTTCAGCGCCGGCGCGGCGCTCGCCCCGGCCCTGTCCCTGCTCCCCGGCGGCCGCGTCCCCGCGTCCCTCTTCGCCCGCTTTCCGCGCGCCGCCGAACGCGGCTACCGCTGGGTCGCCGACCATCGCGGCACCCTCGGCCGCCTCGTCCCGGCGCGCGCGAAGCCTTGGGCGGACCGGGTGATCGCGGCGCATGGCGGCCCGCCCGCGCCTCAGTAGGGCGGCTTGCAGATCGTCTTCGCCCCGGCCCAGGAGAACCACTTGCCGAGCTTCCCACCCGGGTGCTTTGGGACTCGCGCTTCGAGCCTCGTGTAGGCGCGCCGGGAGCCGCACTTGCCGAGCCCGGTCGCGCGCAGCTCGATCCTCGCCGGCTTGCGGTAGTAGCCGCCGCCCGGCTTGAAGATCGGGTTGAGCCCGTAGCCGATCGCGGTCGGGTCGCCCCAGCCGCTCCAGCGGATCCTGGTGACCTCGCCGCTCGGGTCGCCGCCGTTGAAGATCGTGCTCGGTTCGGCGGTGCCGAAGCCTTCGCCGGCGGGCGCCGCGAAGGATCTGGCGCCGAGCACCGGATCGGCGGCGGCCCCGGCGGACGCCGCGACCACGGCGGCGAGGGCGAGGATCGACAGGGCCGTGGGGAGGAGGATGCGGATCGTCTTCACTGCTCCGACCTCCTACCCGGCAGCAGCCCTCGCAAGCGCTCGCCGAGGCTCGGCCGCGGCCCGCGCTCGGCCGCGAGCCACTCGTCGCGCGTCGGCAGCTTCCCCGCCTGGCGCGCCTCGCGCACGCACTCCATGTGCGCGTGCCGTCGCTTCGAGCGGTCGTCCTCCGGCGCGATCAGCACGTGCTCCGACATCGAAGCCAGGTGCCTCCCGCAAAACGGGCACGTATAGGTCGCCGCCTTCAGATTCTGCGCCGCCCGCATCGACCACCATCTCACCGCCGCCGCCATCCCCCCATTCTCCCCGCCCCACGACGTTGATGGGCCGAAAAGCGCTCTATACGAGCGCTTTTCGGCCCATCAACGCCGTGTTACGGACGGGAGGGGCGGGAGAGGGCGACCATGGCGGCGCTCGAGCCCTTCTGGTCGACCAGGCCGCGCAGGGTGTGGCGGGCGAAGATCTCGTCGAGCTCCTCGCGGGTCAGCGTCTCCCGGGCGAGGGCCTGCTCGGCGAGGTCGTCGAGGCACTCGCGGTTCGCCGCCAGGAGGGCCCGGGCGCGGCGGTAGGCCTCGCGCGCCAGCGTCATCGAAGCGAGGTCGACGTCGCGACGGGTCGAGTCCGACACCGCGTAGTCGCCGGTCGGCATCGCGATCGGCGGCGGGCCGTCGTGGTCGATCGCCACCCCCATGCCGAATTCGCCGACCATCTGCTTGCAGACCATGTGCACCCGGGCGAGGTCGTCGACCGCCCCCGAGTAGGACTCGCCGAAGACCTCTTCCTCCGCCGCCCGGCCGCCCAGCAGCGTCACCACCTCGTCGACCAGTTCGTCGCGGGACTTCAGGTAGCTGTCTTCACTCGGCGAGTGGCCGACGAAGCCGAGCGCCGGGCCGCGCGGCACGATCGAGAGGATCTCCGGCGGGTCGAGCCCGAGCAGCTTGCGGCAGGTCGCGTGGCCGGCCTCGTGGTAGGCGACGATCCGCCGCTCCTTCAGGCTCAGCCGGCGCGCCTGCTGGGAGCCGACCGACTGGCGCAGCAGCGCCTCGTCGACTTCTTCGCGGTGGATCGCCTCGCGACCCGCCCGCCCGGCGATGATCGCCGCCTCGTTCAGCGCGTTGGCCAGCTGCGCCCCGGTCATCCCGGTGGTCTTGCGGGCGACGTCGGTGAGGTCGAGGTCCGCGGCCAGCGGCTTGCCCTCGGCATGGGCGCGGAGGATCGCCTCGCGGCCCTCGCGCGAGGGCGGCGCGACCAGCACCTGGCGGTCGAAGCGGCCCGGCCGCAGCAGCGCCTTGTCGAGCTTGTCGACGTTGTTGGAGGCGGCGATCACGATCACCGTGCCCTGGCTCTTCTCGAAGCCGTCGAGCTCGACCAGCAGCTGGTTCAGCGCCTGCTCGCGCTCCGAGGTGCCGCCATCGCCGCCGCCGGAGCGGTGGCCGCCGACGGCATCGAGCTCGTCGATGAAGATCACCGCGCGGCCGGACTTGCGCGCCTCCTTGAAGAGCCGGCGGATGCGGGCGGCGCCGCGCCCGACGAACATCTCGACGAAGCTCGAGCCGGAGGCGGCGAAGAAGTCGCACTTGGCCTGGGCGGCGACGGCACGGGCGAGCATCGTCTTGCCGGTGCCGGGCGGGCCGTAGAGGAGGACGCCGCGCGGCGCCTGCGCGCCCAGCGCCTTGAAGCGTTCCGGTTCGCGCAGCCACTCGGCCACGTCGAGGAGCTCGTCCTTGGCCGCGTCGACGCCCTGGACCTCGTCCCAGGCGACCGGTCGCCCCTTCGTGGCCTTCACCGTCTCCGGCTTGGTCGAGCCGACCGTGCTCCGCATCAGCCGCAGGAACACGAACAGCAGCATCGCCATGAAGAGGACGCCGAAGACCGGATACCAATCGAAGAAGAATTCCTGGACCGATTCCATCTACACAATTCTGGAGCCCGCGAGCTGGACCCTCAACGGACATACGTCCAGATTTGGTGGGCCGGCCTAAAGGTCCGGCCGTGAAAGAAATCGGCGAGTACCTCGTTGTCGCGGGGGCGACGGGTGGGCGGAGAGGCGGCGAGGGGCAGGCGCGACAGTGGGAGCAGGCGCGACGGCGGGGACGAGCGCGACGGCGGGGGCAGGCGCGACGGCGGGGACGGCGCCCGGCCGGCGCGGCGTCGCGGCCCGGGCCGGCTGGCGCCCGGGCCCGAGGGACGCGGCGGC
>DATJUK010000108.1:0-24364 GCA_035502495.1 Solirubrobacterales bacterium
CTATGCGGCGATAAGTGCGAACTCACGGGGGGACGGGGTAGTCGGCTAGGTGCCGCGCAGGGGCAGGGTCGCCGCGACGCGGGTGCCCTCGCCGGGGCGGGAGTCGATTTCGATCGTGCCGCCCAGCATCGCCACGCGCTCGCGCATGCCGAGGAGGCCGCGGCCCGCGCCGGGGGCCTCGGGGTCGAAGCCGGCGCCGTCGTCGCGGACCTCGATCGACGCGACGCCGTCGGCGCAGTGGGCGCGGAGGGTCGCCCGGTCGGCGGCCGAGTGCTTGACCACGTTGGTGAGCGCCTCCTGCGCCAGTCGGTAGACGCCGCGCTCCTCGTCGCTGGTCAGCTGCCCGTCGACGTCGACCTCGGTGTCGACGGTGAAGGCGCCGCGGTTGCCCGACTCCTCGGCCAGCGCCTCCAGCGCCGCCGGCAGGCCCAGCCGCTCCAGGGTCGCCGGACGGAGGTCGTCGATCAGGCGGCTCAGCTCGGTGATCTGCTCCTCGAGCGCCCCGGCCGTGCCCTCGGCGGCCGCCTCGACCGCGGCGGCGCGGCCCTCCCCCGCACCCTGGAGGGCGGCGGCCAGCGAGATCCGCACCGCGGCGAGGTTCTGCAGGATGCCGTCGTGGAGCTCCCGCGCCCAGCGCCGCCGCTCCGCCTCGGAGGCCTCGACCTGCTGCTGGAGGCGCTCGGCGCGGGCGGTCTGGGCGGCGCCGATCGCGGTCGCGGCGCTCGCCGCGAAGGCCTGCAGTAGGTCCATGTCTTCGGCGTCGAAGTCGCCGCCCCCGGCCTCGCGGTCGAGCGCCACCAGGGCGCCGACGGCGCGGCCGCGGAAGAGCAGCGGCACGACCACCGCCGCCTCGGCGCCGACCCGCTCGCGCAGGTGGGCCGCGGAGGCGGGCGAGCCCGGCGGCAGGTGCTGGACCACCCGGTCGCGGATCGCCTCCCGCACGGCGTCGTCGTCGACCGGCACCGAGAGCCCGGTGACGTCGTTGCCGTCGCCGGCGTGCCCGGCGAAGACCAGGCGCTCGCCGCGCCGCATCAGGACGAGCACCGTCCTCGCCTCGACCAGGGCGCGGGCGCGGCGCACGATCAGGCCGAGGACGCGGGCGAGGTCGGTCTCGCCGCCGACCGCGCGGGCGATGTCGGCGGAGGACTCGGCCCGGCGCAGCGCCCGCGAGAGCTCCGTCTCCCGCTCGCTGAGGGACTTGTAGAGGCGGGCGTTCTCGATCGCGATCGCCGCCCAGCCGGCCAGCGTCGCCGCCGCCTCCTCGTCGGCCGCGTCGAACTGGGCGCCGCCCGCCTTCTCACACATGTACAGGTCGCCGTAGGCCTCGCCGCGGATCACGATCGGCACGCCGAGGAAGGTGTGCATCGGCGGGTGGCCGGGCGGGAAGCCGTAGGAGTGCGGGTGCTGCTCGACCTCGGGCAGGCGCAGCGGCGCCTGCTCGCGGATCAGCTCGCCGAGCACCCCGCGGCCGCGCGGCAGCGGCCCGATCGCGCGCCGCGTCGCCTCGTCGATGCCGAGGTAGATGAAGCGTTCGAGCTCCCGCCGCTCCGGGTCGAGCACGCCGAGCGCCGCGTACTCGGCCCCGGTCAGTTCGCGCGCCGCCTCGACCACCTGGCGCAGGACCACCTCGAGGTCGAGCTCGGCGACGAGCGAGGAGCCGATCTCGACCAGGCGCCGCGCGCGGACGTCGGCGGACGGCGGGGCGCCGTCGTGGTCCGGGTCACCTTGCGCGGGGGAGCCCATCGCCCCCAATATGCCATCACGCCGCCCGCCCGGCCGCGATTCTCGTCACACCGCGAGGTCGCGGCGCTCCACCAGGGCGGCGCCGAGCAGCGTCAGGAGGATCCCGAATGCTGCCAGGCCGAGGAAGGCGACAGGTTCGATCCCCGCTTCGATCGCGTCGCCGTAGTAGCGGAAGATCGAGGCGTAGCGGAGGCCGAAGAGCCCGGCGTCAAGCTTGCCGATCAGGTCGACCACGTACATCGCGACGAGGAACCCGGCGGCGGCTCCGGTCACCACGCTGGTCTTCGCCGAGAAGCCGGCGAGGACGACGACGGCGCCCGCCGCGACCAGGGCGAGCGGCCAGACCGCGGCGAACCCGGCCAGCGCGTGGCCGAAGCCGAGCCCGGCCCCGGCGGCGAGGCTGCCGAGCAGGCTGAGCACGAGGGTCAGGGCGAGGACGGCGGCGGCCTCGACCGCGGCGGCGAGGAAGGCGGCGGCGCAGATCGCGGCGCGGCGGACCGGCGCCGAGAGCACCACCTCGAGCCTGCCGCTTTCGGCGGCGCCGGTGAGGTCGGCCGCCACCGCCCGGGCGGCGAGGTAACCGACCGCCAGCGGCACGATCAGGCTCAGCATCTCGCCGTGCAGGTACTGCTCGACGGTGGCGAGCTCGCCGATCCCGAAGGCCTGCTTCAGCCCTTCCGGGTACTGGGCGACGACCTTGCCGAGGGCGCTCTGGACGGAGGGATAGATGGCGACGATGAACGCCGACATCAGGCCCAGCGGCAGCCCCCAGGCGAGCGGCGCGCGGCGGCGCTCGTACAGGTGGAAGCCGAGCAGCGCGCCGATCTGCGCCCTCACGTCCCCTCCCCCTCGCCGTAGTAGCCGATGAAGACCTCCTCGAGGCTCGGCCGCGAGACCTCGAGGTCGGTGACGTGGTGGCGGCCGAGCGCCTTCACCACCGGGTCGAGGTCACCGCCGCAGCGGAAGCTGACCCCGCCGTCGAGCGCCTCCACGTCGGTGACCCCCGGCAGCCGGGTCAGGTCCTCGATCCCGGCCTCGTCGTCGAGCCGGACCGTCACCCGGCGCTGCGCCCGGCCGAGCAGGTCGGCGATCCGCTCGACCGCGATCAGCCTGCCGTCGCGCACCATCCCCACCCGGTCGCAGATCCGCTCGACCTCGTCGAGCTCGTGCGAGGAGAGGAAGACGGTGGCGCCGCGCTCGCGTTCCTCGCCGACCAGGGCGAGGAACTCCTCCTGCATCATCGGGTCGAGGCCGCCGGTCGGCTCGTCGAGGATCAGCAGCTCGGGCCGGTGGAAGGCGGCGAGGATCAGCCCGACCTTCTGGCGGTTGCCGCGCGAGAGCTCGCCCAGCGGCCGGTCGAGGTCGGCGCGGAAGCGGGTCGCCAGCTCGTCCGCGCGTCCCGTCCCGGCCCCGCGCAGCCGCGCCAGCAGCGCCAGCGCCCGCCGTCCGGTGGTCTCGCGGCCGAAGCCGAAGTCACCCGGCAGGTTGCCGACCCGGGAGCGGATCGCGACGCTGTCGCGGCGGCTGTCGAGGCCGAGCAGGCGCGCCGTGCCGGCGGTCGGGTGGATCAGGTCGAGGAGGGTGCGGATCGTCGTCGTCTTGCCCGCCCCGTTGGGCCCGAGGAAGCCGAAGACCTCGCCCGCCTCGACCGTCATCGTCACCGCGGCGATCCCGTGCCCGCCCGGGTAGAGCTTGCTCAGCCCCTCGGTCTCGATCGCCGCCGCGCCCATCCGCCCAGGCTATTGCGCGGCCGCGCCCCCGGCCATCGGGGGAAAACCGAACCGGGGACGGCGGCGGCGCCCGGGAGCAGGCGCGGCGCCGCGGCCTAGGATCGGCGGATGCCCGACGCCCCACGCCCCCGGGGGCGCCGCCACTTCCCCACCCGCCACCTCCACGGGCTGCTCGTCCGCCGGCGCCGGCGGCTGATCGCGGCGGGCGGGTTCACGGCGCTCCTCGCCGTGCTCGGGCCGGGGCTCCTCGCCGGCCTCTCCGACGACGATCCGGCCGGGATCACCACCTACTCGATCCTCGGCGCCAAGTACGGCTACGAGCTGATCTGGGTGCTGGTCGTCTCGACCGCGGCGCTGATCATCTTCCACGAGCTCGGCGCGCGGCTCGGGATCGTCACCGGCAAGGGGCTCCTGACGCTGGTCCGGGAGCGCTACGGCGGGCGCGCCGCCGGCGTCGTCCTCGCCGCCCTGGTGGTCGCCAACACCGGCACGCTCTGCGCCGAGTTCGCCGGGGTGGCGGCGGCGATGCAGCTGCTCACCGGGACGAGCCGCTACGTCAGCGTGCCGATCGCCGCGCTCGCCGTCTCGGCGCTGGTCCTGCGGGGGAGCTTCCGCCGGGTCGAGCACGTGCTGCTGGCGCTCGGCGCGGTCTTCGCCGCCTACATCGTCTCCGGCGTCCTCGCCCATCCCGACTGGGGCGCGGCGGCGCGCGGGGCGGTGGTCCCCGAACTGCCGCTGAGCCGCGAGGGCCTGCTGGTCGCGGTGGCGACGGTCGGCACCACGCTGGCGCCCTGGGGCCTCGCCTTCATCCAGTCCTACGCGGTCGACAAGCGGCTGAAGCCGGAGGACCTGCGCTACGAGCGGGTCGACGTGATCGTCGGCGCGGTGCTGACCGGGGTGATCGGCCTCTTCGTCATCGTCGCCTGTGCCGCCACCCTGCACGTCGCCGGGATCGAAGTCGAGGACGCCCGCGACGCGGCGCGCGGGCTCGAACCGCTGGCGGGCGACGCCGCCGCCACCCTCTTCGGCCTCGGCCTGCTCGGCGCCGCGCTGCTCGCGGCGGCGATCGTCCCCCTCTCCACCGCCTACTCGATCGCCGAGGCGGCCGGCCGCAAAGCCGACCTCGACGACAGCTTCGCCGCGGCGCGCCCGTTCTACCTCAGCTTCGCCGCCGTGACCGTGGTCGCCGCGGCGGTCGTCCTGATCCCCGGCGCGCCGCTGATCCAGCTCCTCTTCCTCACCCAGGCGCTTAATGCGGTGCTGCTGCTGGTGATGCTCCCGTTCCTGCGCCGGCTCGGGCGCGACCGCGACCTGATGGGCCCCCACGCCCTCGGCCGCCCCGGGCTGATCGCGACCGGCCTCGCCCTGGCCCTGATCGCCGCCTCCGTCCTCGCCCTCGGCGTCCTCGCCGTGATCTGACCCGGCGAGGGCGGGGGGACGGGGGCGCGGGTCGGTGCGCGGAGGGGCGGGGGCGCGGTCGCGGGCGGGGGCCGGGCCCGCGGTCGGGCCCGCGGGTCAGGCGAGGTCGAAGACCAGGCGGGGCTCGGGGGCGCTGCCGTCGAGGACTTCGGCGATCGCCTCGTTGACGTCCTCGAGCCGGCGCTCGGCGCGCAGGACCCTGGTCTCGCCGCGGCGGTGCAGCTCGAAGACCTCCTCGAGGTCGTGGTGGGTGCCGACGATCGAGCCCTTCAGGCTGAGGCCGCCGAGCACGGTCTGGAAGATCGGCACCTCGAGATCGTTCTCGGCGGGCAGGCCGACGCAGATCAGGCGGCCGCCGCGGGCGAGGGCGCCGATCGCCTGTTCGAAGGCGACCGGGGAGACGGCGGTGGCGATCGCCACGTCGGCGCCGCCCATCGCCCCGATCGCGGCCACCGGGTCTTCGGTGGCCGCGTCGACCACCCGTGCGGCGCCGAGCTCGGTCGCCGTCCGCAGGCGCTCCTCGTTGATGTCGACGGCGACCACCTCGGCGCCGGTCACCCGCGCGTACTGGATCGCCAGGTGGCCGAGCCCGCCGGCGCCGAACACGGCCACCCGGTCGGCCGCCCGCGCTCCCGACTCCTTCACCGCCTTGTAGGTGGTCACCCCGGCGCAGGTCAGCGGCGCCGCGTCCAGCGGATCGATCCCGTCGGGGACGCGCACCACGTGGCGCGCGTAGCCGATCGCCAGCTCGGCGAAGCCGCCGTCGATCGAGTAGCCGGTGTTGAGCTGCTTTTCGCAGAGGGTCTCGCGGCCGCCGTTGCAGTAGCGGCAGTCGCCGCAGGCGTAGCCGAGCCAGGGCAGCGCCACGCGCATCCCCTCCTCCAGGCCGTGCGCGTTCCCCGGCCCGACCCGCTCGACGATCCCGACCCCCTCGTGCCCGGGGATGAACGGCGGCGCGGGCTTGACCGGCCACTCGCCGTGGGCGGCGTGGATGTCGGTGTGGCAGAGCCCGCAGGCCTCGATCCGCACCAGCACCTGCTCGTCGCCGGCGCTCGGATCGGGCACCTCCTCGACGCGCAGCGGCTCGGCGAAGTCGTGGACGACGGCGGCTTTCATCGGATCGTCTCCTCTCGGTTCAAGGTCGCTCCGATCCCACCAGCCGGGCGCGGCGCGCGCATCCGTGGGACGACGATCCCGGGCGGTGGGCAAATCCCGGATGGCGGGGCGGGGGCCAGGCGAAAGCGGGCGCGCTTTCCGCTTCTGCTCCGGGTCGTGCGCGAAGACCGTCGCCACCGAGTGGGCAAATCCCGGATGGCGGGGCGGGGCCGCCGACCTAGCTTGGCGGTGCAAGCCAACGCGCGCCATGCGGCGCAGGAAGGAAGGGCCCATGCCCGCCTCAGGCACCGACCTCCGCGGCCTCTTGGCCGTGGCGGGGGATGACACCGGACCGGACCACGAGGGTGGTGCGTCGATCTCCGCCGAGACGATCGCCTACTGGACGGTCGTCGCCGCGATCTACGTCGGCTTCGGCTTCCTCTGGTACTACTCGGCGAAGGAGAAGCTGATCGACCAGAGCGGCACGATGCCGGCCGGGCTCGCCAAAGGCTACGCGGGGACGTTCGTCGATTCCTTCCCCGGCCTGAACCTGACCTGGGTGATCCTCGGCATCGTCGAGGCGGTCGCCTTCCTCGGCTTCGTCGCCAGCCTGCTCACCGGCGAGTTCCTGCCGACCCGGCGCAAGCCGATCCTGAACGCCGCGCTCGGCGTCTCCCTGCTCACCTTCGCCCTGCTCGTCTTCGGCCAGGAGCTGCTGGGCGAATTCGAAGGCGTCGCCGAGGCCTTCGCCTACATGGGCGCGACGGTGGTGACCTTGCTGCTGGTGGCGGTGCTGCCGCCGCGGAAAGGGATCTGGCGGGTGGCTCGGGGGGCCGACACGACCGCGGGGCGTTGAGGCGCGCGGGCGGGCGGCTCATGACGAGCGGCGCGGGCGGGCGGCCACCCGATGAGCCGCGCGGGGGTTCGGGCGGCTGCATGATGAGCGGCGCGGGCGGGCGAATGATGAGCGGCCGGGCGGTCGCCCGATGAGCGCGGCTGTCGACGGGGCGGTCGACCTCTACTGGCTGCCGCTCGGTGCGGGCGGCCACGTCGTCCGCCGCTGCGGACGCGCCTACGAGTGCCTCGCCGCGCGGCGTGCCGGCCGCCGCCCGCTCGACCTCTACCACGCCGCCCTCGAGGTGACCGTCACCGGAGGCCGCTTCGCGATCGAGCTGACCCCGGTGCCGCGCGGCGGGACGGGCGGCCGCGGCGTCGTCGGCGAGGGCGCGGTCGGCTCTCCCCTCCTGCGCCCGCTGCGGATCTTCCGCTACGAGCTGCACGCCCGGCCCGACGGCGCGATCCCGGACCTCGCGGCGGCGGTCGAGAGCCCGCGCCAACTCGGCCGCACCGAGGCCGACGCCCGCCTCCTCCTCGCCCGCCTCCCCACCGTCCCCCTCCTCACCTGGGGCCGCGACGAGCTCGGCCTCGGCGAGATGTGGAACTCCAACTCGGTGATCGCCTGGCTCCTAGCCCGCGCCGACCTCGACCTGAGCCCGATCGACCCGCCCCGCCACGGCCGCGCCCCCGGCTGGCGCGCCGGCCTCACCGCCGCGCGCGCCGGCCGCGCGGAACTGGTGGCGAGGTGAGGGCGGAGGCGAGGCGAGGGACGCCGAGGGGTCGGGTCCGTTGCGGGGAGGGGCGGATGCGGATGGCGAGGGACGGGGGCGCGGCGGCCGGGGACGGCGGGTCCCGCGTGCCGAGGGTCGGGGGCGCGGCGGCCGGGGACGGCGGGTCCCGGCCCTCCCGGAGGCGACCCGGGCAGGCTGAGGCCGCCTCCAGGAGGGCCGGGACGTGGAGGCCGCCGCCGGGACGCCTGGGACATGGAGCCTTCGGGTCGGGACCCTCACGGGACGGGCGTCGTGACGAGGATGCCCCGGCCCCGAGTGCTCAGCAACCTCCGTGGAACATTTCGGTTGCCAGGCACCCGGAATGTTCCACCGAGGTTCCTGATCGATCCGTCTCCGGGATCCCGGTGACCACCTCGTCCCCCGGTGCCTCCCGTCACGACTCACGCCGCCCACGCCCGCCGCGCGCCCTGACCCTTGCCGGTCCAGCCGGGTCGGACCATGGCGGGTGGACCCTCGACGGGCGTCCGTGAGGAGAGGCGGACTCTCGAGGGGCCCCCGTGGGTGGTGGCGAACCTACGAGGGGCGCCCCGTGGGACGCGGGGCGCCCGGGCGCGCCTTCGGCACGAAGGCGCGCACCTTCTTCTCCGTGACGAAGACGTGAGGGCACCCTGTGTACGCCAGGGCGACCTCAGGTTCCCGAAGGAGGATCTGACCGGTGGAGACGTCACCGAGGTCCGCCGGAAGGCGAGGGACGTCACAGGGACGGGGAGCCCCTGCGGGGCGGGGCTGTCACAGGGCCGGTGCGCCGGCGGAAAGGGACCTCACAGGGACGAGGAGCCTGTGGGAGACGTCACAAGGACCGGTGCGCCTGCGGGGAGACGGCGTCCGTGTCGGAGATGTCGCAGATCCCGACACTCAGGAATCTCCGTGGTTGGTTATCCACCCATACGGTGGAAAACTAACCGTGCAACTTTTTGAGCATCCGAGGGCCGCCGGGGCCGCGCGCCTCGCCCCACGCCCGCACCCCGCGCCGCACCCGCACCGCGCCCGCACGCCGCGCCGCGCCGCGCTCGCGCCGCGCCCAAACCCCGCGCCGCGCCCGCACCCACACCGCCCGCACTCCGCGCTGCGCCCGCACCCCGCGCCGCGCCGCGCAGCGCCCACACCGCCCGCACTCCGTGCTGCGCCCGCACCCCGCGCCGCGCCGCGCAGCGCGCTGCGCCCGCGCCTCGCGCCCGTGCCCTCGCCATCCCCGCAGGCCCGGCCATCTCGGCGGCGGCCTCAGCCTGCCCGGGTCGCCGCCGAGATGGCCGCGTCCTTTTCCTCGTCCCTTGCCGTCCCTTGCATCCCTTGCCATCCCGCCCCCGCCCCCGTCCCGCCCCCGCGGCCCCGACGCCTACCCCGCCACGACCTCGACGCCGGCGCGGGGCAGCTCGGCGCGTACCGTCCAGCCTTCGCCTTCGGGGCCGGCGGTGAAGGTGCCGCCCTGGGATTCGGCGCGCTCGCTCATGCCGCGGAGGCCGAGCTGGGAGCCGCGGGGGGCCTCCGGGAGGGGGGCGCCCGCGTCGTTGTGGACCGCCAGGCGCACGCGGTCGCCGCGCAGGTCGACCTCCAGCGTGGTGGCGGCGCCGCCCGCGTGCTTGCGGGCGTTGGTGAGCGCCTCCTGGGCGATGCGGACGATCGCGGTGCGGCCGTCGGGGGGAAGCTCGTCGACGCGCGGGTCGACGTAGGCGAGCACCGGCTGCCCCGCCCGGCGCGCCTCCTCGACGATCCGCTCCAGCGTGCGTGAGCAGGAGCGCGAGGGCCCGGGGGCCTCGGGGCCGTCGTCGAGCGCCGTGCGCAGGGCCGCGAGCTCGGCCTGGGTCGAGTGGGTCGCCGCCTCGACCACGCCGAGCGCGTCGCGCGCCCGATCGCGGTCGCGGCCGGCGAAGGCGTCGACCACCCCCGCCTGGATCACGATCAGCGAGAGGCCGTGGCCGACTACGTCGTGGAGCTCGCGGGCGACGTCGCGGCGCTGGCCGTCGACCGCCGCCCGACAGAGCCGGTCGCGCTGCGCCCGCATCGCCGCCGCCCGGTCGCGCAGGAAGAGCGCCGCGCGGAGGTCGTCGCGGATCGCCCGTCCGACCAGCCAGGTGCCGAGCAGCACCGCGACCATGTAGGCGTAGACGAGCGGCGCGAAGTGGTACTGCTCGGAGTACCAGCAGAACGCCGTGATCGCGAGGGCGATCGCCAGCGCCAGGAGCGCGGCGGCCAGCCGGCGCGGCCAGGCCCCCGCGTTGTAGGCGAGGGCGCCGCAGACGAAGACCTGGGAGATGGTCAGCGAGGAGAGCTCGTCGAGCTCCACCCGCAACGCCAGGAAGGCGGCGACGACGGCGACCGCGAGCACCGGGGCGCGGCGCCGCAGCAGAAGCCCGCACGGCGTCAGCGCGGCGAGCGCGTAGCCGACCGCCGGCGGGACCGCCGAGGCCGGGATTGTCAGCTCCTGACCGCTCGCGGTCACCGCCGTCAGCGGCAGGGCCGGCAGCTCGATCCGGTCGGCGACGCAGAGCGCCGCCAGCCCGGCGACCGGGAAGACGAGCCCGGCGAGGCCCCGTAGGTCGACGCGGTCGCGCAGGCCGCGGCGCCCCTCCCGGGCCGCCCCGCCCCCCGTGACCCGCTCGACCGCGACGCGCCAAGGAGCCCGGCGACGCGCCGCGGCGCTCTCCGGCGGCGGCGTGGCGACCCCTCCGGTCAGCGTGTGGAGCAGCCCGCGGAGCTCGTCCGCCGCCTCGCGCGCCGCGTCCGCCATCCGCCGTCCCAGGCCCGCCGTCGCCGGGCCGACCCCGGTCAGCTCCCGGCGCGCCTCCACCACCAGCGGCCGGATCTCGTCGACCAGGTGCTCGACCACCCGCACCAGCTCACGGCCGAGCGTCCGCCGCTCGTCATCGACGCTGGCGCCGACTTCGTTCGCCGCCCGCACGTAGAGCGACTGGATCTCGCCGTCGAGGCGCTCGACCTCGGCCTCGCGGCTGCGCAGCGCCAGCCCCGGCAGCACCCCGGCGAAGGCGACCGCGGTCAGGTACAGGTACTGGGTCGGCGCGACCGCCTCGATCCGCCCCAGGTCGAGCTCCGAGATCACCCACAGCGCCAGCGGCACCGAGGCGGCGAGGGCCAGCGCCAGCGCGGGCCGCAGCCACGACGCCTGCGCGTAGGCGGCGACGCCGAAGAGGCCGAAGGCCAGCGCCAGCTCCGGCGACATCGCGTCTTCCATCCGCTGGTCGAGCGCGAACTGGACCAGGTAGGCGACCGCGATCGTGACGACGACCAGCAGCGGCCCGCGCCGCGAGAAGAGCAGCGGCAGCGTCACCAGCAGCCCGAAGCCGAGCGCCGCCCAGGGGGAGGCCTCGCCCTCCAGCAGGAGCGGCTCGGAGACAGCCCAGGCGATCACGACCAGCGCGACCCGCAGCTGCAACGCTGGCACGGCGGACGACACCCGGGCCAGGATAGCCAGGACGAGACGAAGGTCGTACGGCAGCCGGCCGGGGGCGCTCTACGATCCGGCGATGCCGCCCGCGATCAAGGTCCTCGTCGCCGACGACCAGGCCCTGCTGCGGGCGGGCCTGCGGGCGCTGATCGAAGCCGAGGACGACCTGCGCGTGGTCGGCGAGGCGGGCGACGGCGCCGAGGCCGTCGACGTGGCGCTGGCGACGCACCCCGACGTGGTGCTGATGGACATCCGGATGCCGAACCTGGACGGGATCACGGCGACCCGCCGCCTGCTCGGCGCCGGCTCCCGGGCGCGGGTGCTGATGCTGACCACGTTCGACGCCGACGAGTACGTGGTCGACGCCTTCCGCAACGGCGCCGCCGGCTTCCTGTTGAAGGACGGCCCGCCCGACCAGCTGGCGAGCGCCGTGCGCACGGTCGCCGCGGGCGACGCGCTGCTGGCCCCGGCGCTGACCAGCCGGCTGATCGAGGAGTACGTCGGGACGGCGCCGCAGCAGCAGCTGCACGGGCGGCTCCACGAGCTGACCGAGCGCGAGCTCGAGGTGCTCGAGCAGCTCGCCGCCGGCAAGTCGAACGCCGAGATCGGCGAGGCGCTCTTCCTCTCCGAGGCGACGGTGAAAACGCACCTCACGCGGGTGCTCTCGAAGCTAGGCCTGAAGAGTCGCGTGCAGGCGGTGGTCTTCGCCTACGAGAGCGGCCTGGTCCGCCCCGGTCGCGCCGCCCGCTGAGCCGCGCGCCGAACGTCGCACCGGCGGGAGACCTTCGACCGATCCGGGCGGGCGCCGCCGTTCCTACGGTCGGCCGATGCGAAAACTCCAAGCTCTCCCCCGTCCCTTCCCCCCACGACCCGCCGCCGCGCCGGCGGCGCTGGCGCTGCTCGCCACCCTGGTGGCGGCGCTCGCCTCCTCCCCCGCCGCCCAGGCGAAGCCGACGAGGAAGATCGTCACCGACGTCTTCGCCGTCACCTACGACGCCAAGGTCACCTACCAGCATCACCTGGCGCTCCCCGAATACCGCGAAACCCAGAACGTCACCTACGACCTCCACGGCCGGCTGCCCGAGGTGACCTTCGTCGACGGCCTGCTGCAGGTCGACCAGAGCGCCACGCTCGACACCACGGTCAGGGGCAGGGCGACGATCGAGGCCGCCCAGGACGACGGCGACCGGCTCAGCTGCGGCGGCATCGAGATCAAGCTCCGCGGGATCGTCGGCATCGGCCGCGGCGCCAAGGGCATCTGGTTCCTGCCCGCCCACTCGGCGGCGCCGGAGGGGGCGTGCGTCTCGACCGAAGGCGCGCACCCGCCCTTCGACCTGACCGTGCCCTGGCCGGGCGCCGGCAACGGCCTCGCCGGCGACAAGGCGACGGGCGCGAAGACCTTCCCCGTCAGCGCCCGGAGCATCGACGTCCCCCGCTGGTCGAAGCCGTTCCGGATCGCCTTCGCCGACGAGAAGTGCCCGAACTACGACCCGTCGATGACCATCTCCTGCTCCCACGTCATCCAGGGGAAGCTGACGCTGACCCGGGTCGACCGCGCGGAGGAGGTGAACGTCGACCCCCTGCTGCCGGCGCTCGACCCGCCGAAGCTGAACCGACAGAAGACCAAGGCGACGACCACCGTGGAATGCCAGAGCAGCTGTGACGTCGAGGCGCTGATCGGCGTCTTCGGCGGGACCCCGAAGCACCCCAAGGTCACCCCGCTGCACAAGAAGAAGGTGCACCTGGCCGCGGACAAGCCGGTCACGATCAGCATGCCGGTGGCCGCCGCGGACCGGGCGGCGGCCAGGCAGGGCCTGCTGGTGATGACGCTGAAGGCGGCGGGCGGCAAGGCGCAGCTCTACCCGCTCGGCGGGCCCGCGGGGATGTCCCGCCGCGCCGGCGCCGCCGCGCCGATGGCACCGCGCGCCGGCGCCGGCGCCGTCCGCAGCCTGCTCCTGCCCAGGCGCGCCACCTTGCGCGGCGGAGCCCTGACCATGCTCGTGTCGAACCCGAACGGCTTCCGCGCGCGGGGCTCGCTGGAGCTCTACCTGGGGAAGGGACGCCTCGCCCACAAGGGCTTCGCGCTCCCCGCCCGCGGCGAGCGGACGATCGCCTTCAAGCTCGATCCGGCCGCCCGGGCGACGCTGGCACGGCAGAAGGCGCCGCGGCTGAGCGCGGTCGCCGGCTTCCGCGATCCGGGCGGGCACCTGCGTCGCACCTCGGGCACCGTCGTCGTCTCGCGCGCGGGCGGCGGCGCGCCCGCGCCGAACCCGTCCAAGCCCTCGCCGCCGCCGGCCGAAGCGCCCGCCGGGCCCGACGGCACCTACCACGGCAGCAACGGCCTCACCGTGCTCATCGCCGGCGGCAAGGTGACCGCGTTCAACGGCGCGATCACCACCTACTGCGCGAAAAGCGAAGATCAGAAGAACGTCAGCTTCGGGATGTTCGGCGACGATCCCGCGCCGACCGTCGCCGCCGACGGCAGCTTCGCCTACGAGGCGACGACCGGCTACGGGTTCGTCAAGCTGAAGTACGAAGGACGGGTCAGCGGCAACACCGCGACCGGGAACCTGGTGGTCGAGGATCGCTCGCCGATGTCGACCGGCGACGGCAGGCTCGACTTCGACTACTGCTTCGCCGGCGCCGACTGGACGGCGACGCGCTGAGGTCGCGGGCGGACGTCCATCCCAGCCGAACGTCGCCCGCCGCGGCGACGTTCGGCTGACGACGCCCGGGCGCCTCACCCGCACCCTGGAGACATGACCAAACCAAGCTCACCTCAGACGACCACGCAAACCCCGAGACGGCGCCGCCGGCGCTCCCCCTGGCTCGCGGCGGCGGCGATCGGCCTGGTGCTCGCGGCGCTGGCCATCCCCGCCGCCGCGAGCGCCGATTCGATCCTCTACATGAAGGGCGGCGACATCTGGCTCGCCTCGCCGGACGGCTCCAAGCAGTTCCAGGTGACCAGCGGCGGCGGCTACAACTACGCCTCGCAGTCGGAATCCGGGGCGGTGATCGTCGCCGCGCGGGAAAACCACCTCTTCGTCCTCGACCGCAACGGCGACCTCGTCCGCGAGCTGCCGACCGTGATCGGCTCGAGCCTCTGGTGGGGGCCCTACGAACCGCAGGTCTCCCCCGACGGCACCCACGTCGCCTACCAGTACTTCTACACCGGCGGCGGCGAAACCCGGACCGGGGTCGCCTACGCCAACACCGACGGCAGCTACGGCGACTACGACCTCCACACCGGCTGGGCCTACCCGGCCTGGTACGACGACTCGCTGCTGATGCACAGCGACCCGCCCAACGGGCTCTCCCAGGACGTCATCCTGCGCCCGTTCGGCTCCGCCAACAACACCGGCCGGCAGTGGTTCAGCCACGGCGAAATGCCGCTGCTCCACGACGGCGACATCCACGCCAACGCGATGGCGTTCGTCGCCGGTCAGAACAACGAGTTCCTGCCGGTCTACCGCTACGACGGCTCCCCGGGCAGCGATCAGATCGAAATCTGTTACGCCTACAAAGGGCCGAACGGGAAATTCGAGAGCCCGTCCTTCTCCCCCGACCGCTCGTACCTGTCCTGGAACGAGGACGACGGCATCCACGTCTCCCCGAGCGGCATCGATTCCGGCTGCCACCCGGAGCGGGTCGCCGAGGCGCTGACCATCCCCGGCGGCCGCTATCCCGACTGGGGCGCCGCCGACGTCCCCGGTCCGCGGCCGACGACCGGCGGCGGCACCACGACCCCTCCCGGCACCACCGGCAAGCCGACCGGCAAGGGCACCGACGGCAAGGGCGGCCCGGCCGGCGGCCGGGGCGAGGTGCGGTTGAGGGTCGGCGGGGCGAAGCTCGGCGCGGCGCTGAAGCGCGGCCTGGTGGTCACCGTCAGCGGCGCCTCCGGCACGGTGGCGCTCACCGCGACGGTGGCGGCGCCGGTGGCCCGCAAGGCAGGGCTGGGCGGCAAGGCGACCAAGGTCGCCGCCGGCAAGGCGACGGCCGGCGGCGCCACCACCTCGGTGCGCCTCCGCTTCACCGCGAAGGCGGCGCGCAAGCTGGCCCGGCTCGGCTCGGTCAAGCTCCGCATCAGCGGCGCCGGGACGGCGACCGCGGCGACGCTGAAGCGCTGAGCGCCGGAGGCGAAGCGACGAACGGCGGACCCCGCCGCCGTTCGTCGCGACCTTCGGAGGAGGACGGGGCGCCGGCCCGCCGGCAGCCTGGCGCCATGACCACAACCAAGCCTGATCCCACCATCCGGTTCGAGCACGACGACTTCCCCGAGCGCCTCACGATCCTCGAACACACCCCCGCCCAGACCCTGGTCGAGGTCGACCTCGGACCCGGCGGCCGCACCCCGATGCACGTCCACCGCGACTACGCCGAGTGGTTCGAGGTGCTGAGCGGCACGCTCGACATCGAGCTCGCCGACCGCACCGTGACCCTGGCCGAGGGCATGCGCTTCACCGCCCCGGCCGGCGTCCCCCACTGCTTCGTCAACTCCTCCTCGGAGCGGGTCCGCTTCCGCGTCGCCCTGCGCGACGGCCAGCCCGGCTTCCTCGAGATGCAGCTGCTGCTCTTCGGCCTGCGCGCCGACGGCCGCACCGACGCCGAGGGCATGCCCAGCGACCCGCGCCACATGGCGGTGGCCCTCGCCTGGTCGGACACCGCCCCCGCCGGCGCCGGCGCCGCCCTGCTCCTGCGCGCCCTGCGCTCGCTCGCCCGCCTCACCGGCGAGGAGCGACGCCTGCGCGAGCGCTACGTCACCCCGGCCGAGTCCCGGCTCGCCTGGTTCACGGCGGCGGAGGGCGCCGACGCCGCGGAGGGCGCCGGGGTCTAGGGAGCACGGCGCGGGCGCCGCCGCGGGCGCTACCTGCCGTTGCGCTCGCGGTGGCTGCAGCCCGGCCAGCAGCAGGGGCGGCGCATGCCTTCCTCGAGCTCTTCGCGGGTGCGCCGGATGCGGCGTTCGCGGGTCTTCTGCTGTTTGGCGTCCTCGACCCAGCAGATGAACTCGTTGCGGGCGAGCGGGGTGATGTCGAGCCAGGCGGTGAGCGCCGCCTGGCTGCCGCGGAGGCCCTCGCCGAGGTCGGCGGGCAGTTCGTGGACGACGCCGCCGGGCAGCTTCGGCGCCTTGGTCGATCCGGCCATCGGACGAGGGTACCCGGCCGCCCGCTAGTTTGGCGGCGATGCCGATCCGCGCGGTCACCTTCGACTTCTGGAACACGATCGCCGCCGAACCGGCGCGCGGGGCGATGCGCGACGCGCGCCACGCGGCGGTGCTCGCCGCCTGCGAATCGCTGGGGCTGGAGCACACGGCGGAGCGGATCGGGACCAGCGTCGGGGAGGTGATCCGCCACCGCGAAGCCTCCTGGGCCGAAGGCGTCCACCTCTCCCCCGCCGAAGGCGCCGGGCGGCTGGCCGACGCGCTGGAGCTCGACGCCACGGCGCGGGCGACGGTCTCTGAGGCCTTCCTCGGCGCCGGGCGCGAGGTCGAACTGGCGCTCGCGCCGCAGATCGGGGCGACGCTCGAGCGCCTCTCCGGCGCGGGGCTCGCGCTCGGGATCGTCTGCGACGCGGGCTTCACCGGCGGGGCGATCCTGCGTGACTTCCTCGCCCGCCAGGGCCTGCTCGCCCGCTTCTCCGGCTGGGGCTTCTCCGACGAGGTCGGCGCCTACAAGCCCGCGCCGGAGATCTTCGCCGCGGCGCTCGACATGCTGGGCCGGGCCGAGCCGGCCGCCGCCGTCCACGTCGGCGACCTGCGCCGCACCGACATCGCCGGCGCCCGCGCCTTCGGCATGGGCAGCGTCCGCTACCGCGGCCTCGCCGACGACCCCGAGCCCGGCCCCGAGGCCGACTTCGTCATCGACGACCACCACGAGCTGCCCGACCTCCTCGCCGGACTCGCCTGAGCGCGGGCGGGCGAGCGTCGGCTAGCCGGAGTAGACCTCGACCAGCGGCTGCTCCGGACCGGTCTCCGAAGCCCAGGAATCGCCCACCCCGACGCAGGAGGTGGCGGTGACGCAGGACACCGTGCTCAGTTCCGCCAGGAGCGCGCCAGGGACGGCAGGGGTAGCGAGACGAGTCCACGTCGAGCCGTCCCAGCGCTCCGCCAGCACTCCCTCGCCGACTTCGCCGCCGGAGCGGCCGACGGCGATGCACGCCGTGGTCGAAGAGCAGGAGACGCCGGGGGCCTCCCCGCCGGTTTCGCCCGGGCCGAGGCCGGGCAGCGGCTGGTCGCTCCAGCTCGCGCCGCTCAGCCCCACCGCCATCGGCTGGGGATGCGTCCCCAGCCCCGCGTCCCAGTAGCCGACCCCGGCGCAGTAGCCGCCGGAGGCGCAGCCGACCCCGGCGAGGCCACTGAACTGGGATCCCGCCGGGCCGGTGACCGTCTGCAGGGCCCAGCCGGCCCCGTTCCAGACCGCGGCGTAGGCGTGCCCGGTGAATATGCCCTGGTCGTTGTCGTAGCCACCGACGACCTCGCAGAAGGACCGGTTGAGGCAGTCGACGGCGGCGAGCGAGCGAGCGTCCGAGCCTTCCGGGCTCGGCGCGCCTTCGAGGCTCCACGAGGACCCGTTCCAGTGCTCGACGATCTCCACCGAGCCACCGTCCCCGTAGTCGCCCTCGCCGACCGCCATGCACCAGCTTTCGTCGACGCAGGACACCCCGATCAGGCGGCTGTACTGAGCGGGCGCCGGGGGGCCGGACTGGGTGCTCCACTGGACGCCGTTCCAGTGCTCGAACAGCGGTTCTTCCACGCCGCCCTGGGTCTGCCCGCCGACCGCCACGCAGGAGGTGGCGGTGACGCAGGAGACCCCGTACAGCTGGGCCGATCCGCCGGCCGGCAGCGTGGCCCCCGGTTCGATCGACCAGCCGCCGGCGCCGCGCCGCTCGATCAGCGGTTCGGCTTCGGCGCTCCCGACCGCCATGCAGAAGCCGCCGCCCAGGCAGGAGACCCCGTAGAGGTCGGAGTTGTGGGACGCCGGGGCCGGCACCGACTCGATCGTCCAGCTGCCGCTGCTCGAGCCGCCGCCGGGCGTGCCGCCCCCACCGGGCTTCGCGCCGCCCGAGGGCAGGGCGGGACACTTGTAGAGCGCCTTCGTCAGCGCCGGCGAGTTGATCGACGGATGCCAGCCGGCCGCGTCGATCCCGGCGCCGACCGACCCCTTCAGGTCGAGCTCACAGCCGCCGGCGGTGCCCTTCGCGGCCAGGCCGGGCGAGATCCCGACGTGGGCGTTGCCGTCGAGCGCACCGATCCCGACCTCGAAATCCGGGCCGAGGTCCACCTCTCCTCCCGACCCGGTGACCGAGCCGGAGGCGCTCGGCTTGAAGTCGGCGATCGGCTTCACCGAGGCCCCGTCGAAGCTCATCCCGCCGCTGACGTCGAGCCCGACCTTGGCCTTGACCTGGATCGGACCGGCGCTTTGGATCGAGACCGAGAAGTCGACGCCACCCTCGACCGGCACCGGGACGCCGGCGACCGGGACCACGCCCTCGATCCCCGGCCCCGAGACGGTGAAGCCGCAGTGCACGCCCTTGGGCAGGGTCGCGTCGAGGCCGAGGCCGCCCTTGAGCGCGAGCTTGAGTTCGCCGTAGGGGACGACCAGGTAGTGGCGGTGGATCGCGACCGTCAGCGACGGCTGGATCGAGCCCGACGGGGTCAGCGACCAGCCGCTGGGGGGCGCCCCGCAGGAGGCGGCGAGCTTCTTCTGCAGCAGGTCCCGGCCGAGGCCCAGGTCGATCGCCGAGAGGCCGCTCGCCCGCGCCGCGCCCGCCGGCGCCACCGATTCGCCGAGCGGCACCGTCGTCTCCAGGTCGAGGGCGGGGAACGCGTCCCACAGCGAGGCGGGTGCCAGCGAGAGGACGGCGCGACCCCGGCGCGTGCTCTTCCCCGTCACCCGGTCGAAGAGTCCGTGGGGCAGGACGTTGCCCGGGGCCTGGGCGAGGATCGAGCCGGTGGCGATCCGGGCCCCCGCCTTGCTCGCGACCACCACGCCCCGCGGGTCTTCCGGATCGCCGACGACGGCGAGGACGGGACTCGCGAGCGCGATCACGCTGCTGCTGCGGATCGTCCCGTAGGCGACCTGGGCGACCGCCTTGCCGCCGCCACGCAGGTGGACGCGGACGCGGTGCCGCACCGGGAAGGCCTTGCTTCCCGCCGGGACTTCCTTGTAGGGACGGCGGGTGACCACGGCGGCGACGCTGATCGCGTAGCTGCCTGGGGCGAGGCCGGCGAGCGTCCGCGAGTGGGTCACCAGCCGGCGGAATCCGCCCGGCCCGCGGACGACGGCCCGGGCGGGCGCGCCGCCGGGCAGGCCGCTCACCTCGACCGCCAGCCGGGCGCCGCGCGCGGGCGGCGCGGCCGCGGCGGCCGGGGTCGGGTGGAGCGCGGCGAGAGCGACGAGGCAGAGGAGCGCGGCGGCGGCGACGCCCGGGGCCCCCGCGGGAAGCCCCGGGAGCGGCCGCCTCAATGCCCGGCTTTCTTACCGTGACGGTGGCGCGGTCGGCGCACGCACTGCGCCTTGCCCTTGACGCTCTTCTTCACGAAGCCCTTCTTGCAGTGCAGCGGCTTCGGCTTCGCCGGGGTGGTCGTGGTCGCACCGCCGCCCGCGCTCGGCGCTCTGCCGCCCGCGCCGGAGCCCGCGCCGGGCGAGGCACCGCCGCCCGGTGAGGTCCCGCCGCCCGGCGAGCCGCCGCCGGGTGAGGTACCGCCGCCGGGCGAACCGCCGCCCGGCGAGGTCCCGCCCCCGGGCGAGTCGCCGCCCCCGGGCGAGTCGCCGCCGCCGCCTCCGCCGCTCGACTGCGCTTCGAAGGTGGCGACGACCGAGGCGTCGGCTCCGAGCTTCACCTGACAGCTGCCGGTCCCCGTGCAGGCGCCGGACCAACCGGCGAAGGTCGAGCCGCTCAGCGGGGTGGCGGTCAGGGTCACTTCCGTCCCGCCGGTGAAGCCGTGCGCGCAGCTCGAGCTGCACGAGATGCCGGCCGGCGAGCTGGAGACCGTTCCGGATCCGCTCCCGGCGAAGCCGACGCTGAGCACGTGCTGGCCCGGGGTGCCGCCGCCGGCGCGCACCAGGCTCGCATCGATGCCGCCCGTCGCGGCGCCGGCGGCGACGCTCACCGACTGGGCCGAGCCGACGGCCGAGGTGTTGTTCCAGTACTGCCGAACGTAGAGTTCTTCCGGCGCCGTCTGTACTTCTTCGAATTCTTCGTATTCGTAGCGGAGGTCGGAGAATTCGACCTTGTAGGAACCGGTCTGCAGGCCCGAGATCGTATAGTTGCCCGCCCCGTTGGTGGTTCCACAGGCGACGATTTCGCCGACGCCGCCCGCTTCGATCGCGCAAGCGTCGGCGCCCGCGACGGGGGTGGAGCTCGCGGCGTCGGTCACGTGACCGGTGATCTTCCCGCCCGTGGCGAGCGCGGCGTCGACGTGCTGGTGGGTCGATCCGGCGGTGACCGCGACGGGATCGGCGCTCGCCGCGGATGACTTGCCGCTGTAGAACTGGAAGAGGACGTTGCGTTCTTCGAACAAGCTGAATCCCGGGTAGAAGGCGACCACGTAGGAGCCCGTCGCCAGTCCTTCGATCGCGTATTCGCCCGCTTCGTCGGTCCACGTGCAGTCACTCAGCACGTCTTCGACCGCCGCTTCGTCGTAGATGCAGACTTCGGCCTGGGTGATCGCGGCGCCGCCGCTCGCGGCGGTCACGCGACCGGTGATCCTGCCGCCTTCGTGCATGACGGCGTCGATGCCGGAGACGGTGCCGCCGTCGCTGACGGCCACCGGGGCGGCTTCGGCCGCGTTTGCCTTGCCGTCGTAGTACTGGGTGACGTAGTTGCGGTTCGGCTCCGCTCCCCCTTCGTAGAATTCCCCGGCGGGCGAGAAGCGGACCGTGTAGGACCCGGCCTTGACACCCTGGATCGCGTAGGTGCCGTCGGCGCCGGTCTCGGCGCACCGGCCTTCGAATTCGGTGGCTCCCGATTCGTAGGCACAGACTTCGACCAGGTTCGCCCCGTGGCCGCTGGTCGCGTCGGTGACCGTGCCGGTGATCGAGCCGCCGACGACCATCGCGGCGTTGATCCCGGTGGCCGCCGAGCCGGCCGTCACCGCGACGGCTTCGGCTTCGGTGGCGCTCGCCTTGCCGTGGTAGTACTGCTGCAGGTAGCCGGCGGCTTCGTAGGGGTCGAAGCGCACCTTGTAGGAGCCGCTCGAGAGTCCCACCACTTCGTAGTCGCCGCTCGCGTCGCTCGTGGCGCACGAGGTTTCGCTGCCGACCGCGCAGACGCGGACGCCTTCGATCGGCGCGTGGCTCGAGGCATCGGTGACGGTGCCGGTGACGCTGCCCCCGGTCTGCAGCTGGGCGTCGATGCCGGAGGTGGCATGACCCGCGCTGAGGGTGACCCGGTCGGCGGTGCTGCCGGTCGCCTTGCCGTTGTAGAACTGACGCACGTAGTTCTGCTGGAACTCCGGCACGAAACGGACCTTGTATTCACCGCTCGGCAGGCCGGCCATCAGGTAGGTGCCGTCCGAGCTGGTGTTGGTGCAGGCGCTTCTCCCCGCGGTGCTGGCACATACCTGGACGCCTTCCAGCGGCGCGTGGCCGGTGGCGGCGGTGACGGTGCCGCCGATTTCGGCGCCGTGCCGCAGCGCCGCGTCGATCGAGCCGGTGGTCGAGCCGGCGGTCACCGTGATCGGGGACGCTTCGCCTTCGCTTTCCTTGCCGTCGTAGAACTGCGGCAGGTAGTTGAGCTGACCGTAGTGGCCCGGCGAGATTTCACCGTAGCCGGATTCGAAGCGGACCCGATAGGAGCCGGTCGGCAGGCTACCGATCGTGTATTCACCACCGGTGTTGGTGTAGCCGCACAGGCTGCCCACGTAGTCGAGCGAGGTAGCCGGGACGGCACACACCTCGAGGCTGCCGAGGGCGGCATGGGTGGTCGCGTCGGTGACCCGACCGGTGATCCGACCGGCGGACGCCAGTTCGGCGTTGATCCCGCCCACCGTGGTCGCGTCGCTGACGGTCACACGGTTGGCCTTCGTAAGGCTCGCCTGGTCGTCGTAGTACTGGCTGATGTGGTCGAGGCCGCCGTTGAAGTAGATGCGGTATTCCCCCGCGGGCAGACCGGAGATCGTGTAGTCGCCGCTCCCGTTGGTCGCTTCGCAGTGGCCGCCGCCGAATTCGTAGACGACCGGGTCGGCGCAGACCGAGACGCCGGTCAGCGTGCCCCCGCCGGCCCCGGTGACGTGACCGGAGACCTTGCCGAGTTCGACCAGCGCCGCGTCGATCCCTGACGTCCGGCTCCCCTGGACCACCGACACGGCTTCGGCGGTGCCGAGGGTCGCCTTGCCCGAGTAGTACTGGCCGGCGTGGGTGTGGTCGTTGTAGCCGGGGATGAAGTGGACCTTGTAGGAGCCGGTGGGCAGGCCGGCGAGGACGTAGCGCCCGCCCTGGCCGGTCTCCTCGCAGCTGAGCGGTTCGTCGGCGCCCGACTTGACGGCGCACACTTCGGCGAATTCGATCCCCGCGTGGCTCGCCGCGTCGGTGACGGTCCCGGCGATCGTCCCGCCTTCCCGCAGGGCTGCGTCGATCCCGCCGGCAGTCCCTCCGGCACCCACCGAGACCGGTTCGGCTTCGGCCGCCGAGGCCTTGCCGTGCCAGAACTGGTCGAGGTAGTTGTGGGCGCCGTAGACGCCCGTTTCGAGTTCGCCGCCGCCGGCGGTGAAGGCGACGTGGAAAGAGCCCGCGGGCAGTCCCCGGATCACGTATTCGCCACCCGGTCCCGTCTCTTCGCACCATTGACCTTCTTCCCCGCCGATTTCGACGGCACACACTTCGGCCTCTTCGATCGGCGCGCCGCCGGCGGCCGCGGTGACGGTTCCGGCGATGTGGGCGCCGGGCGCGAGCGCGGCATCGATCGAGGGGGTGGTGGCGCCGGAGCTGACCTGCACCGCGTCGGCGCCGGACCGGGTGGCGCTCCCGTCGTAGTACTGCGGCGCGAAGTCGGCCCATCCGGCGGTGAACTGCACCTTGTAGCTGCCGGGCTGGAGCGATTCGATCGTGTAGTGGCCCGAGGCATCGGTGAAGCCGCAGTTGGCGTAGCTCCCGCTGCTCGCCACGTAGGCGCAGGCGTACGCATATTCGATCGGCGCGCTCGTGGCCGAGCTGGTCACGGTGCCGGAGATCCCGCCGGTCGCCGCCGACGCATCCGGGGCGCCCCAGGCCGACACCACCACCGCGAGCATCACGACACCTACCGACAGCCAACCGCCCGTCGGCCTACGCCAATACGACTTGACCACTGCGCCCTCCAACCTGGTTGCCATTGCCGAGCCCCCCAGACGACGGCGAAAGGTACTTGCGCGGATACGCCGCGATGCCGCAACCGGTAGAGAAAACTCGTTTTTTTGCAGATTCGTCTAATTAATAATCGGGACACAATGAGTGCGACAGCTCGGTTCCTCGGAATCCGACCTCCGCCGCCGGCAGCCCCACGGTCCGCGAGCACTCGCGCCCACCGCCGCGCGTCCGACCTCCGCACGCGCGTCCGCGCTCGCCCTCCCGCAGGCGCCCTCCCGGACGCGCGCTCCCCGCATACCCTCCCGCGCCTCCCGCGCCTCCCGCGCCTCCCGCGCCTCCCGCGCCTCCCGCGCCTCCCGCGCCTCCCGCGCCTCCCGCGCCTCCCGCGCCTCCCGCGCCGATAATCGACCGTATGCCGGAGCGAAATCGCGTCACCCCGACCGGCGAGATCGTCGCCACCCCGCTGCGCGGCGCCTGGACCGGCAACCGCGGCGTCCTGCACGAGGGGCGGGAGATCGTCCGCTTCCACGCCGGCAACCTCTGGATCACCTGCGCCCTGCGCTTCCGCGGCCGCCATCGCGAGCTCTGGGTGCCGAACCGCTGGACGCCTCTCTTCTTCCACGACGAGGCGGTCGCCTTCGCCGCCGGCCACCGTCCTTGCGGCGAGTGCCGGCACTCCGAATACGCGGCCTACAAAGCCGCCTGGACCGAGGGCCTCGGCGGCAAGCCACCCTCGGCCGGCCAGATGAACCGCCGCCTCCACGCCGAGCGGATCTTCCCCGGCACCCACCGCCGCCGCCTGCACCAGGTCGCCTGGACCGAGCTTCCCGACGGCGCCTTCGTCCTCGAAGAAGACACCCCCCGCCTGGTCCGCGGCACCGAGCTCGTCGCCTGGAGCCCCGCCGGCTACGGCGATCCCCGCCGCCGCCCCCGCCACGGCACCACCACCGCGATCACCCCGCCCGCGTCCCTCGCCGTCCTGCGCGCCGGCTACCCCGTCCAGATCACCGACCCATGACAAGCGACCGACGCCCACACCGCCCCACGCCTCCCGTCGTTTGG
>DATJUK010000109.1:0-14087 GCA_035502495.1 Solirubrobacterales bacterium
CCGGGGTCGCCGTCGAGAGGGCCGCGTCCTTTTCTGGTCCCTCCCACCCCGCCCTTCCCCCACCGCCCTTTCGGGCGATTAGCGGGGATTTCGCATCGTGTGACGAGGCGACAGAGCGGTCGGGGCTCGGAATTCGGGATCATGGTGTGATGCCCGGCCCTACCCCCAGTCCAGATCCATACCCTCGCGGGAGAGCGTCCTGCGGCGTCGGCTTCATCGCCGACCTCTCCGGCAACCCCACCCACGAGTGCGTGCGGCGGGGGATCGAATGCCTGGTCAACATGGACCACCGCGGCGCCGAGGGGGCCGACGAGAAAACCGGCGACGGCGCCGGGATCATGATGCAGCTGCCCGACCGGCTGCTGCGCTCGATCTGGCCGCAGCTGCCGGAGCCGGGCC
Source organism: Solirubrobacterales bacterium (assembly GCA_035502495.1). GTDB lineage: Bacteria > Actinomycetota > Thermoleophilia > Solirubrobacterales > 70-9 > VAYN01. The sequence goes on from DATJUK010000109.1 coordinate 400, forward strand.
GCTACGGGGTGGCGATGTGCTTCCTCCCCCACGACCCGGTGCGCCGGGCGGCGCTGGAACAGGTGCTCGAGGACACCTGCGTCGGCCGCGGCCTGCGCGTGGTCGGCTGGGACGACGTCCCCACCGACCCCTCCTGCCTCGGCGAAGTCGCCCGCGGCTGCATGCCGGTGATCCGCCGCCTCGCCGTCGCCGCCGACCGCTTCGACGGTGGCCGCGACGCGCTCGAGCGGCGCCTCTACGTCTGCCGCCGGCTGGCCGAGAAGTCGAGCGGCGGCGACCTCCAGATCATGTCCTTCAGCGCCCGCACGATCGTCTACAAGGGGATGCTCCGCGCCCTCCAGCTCGAAGACTTCTACCCCGAGCTCCGCGACGAGCGCACCGAGTCGGCGCTGGCGCTGATGCACTCGCGCTTCTCCACCAACACCTTCCCCAGCTGGGAGCTCGCCCACCCCTACCGGATGGTCGCCCACAACGGCGAGGTCAACACCCTGACCGGCAACCGCAACTGGATGCGGGCGCGCGAAGGCGCCATGCGCTCGGAGCTGCTCGGCGACGAGCTCGCCGCGGTGCTGCCGGTGGTCAACTACGAAGCCTCCGACTCGGCCTCGATCGACTCGGTGGTCGAGCTGCTGGTGCGCGCCGGCCGCTCCCCCGCCCACGCGCTGAAGCTGCTCGCCCCCGAGGCGCCGACCGGCCGCGAGGCGGTCACCCCCGAGGAGCGCGGCTTCATCGACTTCCACTCGCTGCTGATGGAGCCCTGGGACGGCCCCGCCGCGATCGCCTTCTGCGACGGCTCCGCCGTCGGCGCGACGCTCGACCGCAACGGCCTGCGCCCGGGCCGCTGGGTGCAGACCCGCGACGGCTGGGTCGTCTGCGCCTCGGAGGCCGGGACGGTCGCGATCGACCCCGCCGACGTGCTCCGCCGCGGCCGGCTCGAACCGGGGACGATCCTGGTCGCCGACGTCGAGAAGCACGAGCTGCAGGTCGACCGCACGGTCGAGCGCCGCCTCGCCGCCAAGCACGACTACGGCGCCTGGCACGCCGAACGGACCCTGCGCTTCGACCAGCTCCCCCCGGTCGAGGCCCCGCCCGCGCCGGAGACGCCGCTGCGCGAGCGCCAGCTCGCCTTCGGCTACGACCAGGAGGACCTCAAAGTGGTGATCGGGCCACTGGTCCGGGCGGGCAAAGAGCCGACCGGCTCGATGGGCGCCGACGCCGCGATCCCCGCTCTCTCGGAGCGCTCCCCCAGCCTCTTCTCCTACTTCAAGCAGCTCTTCGCCCAGGTCACCAACCCGGCGATCGACCCGGTCCGCGAGGAGGTCGTGATGAGCCTCAAGGTGGCCCTCGGCCGCCACGGCGACCTGCTCGTCGACGGGCCCGGCGAGAGCTTCTGCCTGCTGCTCGACCGGCCGGTGCTCGGCGACGGCGAGCTGGCGACGATCCGGGCGCTGGAGCACCCGGTGCTGCGCACCCACACGCTCGACGCGACCTGGCCCCGCGAGGACGGCGCCGGCGGCCTCGCCGCGGCGCTGGAGCGCCTCTGCGCGGCGGCGGTCGACGCGGTCGACGACGGCGCCACGATCCTGGTCATCTCCGACCGCGCCACCGGCCCCGGCCGGGTGACGATCCCGACCCTGCTGGCGACCGCCGCCGTCCACCACCGCCTCGTCCGCGCCGGCCGCCGCCTGCGCACCGCGATCGTCTGCGAGACCGGCGAAGCGCGCGAGACCCACCACATCGCCTGCCTGGTCGGCTACGGCGCCGAGGCGATCAACCCCTACCTGATGGTGGAGAGCGCCCGCGAGCTGGTCGACGAGGACCCCGAGCCGAAGCTGATCAAGGCGCTCGACGCGGGCCTCCTCAAGGTGCTCTCCAAGCTCGGCATCTCGACCGTGTCCTCCTATCGCGGCTCGCAGTCCTTCGAGGCCGTCGGGCTCGACCGCAAGTTCATCGACAACTGGTTCCGCGGCACCCACTCGCGGCTCGGCGGGATCGGCATCGAGGAGCTGGCGATCGAGGCGCTGGAGCGCCACGATCGCGCCTGGCCGGGGACCGAATGGCCGCTGCTGCCGGTCGGCGGTCTCTACGCCTGGCGCCGCGACGGCGAGCAGCACGGCTGGAACCCGGAGACGGTGACGCTGCTGCAGCGCGCCGCCCGGGCCACCGACGGCGACGCGCCGGAGCTGTACGAGGCCTTCCGCGACCGGGTCGACGGCGAACAGCGCGGGCTGACCCTGCGCGGGCTGATGCGGCCGCGCGCCGACCGCGAGCCGATCCCGCTGGAGGAGGTCGAGCCGGCGACCGAGATCGTCAAGCGCTTCTCCACCGGGGCGATGAGCCTCGGCTCGCTCTCGCCCGAGGCGCACGAGACGCTGGCGATCGCGATGAACCGCCTCGGCGGCCGCTCCAACACCGGCGAGGGCGGCGAGGACCCGCGCCGCTACGTCCCCTACCCGAACGGCGACTCGCGCCGCTCGGCGATCAAGCAGGTCGCCTCCGGCCGCTTCGGGGTGACGATCGGCTACCTGATGGAAGCCGACCAGATCCAGATCAAGGTCGCCCAGGGCGCCAAGCCCGGCGAGGGCGGCCAGCTGCCGGGGTCGAAGATCGACCGCTACATCGGCGAGCTGCGCTTCTCCACCCCCGGGGTCGAACTGATCTCGCCGCCGCCCCACCACGACATCTACTCGATCGAGGACTTGAAGCAGCTGATCTACGACCTGCGCTGCGCCAACCCGAAGGCCGAGATCTCGGTCAAGCTCTGCGCCGAGGCCGGGGTCGGGACGGTCGCCGCGGGCGTGGTCAAGGCGGGCGCCGACCACGTCACCGTCGTCGGCCACGACGGCGGCACCGGCGCCGCCGCGCTCTCCTCGATCCACGGCGCCGGCATCCCCTGGGAGATGGGGATCGCCGAGACCCAGCGGATCCTCGCCGAGCAGGGCCTGCGCGGCCGGGTCGTGCTGCAGACCGACGGCGGCATGCGCACCGGCCGCGACGTGATCGTCGCCGCGATCCTCGGCGCCGAAGAGGTCTCCTTCTCGACCGCCCCCTTGATCGCCACCGGCTGCATCATGATGCGGGTCTGCCACCTGAACACCTGCCCGGTCGGGATCGCCACCCAGGACCCGGAGCTGCGCAGCCGCTTCGCCGGGACCCCGGAGCACGTCACCACCTACCTGCTGCACGTCGCCGAGGACACCCGCCAGTGGATGGCGTCGCTCGGGGTGCGGACCTTCGACGAGCTGGTCGGCCAGGTGGAGCTGCTGGAGCGCGACCCGGCGGTGCCCGGCGGCAAGGCCTCGAAGATCGACCTCACCGAGATCCTGCGGCCGCCCGCGGTGCCCGCCGAGGCGCCGCGGCGCAAGGTCGAACCGGGCCCGGGGGCGCCGGCGACGCTGGACCAGGCGCTGATCGAGGACGCCGCGCCGGCCCTGGAGCGCGGCGAGGCGGTCTCGCTGCGCCGGCCGATCCGCAACGTCGACCGCGCCGTCGGCGGCATGCTCTCCAACGCGGTGATCGCCGCCCACGGCGAAGTCGGGCTGGGCGAGGACACGATCGAGGTCGAGCTCGAGGGCTCGGCCGGGCAGTCGTTCGGCGCCTGGCTGGCGCCGGGCATCTCGCTGACGCTGCGCGGCGAGGCCAACGACTACGCCGGCAAGGGCCTCTGCGGCGGGATCGTCGCGGTGCGGCCGTTCCCGACCGCCAACGTCCCCGCCGAGTCCCAGGTGATCGTCGGCAACACCGTCCTCTACGGGGCGACCGGCGGCCGCGCCTTCTTCCGCGGGCTGGCAGGCGAGCGCTTCGCGGTGCGCAACTCCGGCGCCTCGGCGGTGGTCGAGGGGGTCGGCGACCACGGCTGCGAGTACATGACCGGCGGCCACGTCGTCGTCCTCGGCCCGACCGGGAGGAACTTCGCCGCCGGGATGAGCGGCGGGATCGCCTACGTGCTCGACGCCGACGGCGGCTTCGAGCGCCGCTGCAACCAGGCGCTGGTCGACCTCGAGAAGCTGACCGACCCCGACGAGATCGCCGAAGTGCGCGGCCTGATCGAAGAGCACGCGCGCCGCACCGGCTCGCCGATCGCCGAGCGGCTGCTGAGCGAATGGGACGAGCGGCTCGCCGAGTTCACCAAAGTGATGCCGCGCGACTACCGGCGGGCGCTGGAAGTGCGCTTCCAGGAAGAAACCGCCGAGTGGCGGGCGGCGATGGGCGTCGAGGCGGCGAGCTGATGCCGCGCAACGCCCGGGGCTTCCTCGAGATCGAGCGGGTCGAGCAGCCGGAGCGCGAGCCGCGGGAGCGGATCGCCGACTACGCCGACCTGCACGAGCGCCTCGAAGCCGGCGACCTCTCCCGCCAGGGTGAGCGCTGCATGGGCTGCGGGGTGCCGTTCTGCCTCAACGGCTGCCCGCTCGGCAACCTGATCCCGGACTGGAACGGGCTGGTCGCCGAAGACCGCTGGCGCGAGGCGATCGACCAGCTGCACGCGACCAACCCCTTCCCCGAGCTGACCGGGCTGATCTGCCCGGCGCCGTGCGAATCGGCCTGCGTGCTGGAGATCAACTCGGAGCCGGTGACGATCAAGCAGATCGAGCTGGCGATCGTCGAGCGCGCCTTCGCCGAGGGCTGGGTGGTGCCTGACCTGCCCGCCGAGCGGACCGGCCGCAAGGTGGGCGTGATCGGCTCGGGCCCGGCCGGGATGGCCGCCGCCGCCGACCTCAACCGGGCCGGCCACACGGTGGTCGTCTACGAGCGCGACGAGGCGCCGGGCGGGCTGAACCGCTTCGGCGTGCCGGACGCGAAGCTTCCCAAGGACGTGATCGACCGGCGGATCGCGGTGATGGAAGGCGAGGGGATCGAGTTCCGCTGCGGCGTCGACGTCGGCGGCGCGGTCGATGCCGCCGAACTGCTGGCCGGCCTCGACGCGGTGGTGGTCGCCACCGGGGCGCGGGTGCCGCGGGCGCTCGAGGTCCCCGGCGCCGACCTGCCCGGCGTCCTCCCGGCGATGACCTACCTCTACGCCCGCAACCGCGCCGTCGCCGCCGGCACCGCCGAGGCGCACGACGAGCCGACCGCGGCGGGCAAGGACGTGATCGTGATCGGCGGCGGCGACACCGGCGCCGACTGCATGTCGAACGCGCTGCGCGAGGGGGCGAAGAGCGTCACCCAGCTCGACACCTACCCGGCGCCCGCCGGCACGCGGCCGCGCGAGATCGCCGGCTGGCCGCTCTCGCCGCGCCGGCTGCCGACCCACTACGCGCTCGACGAGGGCGGCGAGCGGCGCTCCGCCGTCGCCGTCACCGCGATCGCCGCCGAGGACGGCTTCGCCGCCGGGATCGAGGCGGTCCGGGTCGATCCGGAGGACCGCGCCCGCCACCTCCCCGACGGCGAGATCCGCCTCCCCGCCGACCTGATCCTGGTCGCGATCGGCTTCACCGGCCCGGAAACCGAGCTGCTCGAGGCGCTCGGCGTCACCCATACTGAGGGCGCCGGCGTCGGCCACCACGCCACCGACGTCCCCGGCGTCTTCGCCGCCGGCGACGCCCGCATGGGCGCCCGCCTCACCGTCACCGCGATCAACGACGGCCGCGCCTGCGCCCGCGCCGTCGACGCCTGGCTCGCCACCCGCGTCTGAGCACGACGCGGCCGCCAGGGCCGCCTCCCTCAGCCGTCCCGGGTCTCTCATCTCGCTCGCCTCCTACCGCTGACGAGCTCGCCGCGGGCGCGGGTCGCGCAGGGGCAGCGGTTCGCGGAAGGCGCGGGCGGCGGCGGCCGGGGTCAGGTGGCCGTTGACGACGAGCTGGTCGAGGACGTGGCGCTGGCGCTGCCTGGCGAGGGCGAGGTGGAGCTCGGGGTCGTAGGCGCTCGGGGCCTGGGGCAGCCCGGCGAGCATCGCCGCCTCCCCCCAGGTGAGGCGGCGCGGCGAGACGCCGAAGTAGCCGCGGGCGGCGGCGACGTCGCCCCAGTAGCCGTTGCCGTAGTAGATCGCGTTCAGGTACATGCCGAGGACCCGTTCGTGGGAGTAGGCGAGCGAGAGCTTCAGGCCGAGCCCGATCTCTTCCAGCGTCCCCCAGAGACCGCCGCCGTGGGGGTAGAGCCACTTGGCCAGCTGCTGGGCGATCGTGCTGCCGCCGGGGTCTCCGCTCGTCCCCAGCGCCGCCACCGCCGCGCGGCCGGCGCCGGCGGCGATGTCGAAGGCCGGGCCGGAGTAGAAGTTCTCGTCCTCGGTGGAGACGATCGCCGCGCCGAGGCGGGCGGGCGGCGGCAGCGCCGACGCGCGCCCGTGGTGTTCGGCGAGGATCGCCTCGACCCGGGCTTCGGCGTCGCCGACGCCGGGCAGGGAGGCCAGGTAGCCGACCCCGACCACCGCGAGCAACAGGAGGATCGCCGGCGCCGAGAAGGGCACCCTGCCGACGCTACGCCGCCGCCATGAAGGCGCGGTGAGAGGCCGCCGGGCGCGGCGCCTGGCGGGTGACCCGGCGGAGCTCGGGTCACGGCACCGCCGCGGCGGGCGCGCCGTCGGCCGGCGACGCCAGGTCGCCGAACTGATCCACCGGGGTGTCCCGGCCGGTGCGCGCCAGGTGGCGGACGCAGAGGACGATGATCGCCGCGAAGCCGAGGCTCACCGCGCCGGTGCCGAGCCCGACCCCCTGCGGTTTGCCGAGCCAGTCGGCGACCGAGGCGCCAAGCGGGCGGGTCATCACGTAGGCGAACCAGAAGGCGAGGATCGAGCCCATGCCGAAGCGGAAGTACCCCAGCGCCGGGATCATGATGATCGCGGCGAAGAGCCAGATCGAGCCGAAGTAGCCGAGCCCGAGGGTGGTCGCGGTGAGGTCGCCCGCCGCGGTGCCGAGGGCGAAGGTGGCGAGCACGGCGGCCCAGTAGAACAGCTCCCGGCGCGGGGTGTGGATGCTGTGGATGGAGAGCGTGCCCTCGACCCGGTACCAGGCGCGGAAGACGACGGCGAGGACGATCGCGTAGAAGATCGTCGAGGCGACGTAGGGGACGCCGAGGCCGACGTGCAGGACGTCGGCGGCCATCGTGCCGAACACCCCCACCATCGCCACCGCGAGCCAGTAGCACCACGGCACGTAGCGGTCCTTGGTGAGCTGGAGGTAGATCGCGACGGCGAAGGCGACCGCCCCGAGGACGACGGCGACCTCCGGGACCAGCGTGTGCACCAGCCAGTCCGAGGTCGACTCGCCCATCGCCGTGGTGAGCGCCTTCACCAGCCAGAACCAGGCGGTGATCTCGGGCACCTTGGAGTAGGTGTGGCGGGTCGAGGTGAATCGGGAGAGCAGGCGGTCCATTGGCGCTGGGGGACGAGGCCGCGGGGCCAAGCTAGTGAGGGCGCCTTAAGGCGGGATGAGAGCTCAGGTCGCGGTCACCGCCTCGGTCGGCAGACCGAGCTGGGCGACGCGGTGAGGCAGGTCGAGGTGGAGCCAGTGGGAGAAGTCGCTCGGCGGCGTCTCGAGGATGATCTCGGTGTAGGCGCCGGAGTCCAGCTCTTCGACGATGTCGTCGTAGGCATCGGGGCCGTTCGCCACCCTCCCGCTCACCTCGGCGCCCGCCGCGTCGCGCAGCGCCGGGATCGCCCGCGCCAGCAGGTCGTCGCCCGCGGGCGAGCGTGGATCGCCGTGGTCGAATCCGCGGTTGTCGGGGTTGGGGACCAGCACCCCGAAGCTGACCGGACCGGCCGCCGCGCGCCGCCGCACCGACTCCAGCAGGGCGGCGGTCGGAGCGACCTTGTTGAGGACGACGAGCACCGCCGGGCCGGCGCCGGGGGGCGCGGCCACCGGCCCGCTGCGGATCACGTCGCGCTTCGAGATCGCCAGGAACACGACCAGGGCGAGGATGGTCGAGAGGAAGATGACGCTGGTCAGGTTGGTGCCCAGGCCGAGGCCGCCTTCGGCGGTCGGCGAGGCGAGGTAGTCGCCGATCGAGGCGCCGAGCGGGCGGGTGAGGACGTAGGCGAGCCAGAAGGAGAGGATCGCGTTCATCCTCAGGCCGAAGTGGAGGACGGCGACCACCAGGATCGCCCCGGCGAAGATCCCGACCGCGGTCAGGTAGCCGAATTCGAGCTGCTCGGAGAGGAGGTCCCCCGCCGAGGTGCCGAGGGCGAAGGTGAAGAGGATCGCCGGCCAGTAGAAGGCCTCGCGCCTGGTGGTGACGATGGTGTGGACGGAGAGGGTGCGCTCGCTCCACCACCAGGAGGCGAACACGCAGATCAGGATCGCGGCGAAGGCGATCGTCGTCGTCTCCAGGGCGACGCCGTAGTTTTCCACCAGGTTGTCGGAGATCAGGGTGCCGACGACGCTGATCAGCACCACTGCCGACCAGTAGATCCCGGGGATGTAGCGGCGGGCGCGGAACTGGGCGACGAGCACCGCGATCAAGACCGCGCCCATGATGTAGGAGGTGTTGGCGAGGCCGAGGCCGAGGTTTTCGTTCAGGTTGTCGGCGAAGGTCTCCCCGACCGTGGTGCAGAGCACCTTGATCACCCAGAAGTAGACGGTGATCTCGGGAACCTTGTTCAGCATGCGGCGGCCAGGGCTCGGCACCGGCGGGCTGGGGACTGCCTGGGCGGAGTTCATGGCCGCCACTGTGGAGGGCGGCGGTGAGAGCGAGGTGAGAGTTCCATGGGCCGCCTCTCATCCGGCGATCCGCGCGGGAGCCACCGGGATGGCCGGGCCCCTCGCGGTCCGCCACGAGGGGCGTGCCGGCGCCCCGATCCATGCCGGCGCTCGCCGTGGCGCCGCCCTGGCATCGATCATCTAGCCTCGCGCGATGCCTTGGAGACGCCCGCACGGGGAGGAGCACCTCAGCTTTCGGTCGAACTGGTTGCGGGCTGCCGTGCTCGGCGCCAACGACGGCATCCTCTCGACCTCGAGCCTGGTCCTCGGCGTCGCCGCCTCGGGCGCGTCGCGGAGCGAGATCGTCACGGCCGGGATCGCGGGCATGGTCGCGGGCGCGGGCTCGATGGCGGCGGGCGAGTACGTCTCGGTCAGCTCCCAGCGCGACACCGAGGAGGCCGACCTGCGGATCGAGGCGCGTGAGCTGGCCGACGATCCGGAGGGGGAGCTCGCCGAGTTGGCCGGGATCTACGAGGCGCGCGGGCTGAGCGAGGGGCTCGCGGTCGAGGTCGCCACCGCCCTCAGCGCCCACGACGCGCTCGAGGCTCATGCGCGCGACGAGCTCGGCCTGCCCGAGGACCGGCGGGCGCGACCGCTGCAGGCGGCCGGCGCCTCGGCGCTCTCCTTCGCGGTCGGGGCGATCCTGCCGCTGCTCGCGATCGGGCTCTTCGGCAGCTCGGTCCGCGTCATCGCCTGCGTCGTCGTCACGATGCTCGCGCTGGGGGGCCTGGGAGCGCTCGGCGCCCGCCTCGGCGGCGCGCCCGAGGTCCCGGCGCTGGCCCGCGTCGTCTTCTGGGGCGCGGTCGCGATGGCCGCCACCTCGGCGATCGGCGCCCTCGTCGGCGCCGCCGTCTGACGCCCACCCCGCGGACCGGCCGCGCGTTTGCTGAGTTGTCCCCGTCCCGGTGGGGACAACTCAGCAAGCGCGCGGGCGCCCGGTGTGGATCTCCACGGATGGAGAGCCGCGCCGCGGTCGCGATGCTGGACGCGACGAGCGATCCGAGAGGAGGCAGACGATGGGCAGCGACGACAGAGGCTGGGAGCCGCGCAAGGTGCTGGTGGGCTACGACGGCAGTGACGGGTCGAAGGACGCGGTGGCGCTGGCGAGGGTGCTCTGCGCCGGGACCCGGGCGAGCGTCCTGCTCGTCAACGTGCTCCCCGCCGGGACGCTGCCGGTCGCCTATCGACTGCTCGGCTATGAAGAGGCGCCCGCCTGGAGGGGATTCTTCCGCGGCGCCGAGGAGGAGCTGGGCGGGATCGAGGCCGACCACCGCACCTACATCGGCGGCTCACCCGCCGAGGTGCTGAACGACCTCGCCGAAACCGAGGACGTCGACCTCGTCGTGGTCGGCTCGCCGCACCGCGGGGCGGTCGGGCGGGCGGTGCTCGGCAGCGTCGCCGAGGCGCTCCTGCACGGCGCCTCGGTCGCCGTCGTCGCCGCCCCGCGCGGCTACTCCGCCCGCCCCCACGACGGCTTCGCCCGGATCCTGGCCGGCTACGACGGCGGTGGCGAAGCGGGCGAGGCGCTGCGCCGGGCCGCGGCGCTGGCGGGCCACACGGGCCGCGAGCTGCACGTGCTCACCGTCGCCACCCTGCCCTCCGCCGTGCCGGGTGCCTTCGGCGGCACGATCCCGGCCAGCCTGCCGGACGCGACGGAGGTCGTCACCAAGGGAGTCGAGCTGCTCGGCGCCGACGTCGAGACCCGCGGCGAGGCGCTCCACGGCGACCCGGCCCACGAGCTGGCCGCGTGGTGCAACCCCGACGACCTCCTCGTCGTCGGCTCGCGCAGCTACGGCCCGCTGGCCCGCACGCTGCTCGGCTCGGTCTCCTCCACCCTGATCCGCACCGCCCCTGCCCGGTCCTGGTCATCCCCCGTCCTCGCCACCACAGCCGCCTCGGCGCCGCCGCCGCGACCGAGTCCTAGCCGCCTGGCGGGCCGGCGAGTCCTAGTCGCGCGCCGGGGCGGCGAGTCCTAGTCGCGCGGCGGGGCGGCGAGTCGTAGCCGCACGACGGGCCGGCGCGCCGGCCGCCGCGGCTAGGTCGCGGCGGCGAGGAACGCCGTGAGGTGGCGGCCGACGATCTTGCCCGCGTCGGTGCCCCAGGGCGCCGCGGCGGCGAAGGTCGAGGCTTCGCCGTGGCCGCCGGCGGGCCAGCCTTCGAGGTAGCGGGGACCGTCGCCCGTCCAGAGGACGCCGCGGAGCACGGGGTCGAACTCGGGCGGCGCCGGGTCGCCGGTCAGCTCGGCGGCGATCGCCGCGGCGACGATGTCGGCCTGCTGGGTGGCGAGGCCGCCCTGCTTGACCGGGAAGCTGGTGACGTCCCCGGCCGCGTAGAGGTGCTCGATGCCGAGCACCCGGCAGTGGCCGTCGATCCGCACGAACCCCTCGACGTCGTGGGGAACGCCGCGGATCCGCCGGCCCTCCAGCTTCGGCAGGCTGACCACGGCGTCGAACTCGCGCCGCGCCGCGGGCACCGTCTCCAGCACCCCGTGCTCGAAGCGCACCGGGTGGGCGCCGGTGACCACCTCGATCCGGCGCTCGGCGAGGAGCTCGGCGACGCCCTCGGAGGCGGCGCGGCCGAAGACCTGGAGCGGCGCGTCCTCGGGGGTGAGGACGGTCAGCTCGGCGCCCACCCCGGCGCGGTCGAGCTCGGCCCGGGCGAGCAGCGCCAGCTCGTAGAGCGGCAGCGCCCAGCCCTCGACCGTCGGCAGCGTGAAGGCGACCCGGTGGGCGGCGCCGCCGCGGACGCTCGCCATCACCTTGGCGACGTCGCGCTCGTCGGCGATGCCCCAGAAGGTGATCGCGCCGGGGACGGGCCACAGCAGCTTCCCGCCGGGGCAGACGATCAGGTCGTCGTAGGCGATCCCCTCGCCGTCGTGGGTGACGGCGAGGCGGGCGTCGCGGTCGACCGAGGCGATGCTGTCGGGCCGGTAGCGCGCCCCGGCGCGGGCGGCCAGCACGGCGAGGTCGAAGCTGGCGACGCGGGCGGCGCCGAACGGCACCCCCACCGCGTAGGGCCGGTAGACGAAGTCGCGCCGCGGCGAGCAGATCGTCACCTCGACCCGCTCGCCGAGAAGGTGGCGGAGGGCGAGCGCCGCCTCCAGCGCGGCGACGCCGCCGCCCGCGATCACCACCGCCCGCCTCATGCCGTCACCGGGCGGCCGGCGGGGGCACCGCGCGGGCCGGTCGCGCCGCCGTCCGCATCGGCGGCATCCGGCGGACCGACCCCATCCCGCGGATCTGCGCCATCCCGCGGGTCGGCGCCATCCCGCGGATCGGCGCCATCCCGCGGATCGGCGGCGTCCCGCGGTTCGGCGGCGGCGAGGCGGCCGGCGCGCAGCTCGTGGACCTCGTCGAAGGCGTCGAGGGCCGCCCGCTCGTGGGTGATCACGAGGACGCCGAGGCCGCCGGGCCGGGCCATCGCGGCGATCCGGCGCTGCAGGTCGGCGGCGCCCGCCGGGTCGAGGTGGGCGGTCGGCTCGTCGAAGACGAGGAAGCGGGCGGCGGCGAGGAAGAGGCGGGCGGCGGCGATCCGCTGGCGCTGGCCGCCGGAGACCTTGGCGCCCGCCTCGCCGACCTCGGTGTCGAGGCCGTCGGGGAGCGAGGCGAGCCACGCCCCGAGCCCGACCGCCTCCAGCGCGGCGCGGATCCCGAGGTCGCCGGCGCCGGGGCGGCCGAGGGCGACGTTGTCGCGCAGCGTGGTGGTGAAGAGGTAGGCGTCCTGCGGGGCGAGGCGGACGGCGGCGCGGACGTCGTCCCCGGCCAGCTCGGGGAGCGGCACGCCGTCGAGCTCGATCCGCCCGGCCTGCGGATCGCGGAAGCGCACCGCCAGCTCGGCCAGCGTGCTCTTCCCCGCTCCGCTCGGGCCGAGGAGGGCGACGGAGCGCCCGGCGCGAAGCTCCAGGTCGACCCCGTCGAGCACCCACGGGCCGTGGTCTTCGTAGCGGAAGCGGACGGCCGCGAAGCGGAGCGCACCGTCGGCGTGGAGCCTTGCCCGGTCCATGCCCGAGCAGGTCTCCGCGGCTGGAGGCACGGCGCGTGGGTGCGCGGGGTCGCGGACCGGCGGCTCGCGATCGAGGACCGTCTCGATCCGCCCGGCCGCGGCGGCGCAGTTTTCGATCCCCGCGGCGGCGGTGCCGAGCGGGGCGACGGCCTCGAAGGACGCCATCGCCAGCAGGGCGAGCGCCGCCAGCATCACTCCGGGCAGCGCGCCGGAGCCGACCGCCGGGACGGCGACGAGGAGGGTCGCGACCACGGTGGCGCCCGCGAGCGCCGTGAGGAGCCCGGCGGCGAGGCCGCCGGAGAGGGCGTCGCGCCGCTGCAGGGCGGCGAGCTCGGCGCCGGAGCGGTCGGCGCGCTCGATCCAGTCGGCGGCCCGGCCGGCGACCGCGATCTCGGCCGAGCCGGTGACGATCTCGACCACCTCGGTGCCGAGGGCGGCGCGGGCCGCCGCCTGGCGGCGGCCGGCGCGGCGGCTCGCCCGCCGGGTCGCCAGCGGCACCAGGACGCCGGCGGCGCTCAGCGCGAGTGCCAGGACCAGCGCCGCGGCAGGCAGGATCGCGAAGGCGACGATCACCGCGCCGAGGCCGGCGACGATCGCCACCAGCGGTGGGGCGAGGCCGCGCAGGTAGAGGTCCTGGAGCGAGTCGACATCGCCGACGAAGCGGCCGAGCAGCTCGCCGCGACCCAGCCCGGGTAGCCCGGCCGGGACCAGCGGGATCAGGCGACGGAAGATGTGGGAGCGCAGGTCGGTGAGGCTGCGGAAGGCGAGGTCGTGGGAGACGAGGCGCTCCATGTAGCGGAGCAGCGCCCGGGCGATGCCGAAGAAGCGGACCCCGACGATCGCCACCCCGAGCGCCAGGATCTCCGGCCGCTGCGCCGCGCGGCTGATCAGGTATCCCGACGTGGTCAGCAGCCCGACCGCGGCAAGCACCGCCCCCGCCCCGAGCAAGACGCTCCACGCCAACCCCCGGCGCCGCGGCGGCGCCACCCCAAGCACCCTCCGCAACCCCCTCACACCCCAACCTCCACGTTGACGGGCCGAAAAGCGCTCGTATAG
>DATJUK010000110.1:0-16647 GCA_035502495.1 Solirubrobacterales bacterium
GCACTTTTCCCCGGATACCGGGGAAAAGTGCGAACGCACCCGTGGGGCCGGCGGGTGGCGGCGGCATTCGTGACGTCTCCCTCACCTCGGCGTGACATTTCCGGCGCCTTCGGCACGAGCTCCCGGCGCCTCTCCCGCGAAACCCCGCCGCGCGCCTCGCACCCTCGCCGTCCCCCCGAGATCGGGCCATTTCGGAGGCGACCTCAGCCTGCCCGGGTCGCCTCCGAAATGGCCGCGTCCCTTGCCGTCCCTCGTCATCCCTTCCCACGCACCGCCGTGGACTCCACCGGCTGGCCGCCCGCCCGCCGCCGTCCCCGGGCGACGGCGCGGGCCGGCATGATCGGCCCGGATGAGCGAACGTGAGCGGCTGGCGCCGGAGGTCTTCCGGCTGCCGGTCGAGAAAATCCGCGACGCCTACTACTCCGACACCTACTTCGCCCTGACCAAGGAGCTGCTCGAGGCCGAGGGGCGGCGGCCGCGGGTGACGATGCAGGTCTTCGCCAAGCGCCAGGGGCTGCTCGGCGGGATCGACGAGGCGCTCGCGGTGCTGCGCCTCTGCTCGGGCCGGCGCCGCGGCGACGGCTCCTGGGAGGACGGCTGGCCGGGGCTGACCGTGCGGGCGCTGCACGAGGGCGATCCGATCGAGCCCTGGGAGACGGTGATGACGATCGCCGGCGACTACAGCCTCTTCGCCCACCTGGAGACGGTCTACCTGGGGACGCTGGCGCGGCGCTCGCTGGTCATGAGCAACGTGCGCCGGGTGGTCGACGCGGCCGACGGCAAGTCGGTGCTCTTCTTCCCCGCCCGCCACGACCACTGGCTGGTCCAGACCGGCGACGGCTGGGCGGCCCACGTGGCCGGCGCGATCGGCGTCTCCACCGACGCCAACGCCTCCTGGTGGGGAGGCCGCGGCACCGGCACGATCCCGCACGCGCTGATCGCCGTCTACGGTGGCGACACGGTGGCGGCGGCGCGCGACTACGCGGCCCGCTTCGCCGCCCACTCCAACGTCATCTGCCTGGTCGACTTCCACAACGACTCGGTGGGGGAGGCGGTGAGGGTCGCCGACGCGCTCGGCGAGGACCTCTGGGGCGTGCGCCTCGACACCTCCGAGACGCTGGTCGACGTGGCGCTCGCCGACCGTCCCGACGCCGACCGGCTCCGCGGCGTCACCCCGGAGCTGGCGCGGGCGGTCCGCGACGGCCTCGACGCCGCCGGCCACCGGCGGGTGAAGATCGTCGTCTCCGGCGGCTTCGACGCGGCGAAGATCGAACGCTTCGAGGCGCTCGGCGCCCCCGTCGACTCCTACGGCGTCGGCTCCTCGCTGATCCGCGGCAACTTCGACTTCACCGCCGACGTGGTCGAGCTCGACGGCCGCCCGGCGGCCAAGGTCGGCCGTGAGCTGCGCCCCAACCCGCGGCTCGAGCCGGTCGAGTAGCGGCCACCCGCCGGCGCCTCCCGCCGGTCACCTGGCCGAGTTCACCTACATTCCCAGCATGCCCACCATCCGCCCCGCCATCGAAGCCGACGCCCAGCTCGTCTTCGACCTGATCTGCGAGCTCGCCACCTACGAGAAACTCCGCGACGAGGTGGTCGGGACCCCGGAGGTCCTGCGCGCCTCGCTCTTCGACCGCGGCGACGCCGAGGCGCTGATCGTCGAGGACGAGGCGGGCGAGGCGGTCGGCTACGCGATCTTCTACACCACTTTCTCCACCTTCGAGTGCCGTTCCGGGATCTGGCTCGAGGACCTCTACGTGCGCCCCGCCCACCGCCAGGGCGGGATCGGCCTGCGGGTCATGGAGCACCTCGCCGCCCTCGCCCTGGAGCGCGGCCACGTCCGCCTCGAGTGGGTCGCCCTCGACTGGAACGAACCGGCCCTCACCTTCTACGAGAAGCTCGGCGCCGCCCGGCTCGACGACTGGGTGATCCACCGCCTCGAGTCCCCCGGCATCCGCTCCCTCGCCACCGGCCACCCCCGGCGCGGTCGACCTGAGTAAGGCCATCCGATACTCAGGTCGACCGCGCCGGGCGGGGGTTAACGGAGGTCGCCCGCACGGCGGAGGAGGAGGCGTCGCTCGGGGGCGTTGGCGGTGAGGTCGGCGGCGCGGCGGAATTCGGCGGCGGCCTCGGCGCCGCGGCCGAGGCGGGCGAGGAGGTCGGCGCGGACGCCGGGCAGCAGGTGGTAGTCGCGCAGCGCGGGCTCGGCGGCGATCCGTTCGAGCAGCGCCAGGCCGACCTCCGGGCCGAAGGCCATGCCGACCGCGACGGCGCGGTTCAGCTCGACCACCGGCGAGGGGGAGACGGCGGCGAGCGCCTCGTACAGGGCCGCGATCCGCACCCAGTCGGTGTCGCCGGCCTCGAGCGCGCGGGCGTGGCAGGCGGCGATCGCGGCCTGCAGGCCGTAGGGGCCGAGCGGGGCGGGCAGGGCTTCGGCCCGCTCGAGCGCCTTCAGCCCGCGGACGATCAGCAGCGGGTCCCAGCGCGAGCGGTCCTGGTCGGGCAGCAGGATCGGCTCGCCGCCCGGGCCGAGCCGCGCTCCCAGCCGCGAGGCCTGGATCTCGAGCAACGCCACCAGGCCGTGGACCTCCGGCTCGGTCGGCGCCAGCTCGGCGAGGATCCGCCCCAGCCGCAGCGCTTCCTCGCAGAGCTCGGTCCGCACCCAGCGCTCGCCGGAGCTGGCCGCGTAGCCCTCGTTGAAGATCAGGTAGACGACCTCGAGCACGTCGGGAAGCCGCGCCCGCAGGGCGGCGCCGGCCGGCACCGCGAAGTCGGCGCGCTCCTCCCGCAGCGTCCGCTTGGCCCGGGTCAGCCGCTGCGCCACGGTCGGCTCGGCGACCAGGAAGGCGCGGGCGATCTCGGCGGTGCTCAGCCCGCCCAGCAGCCGCAGGGTCAGCGCCACCCGGGCCTCGGTGGAGAGCGCGGGGTGGCAGCAGGTGAACATCAGCGCCAGCAGGTCGTCGCCGACCTGGTCGTCGGCCGCGGCGGCCAGGTCGACCGCGTCCATCGCCATCAGGATGCCGAGCTCGTGCGCCACCTCTTCGCGCTTGCGCTCGTAGGTCCGGGCGCGGCGGGCGAGGTCGATCGCCCGGTTCTTCGCCGTCGCCGTCAGCCAGGCGCCGGGGTTGTCCGGGACGCCGGCGCGCGGCCAGGCCTCGAGCGCCGCGACCAGCGCGTCCTGCGCCAGGTCCTCGGCCAGCCCGACGTCGCGGACCAGCCGCGCCAGGCCGGCGACGAGGCGGGCGGACTCGATCCGCCAGACCGCCTCGACCGTCGCCCTGGCATCGGCTGGCGCCACGCTCAATCGCCCGCTACCGCGGCCTGGACGTCGGCCGGGAAGTCCTCCATCTCGAAGACGCGGCGCACCTCGATCCGGCAGTCCCGCCCCGGGCAGCGCTTCGCCCACTCGACCGCCTCGTCCTTGGAGCGCGCCTGGATCAGCCAGTAGCCGCCGACCACCTCCTTGGCCTCGGCGAAGGGCCCGTCGGTCACCGCCTTGACCCCCTCGCCGTCGAAGCTGACCGAGGCTCCCTCGGCCGGCGGGTGAAGCCCGTCGAGCGCGAGCAGCATCCCGGCTTTGCGCATCTCCTCGTTGTAGCGGCCCATCGCGGCGACCTCCTCGGCCGACGGGTTCCAGTCGGCTTCTGAGATTTCGGGATACATGAACATCATGAATCTCATCTGGTCTTCCTCCTTGTTTGCAGGGCCCGCATCGTGGTAATCGGGCCTGTCGCAATGGCGACGAGCGAGGGGACTCGAAAACGACAGCGTTCGTCGAAAACCCTTGACAAATTCATCTGACTAACGTGAAATTCTGGATACAAATTGGCATCGCTATCGAGAGGACCTGGCGACGGAAGGCGCAAGGTGCTGGCGATCGGGCGAGACCTCGGGGAGCATGGAGCATTACGAGGGCTCTCGGATAGAGCCAGAATCGAGCTGGTCCGTGCCGAAAGCGGGAACGACGGGCTGCGCGCCTTCTACGAGGGCCGCCCGGACCTGGTCGTACTCGACATCGAGCTCCCCGACGCCGACGGACTCGACGTCCTCGCCACCATCCGGGCGCTGAGCGACGTCCCGGTGATCGCCCTCACCGGCCTCGAGGAAGAGCAGCGGATCGCCGCCCTGCGCGGCGGCGCCGACGACTGCGTCAGCAAGCCGACGCCCGACGCCGAACTCCAGGCGCGGCTCGAGGCCCTGCTGCGCCGGCCGCGCCGCGGCGACCTGCGCCCGGTGGTCCTCACCGACGAGTTCGTCGAGATCGACCGCGTCCGCCATCGCGTCTCGGTGCTCGGTAACGAGGTCTCGCTGACCCCGATCGAGTTCCGCATGCTCGCCACCTTCGCCGAAAATCCGGGCCGGGTGCTCGGCCACGGCCAGCTGCTCGAACTGGTGTGGGGCGACCGGATCCGCGAGCGCGACGAGGTGAAGCTCTACGTCAGCTACCTGCGCCGCAAGCTCGGCGGCGCCGCCGACGTCGACCCGGTGGAGACGGTGCGCGGGGTCGGCTACCGCTACCGGCCGCGACGGCTGAAGACGGACGGCAACGGCGACGGCAGCCGCCAAGGCCTGCCGCGGCAGCCCTCCTAGGCCGAGGCGGGCTCGGCCCGGATCCGGGCGGCCGCGCCGCGAAGGCTCAGCCGCGCGGCGTGATGCGGAAGGTCGAGACGACCTCGGCCTGGTGGCCGTCCGCGTGGATGACGTAGGCGCTCGGCCCACCGCCGAACCAGCCCGACGCTTCGTTCATCCCGACGAAGACGCCGGGGTGGCGCCTGCCGTCGGAATCCTCCACCCAGACCTCGTCGCCCTCCTTGAAGCCGGGCTCGGCGTTGACCTCGGCTTCGGCTTCTTCGGTCTCGCGGGGGTCGTCTCGCATGTCGCCCATGGGCGCGAGCATAGCCCGGCGCTACGCTCCCCGGCATGGCCGTCCAGGGTGAGCCGATGAAGGCGAAGCTCACCGCGCACCCGTTCAGCGACCCCGGCTGGGTCTTCGAGCGCAAGCTCGACGGCGTCCGGGCGATCGTCCGCCGCACCCCCGGCGCGGCGACGCTCACCTCGCGCACCGGCCGCCGGATGGAGAACTACCCGGAGCTGGTCGAGGCCCTCGAGGCGGAGTCGGCCCAGGACTTCGTCGCCGACGGCGAGATCGTCGCCTTCGAGGGCTCCCGCACCAGCTTCGAGAAGCTGCAGGGCCGGATCGGGATCGCCGAGCCGCGCCTCGCCCGGCTGACCGGGATCGAGGTCTTCATCTACGTCTTCGACCTGCTCGAGCTGGACGGCCGCGACCTCACCGGGCTGCCGCTGCGCGAGCGCAAGGCGCTGCTCCGCTCGAGCCTCGAATTCCACGGGCCGGTCCGCTACACCCCGCACCGCAACGAGAAGGGGGAGAAGCTCTTCCTCGAAGCCTGCCGCAAAGGCTGGGAGGGGCTGATCGCGAAGCGCGCCGACAGCACCTACGTGCACGCGCGCTCGAACGATTGGCTGAAGGTGAAGTGCTCCTTCGAGCAGGAGCTGGTGATCGGCGGCTTCACCCCGCCGAAAGGTTCGCGCGAGCGCTTCGGCGCCCTCCTGGTCGGCTACCACGAAGGCGAGGACCTGCGCTACGCGGGCAAGGTCGGGACCGGCTTCGACCAGCGCACGCTGGCGATGCTGGGCGACAAGATGGAGGCCCTGCGGCAGGAGCGCCCGCCCTTCACCGCCGGCTCCGGGCTGCCCCGCCAGGCGACCTGGGTCAGTCCCGAGCTGGTCGGCCAGTTCGGCTTCAGCGAGTGGACCCGCGACGGCAAGCTCCGCCACCCGCGCTACCTCGGCCTGCGCGACGACAAGCGGGCCGGCGAAGTGGTGCGCGAGCTGCCCACCGCGTAGACGGCCGGCCCGCGGCGCGAGAAGCCCGCCCCGCCGACGGACGACTCGCACCGCGACGATTCAAGGACCGCTCGCGGGATCGAACCCTTCTAGCCCTCGCGGGCGCGCAGCCGGCGGGGCTCGAACTCGCCGCTGCGAAGCAGCTCCCAGCCCTCCGAGGAGACGGCGAGGAAGCGCCGGCCCGCGGCGTCCCGGCGCTCCAGCAGCAGGCCGCGGCGGGCGCTGCGGCCGATCGCCCGGCGCATCTCGCGCTCGCCCTGGCCGCGGAAGCGGGCGACCAGCTGGTGGCGGGGGACGAAGCCGTCGTCGCCGAGGTCGACGATCGCGCGCAGGATCTGCTCGTCGGACGGGATCACGGAGCGAACCTACCCGGGGGCCGCGGCCGGGTACCGTCGCTGGTGCCGATGGCGAAGCTCAGCGAGTACGAACGCAGACGTGACTTCGGCAAGACCGCCGAGCCGGCCCCGCGCCGGGGCGCCGCGAAGCGCCGGGGCAACCCGCGCTTCGTCGTCCAGCAGCACGACGCGACCCGCCTGCACTGGGACCTGCGGCTGGAGCACGAGGGGGTCGGCGTCTCCTGGGCCGTCCCCAACGGGATCCCCCGCGACCCGGCCGAAAACCGCAAGGCCGTCCACACCGAGGACCACCCGCTCGAGTACATGACCTTCGAGGGCACGATCCCGCAGGGCGAGTACGGGGCCGGCACGGTGGCGATCTGGGACAGCGGCACCTACGAGCCGGAGAAGTGGCGCGACGACGAGGTCATCTTCCGCTTCGAAGGCGAGCGCCTCCGCGGCCGCTACGCCCTCTTCCGGGCGGGCGGGCCGAAGGACTGGATGATCCACCGCATGGACCCGCCGGAAGGCGACCCGGACCCCTTCCCGGAGCCCTGCCGCCCGATGCTCGCCGACGCGGGCGAGCTGCCGCGCTCGACCCGCGGCTGGGCGGCGGAGCTGGCCTGGGGAGGGGTGCGGGCGCTGGCCCGCTGCCGGCCGGGGCGGCTCGACCTCCACGACGCCGAGCTCGTCGACATCGGCTCCCGCTGGCCCGAGGTGCACCGGCTGACCCGCCAGGTCGGCGCCCGCGACCTCGTCCTCGACGGCGAGCTGGTGGTCTTCGACGCCGCCGGCCGGCCCGACCCCGAGCGGCTCGCCCGCCGCGACCGGCCGGGCTCCGCGAGCGCCCTGCGCCGGCGCGCCCGCGAGAACCCCGCCACCTACGTGATCTTCGACCTGCTCTACCGCGACGGGGAGGACCTGACCGGCGCCCCGTACCGGCGGCGGCGCGAGCTGCTCGAGGAGCTCGGGCTGGAGGGCGAGGCCTGGCGCACGCCGCGCGCGGCGACGAGCAAGATCAAGGAGCTCCTCGCCGCCGCCGGCGCCCAGGGCGTCGAGGGCCTGGTCCTGAAGAGGCGCTCGAGCGCCTACGTCCCGGGCCGGCGCACCGGCGACTGGCTCCTGGTGCGGGCGGCGGGGAGGCCCGAGCCGACGCCCGCGCCCCGGCTCACCGCCGCCGCCGAGCCGACGACGAAGAAGAACAAATTCCGCCTCCCGGTCGGCGACCGCGAGCTGACCGTCTCCAACCTGGACAAGGTGCTCTACCCGCGGACCGGCTTCACCAAGGGCGACCTGATCGACGCCTACGCCGACCTCGCCGAGGTCCTGCTGCCGCACCTGCGCGGCCGGCCGGTGACGCTGAAACGCTATCCCGACGGGGTCGAGGGCAAATTCTTCTACGAGAAGCGCTCGCCGCGGCACCGGCCCGACTGGGTGGCGACGGCGCGGATCTGGTCGGAGAGCCACAAGGCGGAGATCGACTACACGCTGATCGAAGACCTGCCGACCCTGGTCTGGACCGCCAACCTGGCCAACGTCGAGCTGCACACCTCGCTCGCCCGGACCGCCGACCTCGACCGCCCCGACTCGCTCGTCTTCGACCTCGATCCGGGCGCCCCCGCCGACGTCGTCGACTGCGCCCGCGTCGCCCTGCGCCTGCGCGCGCTCTTCGCCCAACTGGGCCTCGACTGCTACGCGAAGACCTCCGGCTCGAAGGGCCTCCACCTGCACGCGCCGCTGAACGGCACCGCCACCTTCGCGCGGTCCCGTCCCTTCGCCAAGGCGGTGGCCGAGACGATGGAGGCGCGCTTCCCGGACGAGATCGTCTCGCGCCAGGCAAAGGCGCGGCGGCCCGGCCGGGTGCTGATCGACTGGAGTCAGAACGACCGTCACAAGACCACCGCCTCGGTCTACAGCCTGCGCGCCAAGGAGCTGCCGACGGCCTCGACCCCGCTCGGGTGGGAGGAGGTCGAGGCGGCGGCCGCGGCCGGCGACGCGGCGGCGCTGGTCTTCACGATCGACGACCTGCGCGCCCGCATCGCCGCCAAGGGCGACCTCTACGCGCCGCTCCTGAGCCAGAAGCAGGAGCTGCCCGAGCTTTCCGTCTGACGCCGGCGTGACCATTCGCGTCATGTTCCAGGTCGAGTTGATCTGCTCCGATCCGCGCTGCGACGCGGAGCTGACCCTCTGGGTCGACGAGCTCGGCGAGCTCGAGGCGGTCGCCTGCGAGTGCGGGCACGGGCTCCTCACGGTGCGGATCGAGGGCTTCGAGCCCGTCTTCGCCGCTGCCTAGCCGGGTGAGTCCGGCCTCTCACGGGGTAAGGACTCCGCCATGGACCTGAAAGCGCCGCTGCGGCGCTTCGACGATTACCAGCAGCGCAAGCCGGCGCTGGCGCTGCCGCTCGGCGTGGTCAAGAAGTTCAGCGAGGACGAAGGCGGCAGCATGGTCTCGCTGATCGCCTACCGCACCTTCTTCTCGCTCTTCCCCCTGCTCCTGCTGCTGACGACGATCCTCGGCTACGTCCTCGCGGGCGACGAAGAACTGCGCCGGGAAGTCGTCAACTCGACCCTCGCCCAGTTCCCGATCATCGGCAACCAGCTGCGCGGCGGCAGCCTGCAGGGCAGCGGCGTCGCGCTCGCGGTGGGGATCGTCGGCTCGCTGCTGGCGGGCCTCGGCGTGGTGCTGGAGACCGAGCAGACCTTCAACCGCTGCTGGGGGGTCCCCAAGTCGGCCACGCGCGGCTTCCTCGGCTCGCGGCTGCGGGCGATCGGCCTGCTGGTGATCCTCGGCGGCCTCGCGGTCGTCTCCACCGTCGTCTCCGGGCTGGTCTCCGGCGGCGCCGGCTTCCTCGGCCCGGGCGGCAAGGCGCTCGGGCTGGTGGTCGCGACGGGGCTGAACCTCTTCGTCTTCGGCGCCGTCTTCCGCCTCCTCACCACCGACACGGTGGAGACGCGGGCGCTGGTCCCCGGCGTCGTCGTCGCCACGATCGGCTGGGAGATCCTGCAGATCGCCGGCGGCTGGTACATCTCGCACGAGGTCAAGAACGCCTCCGCCGTCTACGGCACCTTCGCCCTGGTGATCGGGCTGCTCGCCTGGATCCACCTGGGGGCGATGTTCGTCGTCCTCGGCGCCGAGACCAACGTCGTCCGCGCCCGCAGGCTCTGGCCGCGCTCGTTGTTGGGAGGCCCCGGTTCGGGTACCTGAGCGGCAACGCAACGCTTCTCAGGAAAGGAGTGCCGAGCAGATGGCAGACGAGTTGAACGGCAAGAAGATCGCCTTCCTCACCGCCAACGAGGGGGTCGAGGAAGTCGAGTTGACGGAGCCGCGCAAGGCGGTCGAGGCGGCCGGCGGGGAGACCGAGCTGCTCGCCCCGGAGGCGGGCGACGTGCAGGCCTTCAACCACCTCGACAAGGCGGAGACCTACGAGGCTGGCCGGGCGGTCGGCGACGCCAAGGCCGAGGAATTCGACGGCCTCGTCCTGCCCGGCGGGGTGGCCAACCCCGACAACCTGCGCACTCACCCCGAGGCGGTCCGGTTCGTCCGCGACTTCTTCGAGGCGGGCAAGCCGGTCGGGGTGATCTGCCACGGCCCTTGGACGCTGGTCGAGGCCGACGTGGTGAAGGGACGCAAGCTGACCTCCTGGCCGAGCCTGCAGACCGACCTGCGCAACGCCGGTGCCGAGTGGGTAGACGAGGAAGTGGTCGTCGACCAAGGACTGGTGACCAGTCGCAAACCGGACGATCTCGAAGCCTTCAACGCGAAGATCGTCGAGGAGTTCGAGGAGGGAAAGCATGCCGCCCAGAGGGGTTAAAAAAGGCTCCAAACGGGAGCGCCAGTACAAAGACATCAAAAAAAGCGAGGAAAAAGAGGGACGCTCGACCAAACGCGCCGAGGAGATCGCGGCGCGCACGGTGAACAAGGAAAAAGCTCGCTCGGGCGAGTCGAAATCCTCCTCGCGGAGCTCCAAAAGGGGCGCCTCGGCGAGCTCCCGCGGCGGCCGCCAGTCCGGCAAAGGCCCCGGCGGCCGCACCCGCGAACAGCTCTACAACGACGCCAAGAAGCTCGGCATCGAAGGCCGCTCGAAGATGAGCAAGGACCAGCTGCAGAAGGCGGTGGCGGGGGCCAGTTGAGCGCCCGCCACCGAACCTCCTCCGCTCAGCTCGCCTCCGCCGGGGGGGAGCTGCCGGGCGGCGTCTCGAAGGCGGCCAGGCCGGTCACCACCGGGATCCCCGGCTCGGCACCGAGCCGCGCGCGGCTGGCCGCCGCCACCGCCATCAGCTCCTGCAGCGCCCGGTCGAGGATCTCGGCGGTCTCCCGCCAGCCCTGCTCGTCGACGGTGATCGGCATCCAGTTGAGGGTGGTGTCCTCGCGGCGGTCGATCGTGTCGGCGTCGATCGCCTGGCCGATCTTGGCGGCGAAGGTGCGCAGCGCTTCGCTGGTCACCCCGGCGCGGGCCGAGAGCGGCGCCCGGCGCCAGTCCTGGTGGCCGATGAACGAGCGCGGACGGGCGGTGTAGAAATGCTCGATCGTGCCGCGTTTGGGCCGGGTGCCGACCTGCTCGATGCAGTCGACCTCCAGCAGCGCGTTGGTGTGGTACGAGACGACCCCGAGGCTCTCGTGGAATTCACGCGCCAATTCGGTCGGGCTGGCCGTCCGTCCCTGCAGCGCTTCGAGGATCCGCACCCGAGTCGGGTGGGCGAGCGCCCGGACGAGGTTCTGGTCGATTGTCTCCCGTGCGGGGGAGTTGTTCTCCGCTGGCATAGGTTCGCCATCCCAGCGGCCCGCCGCCCGTCGCGCAACCTGACTTTTAGAGCCAGATTCTCCCACCGGTGATACGCATTTTGTGAGAGCCGGCAAAGGCGTGTCGATATATACCAAGCGTATGAGCAATTCACACGAAAATGCGGAGATCAAGGCGGTGGCGGTGCTCGGCGCCGGCGGCACGATGGGGCAGGGGATCGCCCGCAACGTGGCCGCCGCCGAGATCCCGGTGCACGCCTGGAACCGCACCGCGGCGAAGCTCGACGACCTCGCCGGGCCCGCCGGGCTGGAGCGCTTCGACACCGCCCGCAAGGCCGTGCGCGGGGCCGACCTGGTGGTGACCATGCTGAGCGACGCCGAGGCGACGATCGCCGCGATGTCGGGGCCCGACGGCGGCGCCGCCGGCGCCGAGGGCTCGATCTGGGCGCAGATGGGGACGATCGGCGTCGAGGGCTCCGAGCGCTGCGCCGCGCTCGCCCGCGAGCGCGGGCTCGAGTACGTCGACGCGCCGGTCCTCGGGACCAAGGCGCCGGCCGAGGAAGGCCAGTTGGTGGTCCTCGCCTCCGGCCCGGAGGGGGCGCGCGAGCGGCTCGAGCCGTTCTTCGACGCGATCGGCAAACGGACGATCTGGCTCGGCGAGGCGGGCCAGGGGAGCCGCCTCAAGGTGGTCGTCAACAGCTGGATCTGCTCGCTCGTCGAGGGCACCGCGGAGATGCTCCGGCTCGCCCGGGCGCTCGGCCTCGAACCCCACCTCGCCCTCGACGCGATCGAGGACGGCCCGCTCGAAGCCCCCTACATGCGGATGAAGGGCGAGGCGATGCTGAAGGGCGACTACCGGCCGAGCTTCCGCCTCGAGCTGGCCGCCAAGGACGCCCGCCTCGCGGTCGCCGCCGGCACCGACGCGGGCGCCGAGATCCCGGTGCTCGAGGCGCTCGCCGCGCAGCTGGCCGCGGTCGCCGCCGAGTACCCCGACGACGACCTCGCCGCCCTCTTCCGCGGCACCGCCGGCGACTGAGGCCGCCGTGGAGCCGGTGCGGATCGGCTGCTCGGGGTGGAGCTACGACGACTGGCGCGCCGGCCTCTACGCCGGCGTGCCGGAGCGCCGCCGGCTGGAGCGCTACGCGCAGAGCTTCGACACGGTCGAGGTCAACGCGACCTTCTACCGGCTGCCGCGCCAGAGCACCGTGGAAGGCTGGGTCGAGCAGACCCCCGCCGGCTTCAGCTTCGCGGTCAAGGGCAGCCGCTACCTCACCCACGTGCGCCGGCTGCGCGACGTCGACACCGGCCTGCGCCGCTTCTGGGAGCCGCTCGAGCCGCTGCGCGCGGGGCGCCGGCTCGGCCCGGTCCTCTGGCAGCTGCCGGGGAACTTCGAGCGCGACGACGCCGTCCTCGACGAGTTCCTGGCGGCGCTGCCGCGCGCCCGCCACTGCTTCGAGTTCCGTCACCCGAGCTGGTTCACCGCCGCCGTCCGCCGCCTGCTCGACCGCCACGGGGCCTCGCTGGTGGTCGCCGACGACCCGCGCCGCGGGCTGCCGGAGGCGCGGCCGCTCGGCCCGCTCGCCTACCTGCGCCTGCACTACGGCCATCGCGGCCGGCGCGGCAACTACTCCGAGGCCGAGCTCGACCGCTGGCGCCGGCGGATCGCGGCCTGGCGCTCCCGTCGTCCGGTCTTCGTCTACCTGAACAACGACTGGGAGGGCTTCGCCCCGGCCGACGCCGCCTACCTGCGGCGCTCCTTCGACGATCGGGCGACCCCGGTTAACCACCCCTGATCGACGGGTAACGTGTCGCTATGTCAGTCAAGACCAAACTCGCCCGTCAGGCGGTCAAGACGACCGCGAAGCACACCGCCCACGGAACCGCGTCCAAATTCACCCGCAGGCCGTTCCGCTCGGTCACCCTGCTGACGATCGGCGTCCTCGCCGGCGCCCTGGTCGGATGGTTGATCGGACGGTCCTCGGGGGGAGACGATCGGCCCGACCCGATCGCGCAGGCGCCGGCGCCGCCGAACGTCACGACCGACAGCTCGACCGAGAAGGCCCCGGAGACCGGAGCCGTCTCGTGAACGCGGGCCCCGAGGAGCGGCGCGACGAGGAGTTCGTCGAGGAGGAAGAGGCGGAAGCCGCCCGCGAAGCCGGCGCGCTCGGCGGCAACGTGCCCCCCGACAGCGACGACCCGGCGCGGCAGCCGCTGATCGAGGGCGGCGAGGGCCAGGCCGAGGGGTTCGAGCTGGCCGAGGAGGACCTCGAGAACATCGCCGCGCACGGCGATCAGCATCGCTTCCCCGACGGCCTCTCGCGGCCGGAGGAGCCACAGGATCCGGACGAGTACGGCGAGCCCGACGAGCCGATCCCCGCGGACGAGAACGAGTGAGATAGCAGGCCGATGGCGCAGCGCAGCCTGATCGCGATCGTCACCCCTGCGTTCGGCTCGCGCGAGTCGGTCGAGGCGCTGCGGCGCGAGGCGGGCGAGGGCGAGGGGGCGGAGGTGCGCCTGATCGCCCCGGCGGTCGAGATCAACCCGCTGCACCACACCCTCGGCGACATCGACCACCCGCGGGTGGAAGCCGAGCAGCGGCTGCGCGAGGCGCTGACGGCGGCGAAGGCGGGCGGCGTGCCGATCGCCACCGCGGAAGTCGGCGACCCCGACCCGGTGCAGGCGGCCCAGGACGCGCTGCTGGAGAAGCCGGCCGACCAGATCCTGATCTTCTCCCACGCCGACGACTCCAAGGACTGGTACGAGGGCGGGCTCTGGAAGCACGCCGAGGACTCGCTCGAGCCGCCGTTGAAGCTGATCGTCGTCGACGGCGGGCCGGACTCCAACGAACACGTCGTCGACACCGAGACCAGCACCCGCGGCTACTCCAACACCGACGCCGGCCACGAGGTCGGCTCCGCCTACCTGCCCGGTCTGACCCGCGGCGACCTCGCCGGGATGATCTTCGGCATCGTCGGCACGATCGTCGTCGTCGTCCTCGCCGCCGTCGCCGCGGCGGGCGGCACCGCGACCGGCTGGCGCGCCGTCGCGATCGGCATCGCGATCGCCGTCGCCCTGGTCAACATGGCCGACGTGGTCGGCACGCTGCTGATGGAGTCGGTCCGCTACCGCGGCGGCTTCGCCAAGTTCTTCCGCGACATCTCGGTGATCGCCACCCCGGTGGCGATCGTGGTCAACCTGCTGATCGTGATCTTCGGCTGAGGGCGAGCGCGGTCGCCGCGCCCGCTGCCGCTCAATCCGGCAGCGGGGTGATGCTCGCCGACTCGTGTTCGGCGGTGTCGTGGCGGCGCAGCGCCTCCAGCACCTCGTCGGCGAGCTGCGAGCCGTCCTCGGAGCGCAGCGGCGTCGCCGCGATCCGGAAGATCACGCTGTCGGGCTCGATTTCCTCCAGCGAGACGCTGGGCCGGTAGCGGGTCGGCACGGTGATCGTGCGCAGCAGCTGCTGCTCGATCTCGCGCGGGCTCGCCTGGCGCGGGAAGCGGACCTTGACGTCGATCTTCTCCGGCTCGCGCAGCGGCACCACGGCCAGCATCAGCAGCACGTTGTTGGGGATCTGCAGTCGGTCCGCCCCCTGGCTGAGGGTGGTGTAGAAGAGGCCGAGCGAGGTCACCGTCCCCTCCAGCGAGCCGGCCAGGGCGCCGCCGACGAGGCGCACCCGTTCGCCGACCCGGAACGGGCGGGTGGTCTGCAGGACGACGCCGGCGAAGATCGCGCCGAGGCTCTGCTGGGCGGCGAGCCCGAGCAGCACCGCGGTGAAGGCGCCGCCGACGGCGAGGGTGGAGGCCTGGACGCCGGCGATCCGCAGGGCCAGCACCACCACGCCGAGCATCGCCAGGAGGCGGAAGACGAAGCCCGCCGTCCCCGCCGTCGCCGGGTCGAGCCGGCGATAGAGGCGCGGCGAGAGCGAGCGGGTGAACCAGTGGACCGCGGCGGCGCCGACCAGGACCAGGACGATCACGGTGCCGACCCGGAACCATTCGCCGTAGCCGGGGGCGATCTGGGCCCGGTGCGAGTAGACGACCAGGGTCGCGACCAGGATCACGAGGGCGACGACCAGGCCGACCAGCGAGCGCTTCGAGACGGCCCGCGTCTCGATCTCCTCGCCGAGCCCGAGCGAGGTCCAGGCGTGGGTGCGCGTCTCGAACAGCTCGCGCGGCAGTTTCGGTCGGCGTGGTGCGGGCATCAAGGGCCGCTACCCGGGCGCAGGCGCGCTAATCGCCGCGGCCCGGGCCCGTGACGACGCTCACCCGCGCAGCGCGGCGGCGGCCTCCTCGCGCGTCGGGAAGACGCGCAGGGAGTGCTCCAGGCCGGTCACCTCGAGGACCCGGCGGACCTGCTCGTTCTGGCAGCAGAGCACCAGGCCGCCCTTGCCGCCGTTGCCCGCGGCGGCGTCGATCCGCTGCCAGGCGCGGACGATCAGGGCGATCCCGGTCGAGTCGATGAACTGGCAGTCGGCGAGGTCGATCAGCACCGCGGCGTCGGCGGCCTCGGTGGCTTCCTCGAGCGGCCCTTCGAGCTGCAGGGCGGTCGAGAGATCGAGCTCCCCGCGCACCTCCAGAAGTCGGACGCCGCCCTCCAGGTCGGAGGCGGATGCTTGAAACGGCGCTGGACCCACTGGTCGCGATGCTAGCGCAGGGGCCACTCGTCCCGCATCGTCCGTTTGCGGGGGGTGCGTCTGGGTATCAGGGCGAACGTCAGGCCGGTAGCGTTCGCCGGTGGCGTGACCGACCCGGACGCGGCACTGAGCGGCGTCATCGCCAGGGACCGAAATTTGAGCTCCACCAACGTCGATTCAGCAGGCCTCCAGATGTCGCTCCCCGCGAAGGCGGAGAACGTCGCGGTGGTGCGGCACGCGATCGCCGGCCTGGCCGAGCAGATCGGCATGGACGAAGCGGCGATCGCCGACCTGAAGACGGTGGTCACCGAGGCCTGCATGAACGTCGTCGTGCACGCCTACCCGGAAGACGAGGTGGGCCTGCTGGAAATCGAGGCGCTGCCGGACCTCGACGGCCTCACGGTGGCGGTGCGGGACTTCGGCCGCGGGATCAGCCCCCGGCCCGGCGTCGACCGGCCCAGCCTGCGGATCGGCCTGGCGCTGATCGCGGCGCTCTCCTCCAGCTTCGAGATCCGCGGCGGGGTCGAGCGGGGGACCGAAATCCGGATGCACCTGCCGCTGCGCTCGCGGCCGATCCCCGGCGAGGCGGAGGTGACCCGCCCGGACGCGCCGGAGGTCCCCGACGCGACCGAGATCCAGGTCGGCGCCGCCGAGCTGCTCGGCCCGGTGCTGAGCCGGGCGCTGACCGCGCTCGCCGCCCGCCAGGAGGTCACCGTCGACCGGATCTCCGACGCGATGCTGCTCGCCGACGCGATCTCGGCGGCGGCCCCGCGCGGCTTCGCCGACGGCCAGGTGAAGCTCAGCATCGCCGACCGCCCCGAGGGGGTCGAGCTGAAGATCGGCCCGATGGAGGCGGGAGCCGCCGACGGGCTGCGCTCGAGCCTGGCGCTGCCCGACGTCGGCGGCTCGCTGGAAACGCTGGCCGACGAGGTCCGCACCGAAGCCGACGGCGACGGTGAGTACCTGGTCGTCGGCATCGCCGCCACCGCTTCCTAGAAGCAATCGGCACCCCCCGCGTACGCCCGCCGCCGCCCGTGCGCCGGCTATCCCCCGGTGCGTTCGCACATCACCCCGCC
>DATJUK010000111.1:0-20308 GCA_035502495.1 Solirubrobacterales bacterium
CGTAGTTGTCCTTCGCCTTCTGGGCGATCCGCAGCCCGGCGAAGCCGAACATGCCGAAGAGGCCGACGACGCCGAGGATCCCGACCAGGCCGAGCTCCTCGCCGATCACCGCCGAGATCATGTCGGTGTGGGCCTCGGGCAAGTAGAAGGCCTTCTGCACGCCGTTGCCGATGCCGACGCCGAAGAGCCCGCCCGAGCCGAGCGCGATCTTCGCCTGCGCGGCCTGGAAGCCGGCGCCTTCGGTGTCGGTGCTCGGGTGCAGGAAGCTGGTCAGGCGGGCCATCCGGTAGGGCTCGATCAGCGTCATCAGCAGGATCCCGACGCCGATCACCAGGGCGATCTTGCCGAGGTCCCGCGGGGCGACGCCGGCGGCGATCAGGGTGGCGCCGATGGCGAACGAGATCACCATCGTCGTCCCCATGTCCGGCTGCATCATGATCAGCAGGGCCGCCGCCCCGGTGACCAGCAGGATCGGCATGAAGCCCTGGATCGAGCGCACCCGCTTCGGTTCGCGGGCGAGCAGGTCGGCGGCGTAGAGGACGAGCGCCACCTTGGCCAGCTCGGACGGCTGGATCTGGAAGGAGCCGCTGCCGATCCAGCGGGTCGCCCCGTTGACGCTCTGCCCGGCGCCGAGCACGACGACCAGGAGGAAGAGCGAGCCGGCGAGCAGGATCGGCGTCGCGCGGCGGATCGCGCCGAGCCCGTGGCGGGCGGTGAAGTGCATGATCACGAGGCCGATCGCGCCGACGATCAGCGTGCGCTGCAGGTAGTAGGCGGAATCGGCGAGGCCGCCGTTCTGGAGGACCTGGGTGGTCGAGGAGGCGGAGAAGACCATCACCGCGCCGAAGGCGAGCAGGCAGAGCGTCGCCGTCAGCAGCAGGCTGTACTCGGTCGAGACCGCGGCGCGGCGCGACTTCGCCTTGCTCTTCTTCCTCGCCTTGGCGGGGCGCCCGCGGCCGAGCGCGAGGTCGAGGGCGCTCACGCGCGGCCCGCCCCGGAGCCGTGGTCCGCGTCGGCGAGCTCGGCGACGATCTGGCGGAAGCGCTCGCCGCGCGCTTCGAAGTTGGGGAAGGCGTCGAAGCTGGCGCAGGCGGGGCTGAGCAGGACGACCTCGCCGGGGCGCGCGGCGGTGGCGGCGAGGGTGACCGCGGCCTCGAGGTCCGGGGCGCGCCAGAGCGGCACGCCCGCCTCGGCGAGCGGCGCCAGCTCGGCCT
The DNA here is from genome assembly GCA_035502495.1 of Solirubrobacterales bacterium. Classification (GTDB taxonomy): domain Bacteria; phylum Actinomycetota; class Thermoleophilia; order Solirubrobacterales; family 70-9; genus VAYN01. Next base: position 1,215 of record DATJUK010000111.1, read on the forward strand.
CCATCCGCGCGGCGGTGTCGCCGAGCAGGTAGGCGGCGACGGCGCGCTCGCGCAGCGGCCCGACCAGCTCCCCGAAGGGCTCGCCCTTGTCGCTGCCGCCGAGGATCGCGTGGACGGGGCGGTCGAAGCTGCCGATGCCGACGGCGGCGGAGGCGACGTTGGTCGCCTTCGAGTCGTTGACGAAGCTGACGCCGCCGAGCTCGGCGACCGCCTCCAGCCGGTGCGGCACGCCGGCGAAGCTCCGCAGCCCGGCGCGCACCGCGTCCCGGTCGATGCCGAAGGCGAGCGCCGCCGCCGCGGCCGCCATCGCGTTCTCGACGTTGTGCTCGCCGGGGATGCCGAGCTCCTCGACCCCCAGGAGCGGCTCGCCGTCCCAGAAGATCGTCCCCTCCGCCGTCGCCACCTCGCAGTCGGGCGAGGCCCCCCGGCAGAACTCGATCCGCCGCGCGCAGCCGCCGAGGTCGACCCCGGCCAGCGCCGGATCGTCGCCGTTCCAGACCGCGACGTCGTCGTTGCTCTGGTTGGCGAAGATCCGCAGCTTCGCGTCGCGGTAGGCGGGGAGGTCGCCGTGGCGGTCGAGGTGGTCCGGCGCCAGGTTGAGGAAGACCGCGCCCTCGGGGCCGAAGAGGCTGGTGTCCTCGAGCTGGAAGCTGGAGACCTCGGCGACGACGGTCGCGTCGGGGTCGACCTCGCCGACCAGCCCGGTCAGCGGCACGCCGACGTTGCCCGCCACCGCGACCGGCTCGCCGGCGCCGCGGAAGATGTGTCCGAGCAGCTCCACCGTGGTCGTCTTGCCGTTGGTGCCGGTGACGGCGAGGAAGCGGTTGGGCAGGGCGCGCCAGGCGAGCTCGAGCTCCCCGGTCACCTCGATCCCCCGCTCCAGAGCGGCCGCGATCACCGCCGCCTCCCGGGGAACCCCCGGGCTCTTGACGACCGTGTGCGTGCCCTCGAGCTGAGCCAGACCATCCGTATCCAGGACAACTTCGACGCCGTGCCCGGAAAGCCTTTCGGCGCCCTCGGGATGCCTCGAATCGACCGCCCGGACCCGCTCCCCGCGCCCGGCGAGCAGGCGCGCGGCGGCCTGACCGGAGCGGGCGAGGCCGACGACCAGGAACGGCCCCCGCGGCAACGGCGGCCGCACTTCCTTGGCAGGGATCAAACCCATCCGTCGCATCTTCGCCCCCCACCCCCCCGCCCCTGCGCCCCCCCCCCGGTGCGTTCGCACTAATCACCGCATACCGGCGAGAACTGCGAACGCATCCGGGGGCGACCTCGGGGCGTTCGCAGAAATCGCCGCATACCGGGGAAAAGTGCGAACGCATCCGGGAGGGGGGCGGGTGGAGGTGGGCCGCCGCCGGGGTTCCGCCATCCATGTCGGGATCCCGGCGGCGGTTGCTTGCCACCTCGGATATGCGCTTTCGGCCCCTTGCCTTGCGCGCTCCCCCTTGCGGGAGCTTCAGCAACGTAGTCCGACAGCGGCGTACCGGTCAAGGACCCCTAATCGGACGCCCTACGCAGTTTTGGGTCAGCGACCGATCGAATGCTGGTAGAGCGTGAAGCCGATCCCCGAGCAGACCGCGGCGATGATCCAGAAGCGCAGCATGATCTTCGTCTCCGACCAGGCCATCATCTCGAAGTGGTGGTGGAGCGGGGCCATGAGGAAGACGCGCCGGCGGAAGGTGCGGAAGGAGAAGACCTGGATCAGGACCGAGAGCGCCTCGATCACGAAGATCCCGCCGATGATGATCAGCAGGACCTCGGTCTGGGTCATCACCGCCATCGCCCCGATCGCCCCGCCGAGGCCCAAGGACCCGGTGTCGCCCATGAAGATCGAGGCCGGGAAGGCGTTGTACCAGAGGAAGCCGATGCAGGCGCCGACCAGGCAGCAGCAGAGCAGCGCCAGGTCCTTCTGCCCGTTGGCGACGAAGGCGATCGCGGTGAAGGTGAGGAGGACGATCGCGCAGGAGCCGGCGGCGAGGCCGTCGAGCCCGTCGGTGAGGTTGACCCCGTTCGAGGTCCCGGCGATGACCAGGAAGACGAGCACGAAGTAGAGGACCGGCCCGAGGTAGATGCTGCCGCCGCCGATGCGGATGTAGAGGCGCGGTTCGAGCCCCACCGAGTGGCGCGCCACCCACCAGAGGCCCAGCGCCAGCACCAGCTGGCCGAGCAGCTTGTAGCGACCGGAGAGGCCGAGCGAGCGGCGTTTGACGATCTTGATGTAGTCGTCGGCGAAGCCCAGCGCGGCGCAGCCGAGGGCGACGCCGAAGACCGCGAGGCTCGACGCGTCGCGATCGGAGAGGACCAGGTAGGGGACGCAGATCGCGGCGAAGATGATCAGCCCACCCATCGTCGGCGTGCCCGCCTTGGCGTGGTGCTCCTGCGGCCCGTCCTCGCGGATGTGCTGGCCGAACTCGCGCACGCGCAGGTATTCGATGAATTTCGGCCCGAGGAAGATCGTGATCAGCATCGAGGCCATGCCGGCGATCAGGATTTCCCCCACGGCTAGGCGTCCCCCTCGGTGCTCTCGGCCCCCCGGACGGCGCGCAACTCCGCGGCGATCGTCTCCATGCCGACCGCGCGCGAGCCCTTGACGAGGACCGCGTCGCCCGGTTCGAGGTGGGCGTCGAGCCACTCGGCGGCCTCGCCCGGGTCGGCGACCAGTTCGTCGGCGTCGTATTCGCGGGCGGGGGCGCCGACGCCGACGACGACGTCGATCCCGGTGGTGCGGGCGTGGGCGCCGACCTCGCGGTGGAAGCGCGGCCCGTCGGGGCCGAGCTCCCCCATGTAGCCGAGCACGGCGACCGTGCGCGGCGCCTCCAGGGTCGCGAGATGGTCGAGCGCCGCTCGCATCGACACCGGGTTGGCGTTGTAACAGTCGTTCACGAGGAGGATCCCGTCATCGAGTTGGACGCGCTCGCCGCGGAATCGGGAGAAGCCTATGTCCGCAGCGCGGACGGCCATCTCCTCAGGGTCGGCGCCGAGCGCGACGCCGGCCGCGATCGCCGCCAGCGCGTTGGCGAGGTTGTAGTCCTCGGCGAAGGGGAAGGCGAAGCGCGCCTCGCCCACGGGCGTGCCGACGAGCGCCTGGGTGACGCCGTCGACCACCCGCGTCTCCAGCGCCTCGACGTCGCCGCCGGGGCCGAAGCGCAGCAGGCGCGGAGCGCGCTCCAGGTGGGGCTCCAGCTCGCCCGCCTCGACCGGGGCGATCACGGTGCCCTCGGCGGGCAGGGAGTCGATCACGGCGGCCTTCTCGGCGGCGATCGCCGCGATCGAGCCGAGCTGCTCGACGTGGACCGGGCCGACGTTGGTGATGATCGCCGCGTCCGGCTCGGCGATCCCGGCCAGCTCGGCGATCTGCCCTTTGCCCCGCATCGCCATCTCCAGCACCAGGGTCTCGGTGTCGTCGGGCGCCTCGAGCACGGTCAGCGGCAGCCCGATCTCGGTGTTGAAGTTCTGCGCGTTGGCGTGGACGCGGCCGGGGAGCAGGGCGCGGGCGATGTCCTTGACCGAGGTCTTGCCGACCGACCCGGTGACCCCGAGCACCTTGGCGCCGAGCGCGCGGCGGTTGGCGGTGGCGAGGGCCTGCAGCGCGGCGAGCGGATCGGCGGCGGCGAGGACCCAGGCGGGACCGTCGACCTCGGTGGCGACCGGCCGGAACGGACCGGAGTCGGCGCCGGCCAGGACCGTCACGTCACCGCCGTGCGCGGCGACCAGCTGCCCGGCGTGGTCCGGCCCGACCAGCACGCCCCACGCCCCGGCCTCGATCGCCCCCGCGGCGAACTCGCCGCCGTCGCGGTTCTCCCCCCGGAGCCCGCAGAAGAGGTCCCCGGGCCCGGCGGCGGAGGAGTCGATCACCGCCCGGCGCGGCGGCTCCGAGGAGCCCGCGGCGAGCACCCGGGCGCCGGTCGCCCTCGCGATCTCCGCCCCGTCGAGCCTCACGCCGGGCTGCCCAGCTTGCGCAGCTCCTCGCGGGCGACCTCGCGGTCGTCGAAGGGAACCTTCCTCCCGCCCTCGAACTCCTGCCCCTGCTCGTGCCCCTTGCCGGCGATCACCACCGTGTCCCCCGGCCCGGCCCGGCCCAGCGCCAGCGCGATCGCCGCGTGGCGATCGACCTCGACGAGCAGCTCCGCCGCGCCCCCGCGCGCCCCGGCGGCGACTTCGGCGACGATCGCCTCGGGATCCTCGGAGCGCGGGTTGTCGGAGGTGACCACGGCGAGGTCGGAGAGGACTCCCCCGGCCCGGCCCATCAGCGGTCGCTTCGCCTTGTCGCGGTCGCCGCCCGCGCCGAAGACCGCGATCAGCCTGCCGTCGGTGAGCCGCCGCGCCGCCCGCAGCACGTTCTCGATCGAGTCCGGGGTATGGGCGTAGTCGACGAGCACGGCGAAGCCCTGGCCCTCGTCGATCGGCTCGAAGCGGCCCGGCACCCGGGCCGCCGCGGCCAGCCCCCGCGCCGCGTCCTCCGGATCGACCCCGAGCGCCGTCGCCGCCGCGAACGCCCCGAGCGCGTTCGCCACGTTGAAGTGCCCCGGCATCCCCGTCCTCACCCGCACCCCCCCGTCGATGGGCCGAAAGCTCAAGCTCTGCTCGAGTTTTCGGCCCATCGACACGGTGAACCGGGCGCCGGTGGCGTCGAACTCGACGTCGACGGCGCGGTAGTCGGCCTCGGCGCCCTCGGCGCTGAAGGTGAGGCACTCGAATTCCTCGGCCAGGCGGCGGCCGTAGGGATCGTCGACGTTGACGATCCGCACCCCCGGCCCGGCCTCGAACAGCATCCGCTTGGCGGCGAAGTAGTCCTCCATGTCGGCGTGGAAGTCGAGGTGGTCCTGGGTCAGGTTGGTGAAGACGGCGGCATCGAAGTGGATCGCGTCGGCCCGGTGCAGCACCATCGCGTGGGAGGAGACCTCCATCGCGCAGGCCTCGTCGCCGCCCGCCAGCATGCGGCGGAAGGTCTCCTGCAGGTCGATCCCCTCGGGGGTGGTCCGCTCGACCGCCTCCGCCGCGCCGCCGACCACCTGCTTCACCGTGCCCATCAGCCCGGTCCGGACCCCGGCCGCTTCGAGGATCTCCCGGATCAGGTACGCCGTCGTCGTCTTGCCGTTGGTCCCGGTCACCCCCACCACCTTCAGCTCCGCCGTCGGGTCCCCCCAGAAAGCCGCCGCGAACGGGGCCATCGCCGCCCGCGCGCTCGCCACCACCACCTGCGGCACCGCGACCTCGAGCTGCCGCTCCACCACCAGCGCCGCCGCTCCCGCCGCGACCACCTGGGCCGCGAACTCGTGCCCGTCGCGCCGCTCCCCTACCACGCAGAAGAACAGCGTCCCGGGACCGGCTTTTCGGCTGTCGTAGGCGAGCTTGGCGATCTCGACCTCGCCGTCGCCGACCACCCGCGCCCGGTCCCCCCAGCCCGATCCGCCGACGAGTTCGTGAAGCCTCATGCGCCGATTCCCCTCATCGGCCCGATTCTAGGTAGCCGCCCGGGCGCCGCCTCCCGCCCCGGGGCCACTCCGGCCGCGCTATTCCTGCGGCACGCCCAGATAGGGCAGCGAGAAGGCAGCCAGTTCGCCGAAGGCCGGCGCCGCTACCGAGCCGCCGTAGATTTCGCCTTCCGGCTGGTCGACGATCACCGCGGCGAGGAACTTCGGATGCATCGCCGGCGCGAAGCCGATGAAGGACGCCACGTATTTGGTCTCCGAATAGCCGCCGTTTTCGGCCACCTGCGCGGTGCCGGTCTTGCCCGCCAGCGTGTAGCCGGGGACGCTCACCTCGGAGGCGGTCCCTTCCGGCCCGAGCACGCCCTCCAGCATTTCGCGCACCTCCGTCGCGGTTTTCGCGCTGATCACGCGGTGCCCCTTCGGCTCGTGCACGGGTTCTTCGCCGATCCGCTTGATCAGCTGCGGCGGCCGCTCGACCCCGTCGTGGGCGATCGCCGCGTACCCCTGCACCATCTGCATCGGCGTCACCGCCGCGCCCTGGCCCATCGGCAGGTTGCCCATCGTCGCCCCCGAGTATTCGCTCAGCTTCGGGACGATGCCCTTTTCCTCGCCCGGGAACTGGACCCCGGTCGGCTTGCCGAAGCCGAATTTGTCGATCCACCTGCTGAACTGCGTGGCTCCCACGCGGAGCCCGATTTCGACCGCGCCGACGTTCGAGGAGCGGGCCAGGATCTGCGCCACGCTCATCGTTTCGGTGCCGCGTTCCTCGGCGTCGTGGATCCACCGTTCGCCGACTTCGATTTCGGGCGGCAGCGTGAACTCGGTAGAGGGCGTCACCAGGCCTTCTTCCAGGGCGGCCGAGACCGTGAACGCCTTGAAGGTCGAACCGGGTTCGTAGTTGAAGCTGGTCGCCCGGTTGGTCAGGTCTTCGTTGGAGACGTGTTCGAGGTCGCCGGGGTTGACCGGCGGCCAGTTGGCCATCGCCAGGATTTCCGAGGTTTCGGGGTCCATCACGATCGCCGTCGCGCCCTGCGGCGAGTACGTTTCGCCGATCTTCCCCAGCACCTGTTCGGCTTTCTGCTGGATGACGGGATCAAGCGTCAGCTGCACGTCTTCGCCGTCGCGCGCTTCCTTCACCGTTTCCAGCTTGATCGGGTCGCCGAGCGCGTCGGTGACCACCTTGCGTTCGCCTTCTTCGCCCGCCAGCACCGCTTCCTCGCCCGCCTCGATCCCGGTCAGGCCGGTCCCTTCGGCGCCGACCGCGCCGATCACCTGGCCCGCCATTTCCCCCTGCGGGTAGGTGCGGCGGCTCGCGGGCAGCTGGCCGACGCCTTCGATGCCGAGCTTTTCGATCTTCGCCGCGGTCGCCAGGTCGATGTCCTTGGCGAGGTAGGAGAAGCCGGATTCGACGGTCAGCTCTTCCAGCACCTTGGCCTTCTTCTGCTTCAGCAGCGGCGCCAGGCGGGCGGCCGCCCGGGGCGGGTTTTTAACCTGGTAGGGCGTCGCGTAGATCGTCGCCGCGTCTTCGGAGGAGGCGAGGCGGGTGCCGTTGCGGTCGAGGATCGAGCCGCGCAGGCCGGGCACCATCACCGTCTGGGTCTGCTGGTCGAGCGCCTGCGAGGAGAGCTGCGAGGCCTCGACCCCCTGCAGCCAGAAGGCCCGGCAGGCGATCAGCAGGAACGCGACGAGGAAACCGGCGAAGAGGAGGCCGATGCGTCGCTCGATCAGGCGCTTCATCCGCCTAGCCCGCCGGGACTTCGGTCACGGATCCTTCGTACGCCCCCGCTTCGGAGGCCGCCAGTTCGGCTTCATAGGCGGCGTTCGCTTCCGTGCTCGCCAGTTCGGCTTCGTATTCGGCGAGTTCCTGGGCGTAGATCGCTTCTTCTTCGGCGGTGTATTGGCCGCTCGCGCCGGCGGCTTCTTCGCCGGAGGTCGACGCTTCGCTCGCCGCCGCTTCCCCTTCCGCGGACGCCGCGGTGCTCCCGGCGGCCGCCGCCGCAGCGAGGCGCGCGGCGGCAGTGGCGACGTCGCCCCTGGCGACCGTCGCCATCGTCGGATCGGCCGAGGTGGAGGCCGCGAGGCCGAGCTTCTTCGCCTCGCCGGCGATCCGCGCCTGGCCGTACTTCTTCGCCTGCAGGCTCTGCAGCACCGAGTTCTCGCGGCTCAGCTCCTGGTTGCGCTCGTCGATCTTGCCCGCCGAGGCGGCGAAGCTGAGCGTCACCACGTTGAGGGCGACGATCCCGATCAGCAGCACGCCGAGCACGCCGATCCAGGCGCGCCCGCGGGTGAGCCGGTGGATCAGGCCGGACTCGGGAAGCTGGGTGACGGCGACGGCGGCGCGGCCCGCGGTCCCGGCGGCGCCGGTGGCGATCGGGATCACGCCGGCACGGCGTCGCGGCGCCGCCTTGCGGCGAGCCGGAGCCTTGCGCGCGGGGGCGCTCGACGCGGCAGCGCGGGCGCCGCTCGCCTTGCGGCGCGGAGCGGCCTTGCGGGCGGGCGCGGCGGTCGCGGCGGAGGCGCGGACGGAGCTTGCCTTGCGCCCCGCGGCGCCCTTGCCTCGTTTCGGCGCCGCCTTGCGCTTCGGCGCGGTGGTGGGAGCCGCGGCGGTGGCGCCGCTCGAGCGGCCGGGGCCGCCGGGACGGGGACGGTCGCGGGGACGCTTCTTCGGCTCCGGCGGCGCCGTGCGCGAGGGCGCCGGCGCGGCCAGGGGCTGCGAGCGGCGGGCGGGGGCGGCGACGGCCATCAGGCGTCCTCCCCGGTCCGCGCGTCCTCGTCGCCGACCCGGGCGTCGAAGGCGACCTTGATCGCCGCCCGCAGGTGCGCCGAGCGCGAGCGCGGGTTCGCCTCGACCTCCTCCGCCCCGGGGGCGATCGCCCGCCGGGTCAGGAGCTCGGCTTCCGGCTCGTGGCCGCAGACGCAGACCGGCAGCTCCGGCGGGCAGACGCAGCCGGTCGCCTTCTCGGCGAGGAACTGCTTCACCGGCCGGTCCTCGAGCGAGTGGAAGGAGATCGCGGCGAAGCGGCCGCCGAGCGGCAGCGAGTCCCAGGCCGGCGGCAGCGCCTCGGCCAGCAGGTCGAGCTCCCCGTTGACGGCGATCCGCAGCGCCTGGAAGGTGCGCTTGGCCGGGTGGCCGCCGCCGAAGCGGGCCGAGGCGGGCATCCCCGCCTGGATCGCGGCGACCAGCTCGGAGGTGGTGCGGAGGGGCCGGCGGGCGACGATCGCGCGGGCGATCCCGGCGGCGTGGCGCTCCTCGCCGAAGCGGCGCAGCACCTGGGCGATCCGCGCCTCCGGCCACTCGTTGACCAGGTCGGCGGCGTCGAAGCCCTGGCGCGGATCCATCCGCATATCGAGCGGCGCGTCGTAGGAATAGGAGAAGCCCCGCTCCCAGGCGTCGATCTGCATCGAGGACATTCCCAGATCCATATAGACCATGTCTGGGCGGATTCCTTCGCCCCGCAGCGCACGAAGTCCTGCAACGAAGTCGGCGCCGACGAACAACGCCTTACACGGGGCCTCCGCGGCGAACCGGCTGAAGCGCTCCTGGGCGGTCGGGTCGCGGTCGATCCCGATCAGCGTCCCCTCCGGCCCGAGGCGCTCGGCGACGAGCCGCGCGTGGCCGCCGGCGCCGAAGGTGCAGTCGACGGCGGTCTGGCCCGCCTGCGGGGCGAGCAGGTCGACCAGCTCCGGCGCGAGGACGGGATCGTGTTCGCGGGTCACGAGCGACAGTGGGTTCGGCCCGGCGGGCTGGTGGGAGAAGGTGGGGGTGCGGGCGGCATGCAGTCTCATGGTTACGCGGCGCCCGCTCCGGCCAGGCCCTCGGCGATCTCGGGCGCGGCGGCGTCGAGCTCTTCCTCCTGCTTGGCCCAGGCGTCGGCGTTCCAGATCTCGAGGTACTCGCCCGCGCCGATCACGACGCAGTTGCCGTCCAGGCCGGCGTGCTCGATCAAGGGCTTGGGGATGCGGATCCGCCCCGCCGAGTCGAGCTTCTCGTCGAAGGAGCCGCCGTGGAAGCGGCGGCGCAGCGCCCGGGCGTCTTTGCCGAAGGGGCTGTGGGGCGAGAGGAAGCGGTCGGAGAGCTCCTCGAACTCGCTGGTCGTGTGCACCCAGACGCAGGGGTCGAAGCCCTTGGAGAGAACTATCCCGTCGGCGAGAGAGCTGCGGAAGCGCGATGGCACGGTCAGTCGGTCCTTGCTGTCCAGGCTGTGCTCGTAGAGGCCCCGAAATGCCAACTCGGCGTCCTTTCTGAGCGGTGGTTCGAGGTCGGAAAAGAGTTGGGACCGGAGTGATGAGGTGGGAGGAGCCTCACCACCCCGGTCCTGGGCTTCAACTCGATCGCCACTTTGACACACACTCCCCCACTTTGCAACACCACCTCCCCATGCAACCCCATTTGCACCGGTCAGGCCGCGCCCCGACGGGCCGGGTAGGTTGGGGTCGATGAGCGGGGACGAACGCGACCAGGCGCAGGATCAGGGCGGCGCGGCGGCGTCGGACCCGGGCGGCGCGGCGGCCTCAGGCCTGGGCGGCGCGGCGGCGTCGGGCCTAGGCGGCGCGGCAGGGTCGGACCCGGGCGGAGCGGCGGCCGGGCCGGCGGAGCCCGCCGACGCCGACGACCTGCGCGGCTACCACTTCCGCGAGCTGCTCCACAAGCCCCTTACCTGGACCCTGGTCGGCGGCGGCTCGCTGCTGCTCGGGTTGATCCTGGCGCTCGCCTTCAGCCCCGTCGTCGGCGTGGTCGTCTTCGTCCTCGCCTTCCTCTGCGGCCTCTGGGTGACCTTCAACGTCGCCGACTCCCGCGCCGCCGACGACTTCTTCCACGTCTACGCCACGCGGCGCGACCTGACGCTCGGCGGCAAGACCTCGCTGGGGCCGGCCACGCCGCTGCTGCGCAAGGGCGACGACCAGTACGCGGAGCGGACGCTGACCGGCGAGCTCGCTCCCGGCGTCGGCGGCATCCTCGCGATCTACACCTACGTCACCGAATCGACCGACAGCAACGGCAACCGCGACAAGAGCTACCACCCGTTCACGCTGGGGATGACCGACGTCCCCGAGTGCGTGGGCAACCTGCCGGAGCTCTACTGCCAGCGCAAGAGCGGGCTGCGCTCGCTGGAGAAGTTCGAGGACGTCTTCCGCACCTCCAAACAGCGGGTCGCGCTGGAGAGCGAGGCGCTCGCCGACCGCTACGAGATCTTCTCCGCCAAGGGCCAGGACCCGATCTGGCTGCGCCGGCTCTTCTCGCCCACCTTCATCGTCTGGCTGACCGAAGCGGCGCCGGAGAAGTTCGCCTTCGAGCTGGTCGGCGGCACCCTGGTCGCCTACGTGCGGGGGCACAAGGAAGACACCGCCGACCTCGACCGGGTCGCCGCGGCGACGGCGATGGTGGCGACGCGGCTGCGCGAGGAGTCGGCCGAGACCTCGGCGGCGGGCCCAGGGCCCTAGAACCCCGAGAGCAGCGAGCCCGCGTTGGCGATCAGGCCCGCGGCGATCATCAGCATCACCGAGGGGACGAGGACCAGGGCGACCACCAGCTGGATCTTCGGCGCCGCGCGGGCGGCCCGCTCCTCGACCAGGCGGCGGCTGTCGCGGCGCAGGGCGCTCGCCTGACGGCGCAGCTGGTCGGCGAGCGGCGAGCCGAAGCGCCGGGAGCGCTCGATCGAGGCGACCAGGGTGGCGAGCTCGCTGCCGGGGACGCGGGCGCGCAGGGAGGCGAGCGCCGCCGAGAGCGGGCTCCCGCAGGTGAGCTCGGCTACCGCGATCCGCATCTCCTCCGCCAGCGGCCCCTCCCCCGCCCGCGCCAGCTGGGCCAGCCCCTCGGCCGGACCGCGACCGGAGGCGACGCTGACCGCGAGCAGGTCGAGCGCGTCGGGGAGCGCGGCGACCAGGCGGCGGCGCCGGCGGCGCGCCTCGCGCTCGAGCAGCGCATCGGGGACGAAGAACCCTGCCGCCGGCAGCCCCAGCGCGACCGCGATCCCCAGCCGGCCCGGGGCGGCGGGCGCCGCGCCGAGCGCGAGGATCGCCCCGAGGCAGAGCCCGGCGAGCTTGGCGAGCAGGAGCGCCGGCAGCGGGAGGCGCGCCGCCAGGCCGGAGCGGCGAAGTCGCTCCGGCAGGTCGAGCCACAGCGCCACCCGCGCCCAGCGGGCGCCGAGCCCGGCGCCGCGCTCGGCCTCGATCACCGCCCGCCCCGTCGTGAGATGGGCTGCCCGCCCCGTCGCGTTATGGGCCGCCGGCCCCGTCGTGAGATGGGCCGCCCGCCCCGTCGCGCCGCGCGCCGCCCGGGCCGTCGCGCGACGCGACGCCCGGGCCACCAAGACCTCGCGGCCGGCGGCGAGGGCGAGCAGCGTCGCGATCGCGAAGAGCAGCCCGGCGGGGCTCACTCGACCACCCGCGAGAGCCGGCGGATGGCGACGAAGCCGACGACCTGCAGGCCGGCGGCCATCGCCAGCAGGATCGCGGCGGCGGGCGAGCCGAGCAGCCGGGCGAGAAAGCCCGGCTGGACCAGCTCGGCGAAGAGCGCCCCGCCGGTCGGCATCGCCACCACCAGGAGGCCGGTGAAGCGAGCCTGCGCCGTCGCCGACCTGGCGTCCTCGGCCACCCGGTCGCGCTCCGCCGCCCCGGCGGCGAAGCGGCGCAGGAGCGCGGCGAGGTCGCCGCCGGAGAGGCGCTGGCTGAGCAGCGCCGCGGCGAAGGCGTCGACCCGCTCGGAGCGCATCCGCCCGCGCCAGGCGGCTACCGCCTCGACGGTGCCGGCGCCGAGGTCGAGCTCCGCCCCGAGCCGCGCCAGCTCCGCCGCCGGCGGCCCGTCCAGGGAGGCGGCCGCCGCCGGCAGCGAGGCACGCAGGGAGCGACCGGCCGCCAGCGAGTCGGCGACCGCGGTCGCCACTTCCGGCAGCGAGCGCTCGACCGCGGCGCGGTAGCGGCGCCGGCGGCCGGCGAGCGCCCAGGCGGCGATGCCGGGACCGGCTACCGAGAGCGGCAGCGCCACCTCGACCCCGCCCAGGAGCCACCCGGCGACGATCGCCGCGACCGCGCCCAGGGCCGCGAGGCGCCGCCGCTCCCGGGTCGAGGGCGCGTAGCCCTCCCGCCCCGCCCGCAGGAGCGGCTCGATCGCCAGCCGCAGCCAGGCCGCCGCCGCCGGGCTGGCGAGCACCGCCTCCCGCGCCGCCAGCGCCAGCAGCCCGCCGGCGAGCGCGCCGACCAGCACCGTCGGGCCGCCGGCCGGCGCGGCGGCCGAGGCTCCCGGAATCGAGACCCCCGCCGCGGCCATCGCCATGCCGCTCACCTCTCCACCTCGACGATCTCGGTCACCCGCCGCGACCCGTCGGGCAGCCGCCGCAGGTGCACCAGCAGGTCGATGCCGCGCCGCACCTGCTCGGCGATCGCCCCGTGGGGCAACCCGACGCCCGCCATCAGCGCCAGCGTCTCCAACCTGGCGATCGCGTCACGCGGGGAGTTCGCGTGCACGGTCGACAGCGCCCCGTCGTGCCCGGTGTTGAGCGCGGTCAGCAGGTCGAGCGCCTCGGGCCCGCGCACCTCGCCGATCACGATCCGGTCGGGCCGCATCCGCAGCGCGTTGCGGAGCAGGTCACGGATCGTCACCTCGCCCCGACCCTCGACCCCGGCGGGCCGACTCTCCAGCCGCACCACGTGCGGCTGCTGGAGGCGAAGCTCGGCCGCGTCCTCGATCGTCACCACCCGCTCGTCCGCGCCGACGAAGCTGGAGAGGGCGTTGAGCAGGGTCGTCTTGCCCGACCCGGTGCCCCCGCTGACCAGGATGCTGCGACGCTCCCGCACCGCCGCCTCCAGCCGCGCCCGCTGGCCCGGGTCGAGGGTGCCGAGCTCGACCAGCCGGTCCGGCCCGGGGCGCTGGGCGCCGAAGCGGCGGATCGAGACCGCCGGGCCGTCGATCGCCAGCGGCGGGATCACCACGTTGACCCGCGAGCCGTCGGCAAGGCGGGCGTCGACCATCGGGCTGAGCTCGTCGACGCGCCGGCCGAGCGGCGCCAGGATCCGCTCGATCGCGTTGCGCAGCTCCTCCTCGTCGGCGAAGGCGATCGCGGTCGACTCGATCCTGCCGCCGCGCTCGACGAAGACACGGTCGGGCCCGTTCACCATCACCTCCTCGACCAGCGGGTCGGCGAGCAGGATCTCGAGCGGCCCGAGCCCGACGCTGTCGCGCACCACCCGGGCGGCGATCTCGGCCCGGTCGACCGCCCCGAGGATCGCCGCCTCCCCGTCGACCAGCTCCCGCACCGTGGCCTCGAGGTCGCCCGTTCCCGGCCGGCCCGCCGCGGCCTCGGCGCGCCGGCGCTCGACCAGCCGCCCGCGCAGGGTCGCCGCGACTTCGGCGATGTGGCGCTCACGGGCGCTCATCCCCCGCCCCGCGGCATCACGGTGACCTGGCGGGCGAAGCTCTCGGCGGCGATCAGGCGGAGCGCCTGCGGTCGCGTCAGCCCCAGGGTCGCCTCGGCGATTCCCCCGGCCTCGCCTTCCGGCCCGGCGCCGAGCCCGAGCAGCGGCACCCCGGCCGCCGCCACGTAGGTATGGCCGGCGCCGCCGCCGCTCGGTTCGCTGGTGACGACGACGTCGACCCGCGAGCCGACCGGGTCTCCGCCGCCGACCGCCAGCGCCGCGGCACCGCTGACGGCGATCTGGACCGGGCGCCTGCCGCCCGCGAGTCGCGGTCCGGGCGCCTCGGAGCGCGGCGGGCGCAGTTGGGCGGCGAGCAGGTAGGCGCCGCTCGGGATCTCCGCCGCCGGGACCAGCCCCAGCGCTTCGGCGGGGGCACGCAAGGCTCCGAGCGGGACGAACCGGCCGGGGACCTGGCGCACCTCGAGCGCGGTTTCGGCGGCGGTAGGGGTGAGCGGCCTGCCGGCCGGCAGCCGCGCCGCGGCGACGACCACGGGGCGCAGCGCGCCGTAGCCGCGGGCGACGCTGTCGCCGTAGCCGTCGGCGATCGTGCCGGCCAGGGCGGCGGCGACCAGGGCGGCGAGGGCGAAGGCGATGGCTCGGGTGCGGCGGGTCATGGCCTATCCCCGGGGGGCGATGGACTTTGAGGGCCTTCGGACGACCGGGATGGCCCTTCACTCACGAACGGCGTGGAGGTTCGTTCAGGGCCATCCCGGTCGTCCTGGGTCGTGCGGGTGCTTCCGGGGGACTGGGACCCGGCGGGCCCGGGGCGGGCGGGGCGGCTTTGCTCTCTTCGCTGGAGCGGATCGGGGAGGGGGCTGAGGGGAAGTTCGAGGACGGCGCTTGCCCCGCGGGCTCCGAGGTGGAGGGCGAAGGTGCCGTCGTGGCGCTCGGCGGTGCGGCGGACGAGGCGGAGGCCGTGGCCGTGGCGGGCCTTGCCGGACAGGCGGACGAGGCGGAGGCCATGGCCGTGGCGGGCCTTGCCCGACAGGCGGCCGAAGGGGATGCGGAGGTCGCGGCGACGGCGGGCCTCGCGGCCGCGCACCGCGGCCTCGCGTTCGCGCGTCCGCCGGCCGGCGCCGCTGCCCGAGTCGACCACCGCCAGGCAGATCCGCTCGCCGACCAGGTCGGCGATCAGCTCGATCCGCGGGCCGCCGTGCTCGAGCGCGTTGGCGACCAGGTTGTCGAGGGCGGCGACGAGGTCGACCCGGTCGCCGTCGACGGCCGCCTCCCCCGCCCGCCAGCGCAGCTCGATCGTCGCTCCATGCAGAGCCGCCTGCCCGGCCCAGCGCCGCCGTGCCGCCTCGAGCAGCGGCCGCACCGCCACGGTCGCGCGCGCTCCCTCCTCGCGCTCGCCGTTGATCTCGCGATCGAGCCGGGCCAGGGCCGCCGCCGCCATCTCCAACGCCCCGTCCCCGGCGTCGGCCCCGCTCGCCCCGGGCGTCATCAGGGCCAGCGCCTGCAGCGGCCGGCGCAGCTCGTGAAGGCGCTCGTTCAGTACCGTTCGTCGCCGCCCGTCGCGGACCGCGGCCGCCAGCGTGACGCTCGCGCCGCCGAGCGCCGGCCAGAAGGCGACCCGGGCCGGGGCGAGCGCCGGCAGCAGGGTGTGCAGGTCGTCGATCCACATGCCCCTCCAAGCCCGGAGCGGCCCGCGGCTCTCCCCCCGCCGCGCAGGCACAGGCCGCTCAGCGCGAGAAAAGCGGGGTTTGATTCCGTGTGACGGATTTCCCGACCGCTCTCAGGTAATCCGCAGGCTGTTTTGAAATACTTAACGAACGGACCGTCGCTCCCCCCGGACGTCGGCGCGGCCCGTCTCGTCCACTCCCGCCCCGATCGAAAGGAAGTCCCCTCTTGCCACAGACCCGAACGACCCCCGAGGGCATCACCCAGCAGCTCGCCAAGGCGCTCGCCCACCCCCTGCGGGTGCGCATCCTGACCTCGCTGCACCGGGGGATCTCCAGCCCCAACCAGCTCGCCCAGGAGCTCGACGAGCCGCTCGGCAACGTCAGCTACCACGTCAAAACGCTGCTCGAATACGACTGCGTCGAACTCGTCAAAACCGAGCCCCGTCGCGGCGCCGTCGAGCACTTCTACCGGGCCACCGAGCGCGCCTTCTTCAGCGACGCCGACTGGGCCAAGATCCCGGCCTCGGCGCGCAAGGGGATCGACGGCGTGATCCTCGAGGCGATCGGCCAGGACGCCACCGCGGCGATGACCGAGGGCACGATCGACTCGCGCACCGACACGCACATCTCGCGCACCCCGCTGATCCTCGACGAGACCGGCTGGACGGCACTGAGCAAGCTGCTCGGCGAGACCCTCGACCAGGCGATGAAGATCGGCGAGGAATCGACCAACCGCCTCGCCAAGGAGAAGGGCGAGGGCATCCCGGCCAGCCTCTCCCTCCTGCACTTCGAGGTCCCGCCCAAGCAGGCGAAGTAGCGCCGCGACCTGCGGGTCGCGGCCCGGGCCGGCTGCCGCCTCAACCGTCGACGAGGCGGTAGCCGATCCCCCAGCAGTTGACCACGTACTTCTGGTGGTCCGGGTCGAGTTTCCGCCGCAGTCGACTGGCGTGGCTGTCGAGCGTCCGCGTCTTGTTCGCCGGGGCGCTGAAGCCCCAGACGTCGCGCAGCAGTTCATCCTTGCTGAACACGCGGGTCGGATCGGAGGCGAGCACGCGCAGCAGCGTGAACTCTTTCTTCGACAGGTGGACGTCGCGGTCGCCGACCTTGACCTGGCGGCGCGACGGGTCGACCAGCAGCTCGCCGACGCGCACCGGCCCGTCGTGGCGACTGTGGCCGCGGCGCAGGACGGCGGTGATCCGCGCCCGCAGTTCCTCGTACAGGTAGGGCTTCTGGACGTAATCGTCGGCTCCCAGGTCGAGGCCGCGGACGCGGTCGGTGGCGCCGCCGCGGCCGGTGAGCACGATGATCGGCAGGCGCGGGTCGAAGCGGGAGTCGACCCCGTCGGCTTCGCGGATCGTGCGCAGCACGTCGAGGCCGGAGGCGTCAGGCAGGGCCAGGTCGAGCAGCAGCAGGTCGGGGTGGTTGTAGCGACAGAGGCGCAGCGCGTCGGCGGCGCTCGGCGCGGGCAGGACCTCGAAGCGGTCCGCCGTCAGGTGGTCGCAGAGCAGGTCGAGGGTGGCATCGTCGTCCTCGCAGACGACGATCGTGGCGATCTCTTCTCGTTGGGGCAGCATGGTGGAGATAAGGGCCCGGAGGGGCACGACTCTCCCCCCTGCGGTTCACGGAAGACGCGGGAAAGTCCGGCGGATCCGGGACGGCGGGTCGGCCGGGGCCGGGACCTCGAGGACCGCCACGGCGTCACCGCAGGCGACGAAGCGGCGCGGCGGGACCGCTCGCCGCGCGTCCAGCACCGCGCCGTCGCGTCCCAGGAAGTAGACGTCGAGGGCGAACCTCATGCCGAAGGTGTGGATCGCGGAGCACCGTGGGAGCAGCAGGCCGGGCCCCGCGTCGGCCTGATCGAGCAGCGCCAGCCCCAGCAGTCGCGCCCGCGTCCCCGCCGCGACGGGCACATCCCGCCCGAGCACCTCACGGCGGGGCAGCCGGTCGAATCGACGGGCGATCATCACCCGAACAAGTCCCTGAGCAGGGGAATCTCTCCCCCCTCCGGCACCGGTGATCGATACGACCCGGACCCCGAGATCCCTCCTCGGTGCAACCCCGCGTTCAGGCGGGTGCCGAGCAAGGCACGGAATTAGGATGATCGGCAAGATCCACCCCCTGCGACGCCGGGCTTGCGTCGCGGCTCGGCTTCAACTCATGGAAAAGAAAACGACCCGCAGAGGGAATTACGAGTCTGGCTCCGACTATGTGTTGGAGTACGGAGAGCTCCGCTTCGCGTTCAACGAGGAGGACTTCGCCCAGCGGGTCGAGCAGGCCGCGGTGAAGCTCAAGTTCGTCGACCAGGGGCTGCTGCAGGAGGAGCTCGACGACCTGCTCGACCTCGCGGTCAGCGGCGAGATCGCCGAGGCCAACTCCCCACTCGGCGAGCACATCAACGAGAACTGGGAGGACCTGGTCGGTCCCTCCAACCGCAGCCTCGTCCACTGGATCCGCCGCCTCGTCTTCCGCGGCGCCTGGCTCGACCAGCGGGTCAAGGAGGGCGAGCTCGACGTCGTCTTCGACGAGCGCACCCAGACCTTCGGCTACGTCCAGCCCGACCGCAGCTCGGAGCTCATCGAGCTCTCCAAGGAGCCGTCGTGGCGCCGCATCGCCTACCGGCGCTGAGCGTCGTCCGCCGCGCCCCCGCGCCTCGTCGGCTCGCGTCGGCGGCTCGCCCTCGCCCGCTCGCATCCTCGGCTGGACCCGGCCGCTTCCGCGGTTAGAAATCCCCCTCCACGGTGGATTTCTAACCACGGAAATTCCTGAGTGTCAGGCCGGGGAGCGCAAAAGGCGCTTCGGCCAGTCGTCGGGAGGTCGGGGGTCGCGAGGCAGGAGGCCGGGAGGCCGGGCGAGGCGCTAGCTGCGCTCCAGGGCGACCACCACGGTCAGCGAGCCCTTGCCCTTCGCCGCGCCGGCGCGACCGGCGTCGAACAGCTCCTTGGCGCCGTCGGTGTCGCCGAACGACTCGACAAAGCGGGTGAGGGAGTCGACCAGGAGGATCACGTCTTCGCCCTCGCCGGCGCGGCGCTGGGCCGCGGCCAAGGCGTCGTCGGCGTGGCGAGCCTGACCGGCGGAGACGAGCTCGGCCTGGGGCGCCTCGCGCTTCCAGTCGGCCAGCTCCTCGGGGCTGGGATCGATCAGGAGGGCGACCGGATCCGGCCCGTCGGAGGCCGCCGCGAGGTCGGCGGCGACGCCGCGCAGCAGCTCGGTCGCGGCCTCGCGACCCTCGGCGAGCAGCACCGCCTGGCGTCCCGACTCGGCGGGCAGCAGCAGGTCCTGGATCGAGACTCCCTCACGGCGGCGGCCGAAGCGACGGCGACGGCGACGGCGACGCGGGCGCGCGGCCTCCTCCTCGTCGCCGGAGGCCTTGCCCGACTCCTCGCCGTCCTCGTCGGCCGGCGCGGCGCCGCGCGAGCGGCCGCTGCGGGCGGGCTTCTCCTCTTCGTCCTCGACGTCCTGGCGCTCCTCGCGTTCGCGCCCGCTGGTCGAGCGCCGCCGCCGGCGCCGCGGCCGCTCGCGCTCCTCCTCGCCACCGCGCGTCGGCGCGGCCGAGTCGGAGTCGGCACCGTCGCCGCCGCTCAGCCGCTCGATCAGCTCGGCGCGGGTGAGCATCCGGTAGCGCTCGACG
>DATJUK010000112.1:0-18625 GCA_035502495.1 Solirubrobacterales bacterium
GGCCGCGGAGGTTCCGCGCCCTGGGTCGACGCCTCTATCAGGACGCGGCGGCGACGATTTTGGGCAGTTCGGCCATGTCGGTGAAGACGATGGCGCCGGCGTCGACGAGGGTGTCGCGGGTTCGGGGCTCCGCGTCTGCCGCGTAGCCGAGCACCGACATCCCGGCGGCGACGGCGGCGGCGACGCCCCAGGGGCTGTCCTCGATCACGATGCAGCGCTCCGGGACCACGCCCATCCGTTCGGCGGCGTAGAAGAAGAGGTCGGGATCGGGCTTGCCGCGCTCGACCTCTTCGGCGGAGAAGATGCGTCCGGCGAAGCGCTCGTAGAGACCGGTCAGCCCCAGCGTCAGCATCATCTTCTCGTGGCTGCCGCTGGAGGCGACGCAGGTCTGCAGGGAGATTCCGTCGAGCGCCTCGACGATCCCCGGCACCGGTCGCAGCTCACGCCGGAAGGCTTCCTCCACCGCCGCCTCGAGCTCCTCCTGCCAGCCCTCCGGGATCGGCCTGCCGAGCCGCTCCTCGACCTGGCGAAGGGTCTCCGGCATGCCGATCCCGAGGAAGTCGCGGACACAGTCCTCGTAGGTCATCGGCAGCCCCAGCGCGGTGATCCGCTCGGCCTGGATGCGCAGCGAGATCCGGTCGCTGTCGACCAGCACCCCGTCGCAATCGAAGATCAAGAGGCTCGCCCCCACCGGACGGCCATTCAAACATGCCGCCACCTACCCAACTCACTTCAGCCGGCCGGGGAGCTCGGCCGCGCCCCTTGTAGGGTGGGCGACGATGGCCGCCGATCCCGCAGACCCCTTCCGCCTCGACGGCAAGGTCGCGATCGTCACCGGCGCCTCCTCCGGCCTCGGCGTCGCCGCCGCGACGGCGCTGGCGCGGGCCGGGGCCGACATCGCGCTCGGGGCGCGGCGGACCGAGCCGCTGGCCGACACGGCGCGCGCGGTCGAGGCGCTGGGGCGACGGGCGATCGCCCTCGCCACCGACGTCACCGACCCGAACGCCTGCGAGCACCTCGCCGTCACCGCGCGGGAGGAGCTCGGCCGGGTCGACATCCTGCTGAACAACGCCGGACTCGGCACCGCGGTGCCGGCGCTCCACGAGACGCCGGAGGAATTCAACCGCGTCATCGACGTCAACCTCACCGGCTGCTTCCAGATGGCGACCGCGGCGGCGCGCCAGATGGGGCACGGCGGCAGCATCGTCAACGTGTCGAGCATCATCGCCCTGACCACCGCGGGCCTCCCCCAGGCCGCCTACTCGGCGAGCAAGGCGGCGCTGCTCGGGCTGACCCGGGACCTCGCCCAGCAGTGGAGCGGCCGCAAGGGGATCCGCGTCAACGCGATCTGCCCCGGATTCTTCCCCACCGAGATGACCGACCAGTACCGGCCCGGCTACCTCGACAAGGTGATGGAGCGGGTGCTGATCGGGCGGGCCGGCAAGCCGGAGGAGTTCGCCGCCACCGTGGTCTTCCTCGCCGGCGACGGGGCGGGCTACATCACCGGCTCGACGATCGTCGTCGACGGCGGTGTCACCATCACCTGATGAACGATTCCCCTTCGCAGAAGATCGACGAGCGCATCGCGGAGCTGGGCGACTGGCGCGGCGAGAAGCTGGCCCAGGTCCGCAGGCTGATCCACGCGGCCGACCCCGAGGTCGAGGAGACCTGGAAATGGCGCGGGGTCCCGGTCTGGGAGCACGCCGGGATCATCACCACCGGCGAGAGCTACAAGGACTACATCAAGCTGACCTTCGCCAAGGGCGCCTCACTGGACGATCCGACCGGGCTCTTCAACGCCGGCCTCGGGGGCAACGCGCGGCGGGCGATCGACATCCGCGAGGACGACGAGCTCGACGCGGCGGCGTTCCAGGACCTGGTGCGCGAGGCGATCGCCCTCAACGAATCGAGGTAGCCCGCCTCAGCCCCGGCCCATCCGCAGGGCGCCGTCGAGGCGGATCGTCTCCCCGTTCAACATCGTGTTGACGACGATGTGCTCGACCAGGGCCGCGTACTCGGCCGGATCGCCCAGCCGCGCCGGGTAGGGGACCGAGCCCGCCAGCTCTTCGCGCGCCGGGGCGGGCAGGCCGGCGAGCAGCGGCGTGTCGAAGAGGCCGGGGGCGATCGCGACGACGCGCACCGCCTTGTCGGCGAGCTCGCGGGCGACCGGCAGGGCGAGGCCGGCGACGCCCGCCTTGGAGGCGGCGTAGGCGACCTGGCCGACCTGCCCCTCGAAGGCGGCGATCGAGGCGGTGGCGACGCAGACGCCGCGGTCCCCGTCGGCCACCGGCTCGGCCACCGCCATCGCCGCCGCCGCGCAGCGCAGCACATTGATCGTCCCGAGCAGGTTGACCGCGAGCACCTTGGCGAAGTCCTCGAGCGGGGTCGGGCGGCCCTTGCGGATCAGCTTGGTGGGGGTGGCGATCCCGGCGCAGTCGACCGCGATCCTCAGCTCGCCCAGCTCGCCGGCGGCGGCGACGGCGTCCTCGACCGAGCCCGCGTCGGCGACGTCGCAGACGACGTGGGCGCCGCCGATCGCGCCCGCCACCGCGGTGCCGCGCTCGGCATCGAGGTCGGCTACCAGCACCTTGGCGCCGCCCGCCGCGAGCCGCCGGGCGCTCGCCTCCCCCAGCCCCGAGGCCCCGCCGAACACGGCGGCGACCTGCCCGTCGATCTGCATCGCTTCCTCCCCTCTTCCCCTCAGCCCTGGCGGGCGAGGTGCCTGGCGATCACCAGGCGCTGGATCTGGTTGGTGCCCTCGAAGATCTGCATCACCTTCGCCTCGCGCATGTGGCGCTCGACCGGGAACTCCTTGGTGTAGCCGAAGCCGCCGAGGACCTGGACCGCGTCGGTGGTCACCTTCATCGCCGCGTCGGTGGCCAGGAGCTTGGCGATCGAGGCCTGGCGCGCGAAGGGGAGGCCGCGGTCGCGGCGGCGGGCCGCCTCGAGGGTCACCGCGCGGGCCGACTCCACCGCGGCGGCCATGTCGGCGAGCAGGAAGCCGAGACCCTGGTGCTCGATGATCGGCCGGCCGAAGGTCTGGCGCTCCTTGGCGTACTCGACGGCGAGGTCGAGCGAGCCCTGGGCGAGCCCGGTGGCGACCGCGGCGATCCCGAGCCGGCCCGAGTCGAGCGCCTGCAGGGCGATCGAGAGCCCGGCGCCCTCGCCGCCGATCAGCCGCTCGGCGTCCAGCTCGACGCCGTCGTAGTCGAGGGTCGCGGTGGTCGAGCCGGTCAGGCCCATCTTCCGCTCCGGCGGGCCGACGGTGAGGCCGGGGGCGTCGCCGGGAACCAGGAAGCAGGAGATCCCCCGCGAGCGCTCCTCCGAGGTGCGGGCGAAGAGCGTGTAGAAGTCGGCCTCGCCGCCGTGCGTGACCCAGGCCTTGGCGCCCGAGACCGACCATCCCGGAGCGCCCGGCGCGCCGGCGTCGAGCGGCGTCGCCCGGGTCCGCATCGCCGCCGGGTCGGAGCCCGCGTCGGCCTCCGAGAGGCAGTAGCCGCCGAGCAGGTCCCCGGCGATCATCTCCGCCAGCCACCGCTCCCGCTGCGCGTCGGTGCCGAAGCCGGCGAGCGGATAGCAGGACATCACGTGGACCGAGAGCCCGACCCCGACGCTCGCCCAGGCCGCCGCGATCTCCTCCAGCGCCTGCAGGTAGACCTCGTAGGGCTGCCCCGCCCCGCCGACCTCCTCCGGGTAGGGCATGCCGAGGAAGCCGAGCTCCCCCAGCGTGCGGAAGACGTCGCGTGGGAAGGCGGCGTCCTCCTCCGCGCCCGCCGCCCGCGGCGCCAGCTGCTCCCGCGCCACCGAGCGGGCCAGCCCGACGATCTCCTCGGCCTCGGGCGTGGGCAGGTTGCGCTCGGCGGGCATCGAGCGGTCAGGCTTTCACATCGGGACCTCAGACCTCGGCGGCGGCGGGCCGCCAGCCGATCGCCGGGGCGACGCGGGTGGCGATGTTGCGCAGGAGGTCGGCGTTGTATTCGACCCCGAGCTGGTTCGGGACCGTCACCAGGAGCGTGTCGGCGAGGGCGACGGCGGCATCCTCGGCCAGTTCGGCGGCGATCCGGTCGGGCTCGCCGGCGTAGGTCCTGCCGAAGCGGGCGATGCCGCCGTCGAGGTAGCCGGTGGTGTCGCCGCCGCCGACCTCGCGGCCGAAGAAGGCATGGTCGAGGTCGCTGACGATCGGCAGCACGCTGCGGCTGACCGAGATCCGCGGCCGCCGCTCCCAGCCGGCCTCCTCCCAGGCCTCCAGGTACAGGCGGATCTGCTCCGCCTGCAGCTGGTCGAAGGGGACGCCGGTGTCCTCGGTGAGCAGGGTCGAGCTCATCAGGTTCATGCCCTGGCGGGCGGTCCAGACGCCGGTCTCGCGGGTCCCGGCGCCCCACCAGATCCGCTCCGGCAGGCCCTCGGAGCGCGGCTGGATCGCCAGGCGCCCGCCGGTTCCGCCCATCGCCGGGTCGGTGGCGACGACCGGGGCGCCGGCGATCGCGGCGCGGAAGAGCTCGGTGTGGCGGCGGGCCATGTCGGCGTCGGTCTCGCCCTCGGCGGGGACGTAGCCGAAGGCCTCGTAGCCGTGCAGGGCGGGCTCGGGCGAGCCGCGGCTGATGCCGAGCTGCAGCCGGCCGCCGCTCAGCAGGTCGGCGGCGCCCGCGTCCTCGGCCATGTAGAGGGGATTCTCGTAGCGCATGTCGATCACCCCGGTGCCGATCTCGATCCGGTCGGTGGCGGTGCCGATCGCGGCCAGGAGCGGAAACGGCGAGGCGTGCTGGCGCTGGTAGTGGTGGACGCGGAAGAAGGCCCCGTCGATGCCGATCTCCTCCGCCGCGACCGCCAGCTCGACCGCCTGGCGCAGCGCCTCGCCCGCCGTGGACGTCCGCGAGCCGGGCGCGTTCGACCAGTGGCCGAAGCTGAGGAAGCCGATGCGCTTGCGGTGCGGGCCGTCGGTCACCGGCAGATCTTCGCAAGCCGCCCGCATCGGCCGGCCGTTTGGTCACCTAGGGTCGCCAGGGCGACCACAACTGACCAAACGTGGCTCAGGCGTTGTGGACGATGAAGACGCTGCGGTCGCTGTGCTGGGCGACGGCGCCGGAGACGCTGCCGAGCAGCGCGTGCTTGACCCCGGAGAGGCCGCGCGAGCCGAGCGCGATCACCGCCGCGTCGTAGCTGTCGGCGGCGTCGACGATCGCGCTCCAGATCGGCCCGCCGTCGGCGATCGCGGTGGTCGCGTCGAGGCCCAGGCCGCGGGCCCGCTCGGCGCCTTTCGCGGCGATCGCCTCGGCGCCTTTCTGGGCCGCGTCGGTGAGCAGCTCCATCGTCTCCGGCTCGACCGGGATCCCCGCGGTGCCGAAGAACGGCACCCGTTCGAGCCCCTCGGAGACGACCAGCACCACCACCTTCCGCGGCCCGAACTCCTCCGCCACCTTGTCGATCGCCAGCCCGGCGCAGTCGGAGCCGTCGTAGGCGATCAGGATCGGGCGGCGGGCGTCGTCGGCCATTGCGCCGAAGCGTATAGCTCCTCCTCGTAGGACACCGCGTGGCGGCGCAGCTGGCCGGTCGGCTCGACCGTGTAGCTGCCCATCCGCGTCAGCGGCGGCGAGTAGGCGTGGATCGTCACCGCGGGCCCGTCGCCCGCGTGGAGGACGCGGTGGATGTCGGCGGCGCCGAAGGAGAACGCGGAGCCGGCCGTCGCGACCCGGGCGATCGGCTCGTCGACCGAGCGTCCCAGCACCAGCCGCTCCTCGCGCACGCTCCCGTGGGCGACGGCGACGGCGCCCGCCGAGAGGTCGTGGTCGTGGAAGCCGGTGTCGTGGTCGCGCGACCAGCAGAGCAGCCAGACGTCGAGGTGCTCGTCACGGAGGAGCTGTTCGTAGGTCCGGTGCTCGGGGTCGTGGGTGACGCATTCCCTCCAGAGCTCCGGTCGGGCCGCGATCTGCTTCGCGACGGTGATCAGCTCGAGCTCGGTGAGGTCGCGGCCGGCGGGCCGCACGAGGTCCCGGGTGCGCTGGTTCATGCGAGGGCTCCTTTCGGGTCGTGATCGAAAAGCCGGGCAGGGTTGGCGGCGAGGAGCGCCTGCCGAAGGTCGGGGTCGGGCCACGCGGCGCGCGGGTCGACGACGGGACGGTCGGAGCCGTAGACGAGCTGGGCGGCGCCGACCGCGGCGGCCATCGCGCCGACCATCCGCGGCCCGTAGGAGGAGGTGTCGTAGAAGACGAGCGGGTCGGGGTCGGGCGCCGGGACGCCGCGGCGGGCGCCGTAGCGCTCGAGCTGCAACGGGGCGCCGCCCGCGAGCATCGCGAAGAGGACCCGCAGGTGGGGATGGGACGGACGGCCGGCGTGGAGGAAGGCGAACCAGGCCGCCTGCATCTGGGCGACGTAGTCGGTGAGCGCCGGCCACCAGTGTGGGAGGCGGGCGGCCGAGGTCGCCACCGGCGCGCGGTCGGCCGGGGGACGGGCGCCCGCGGTGGCGGCCCGGTCGGCGGCGGCGGCGTGGGTCCCCGCGGCACGGCCGGCCGGGGCGCGCCCCGTCGCGGCGGGCTCGACCACCGGGCCCGGGTGGACGAAGAGCGGCGCGTCGCGCTCCTCCAGCCGCGCGAGCAGCGGGCCGAGGCGCTCGACCGCGGCCGGATCGGCGAGCGCGGTCGCGGGCAGGGTGATGCCGACGCAGCCGCGGTCGAGGGCGGCGTCGACGGCGGCGGGATCGGGGTCGGCGAGCGCCACCGCGCCCCAGCCGCGGAACTCGACCGGCAGCTCTTCGAGGCCCTGGTGGTGGGCCTCGATCAGCGCCGCGGCCTCCGCGCCGGGGAGCGACTCGATCCCGAGCGCGGTCGAGAGGGCCACCAGCGCCCGGTCGATCCCGTCGGCCTCGAGGTCGGCGCGCCGCAGCTCAGCGTCGGTGGCCTCCGGGGCGAGGATCGAGTCGGGCTCGGCGGCGAGCCGGAAGGTCCAGCCCTCGCGGCGGGCGATCAGCCGCGGAGCCGCCTTCCGCCGCGCCAGCGCCGCGATCAACGGCTCGCCCAAGAGGTGCTGATGGACGTCGACGGTCGGCCCGGCGAGCGTCGGCCGCCCCTCCACCGCTCGCTCGTGTCCCTCGGCCTGATCCATTGTTGGCTAAGTTTATCAAGATTATCGGTTTATGCATCGAACACCTCCCGACAGCACCTCCTCGACCTCGAGGGCGTCGTCGAGGACGACGAGGTCGGCGCGGCAGCCGGGCTCGATCCGGCCGAGGTCGGGACGGCGCGCCATCCGCGCGGGCGCTTCCGTGGCCGCCGCCAGCGCCGCCGCCAAGGGGATGCCGAGCGCGTGCGCGCCGCGCACCGCCCGCGGCATCGAGAGCGTCGACCCGGCCAGCGCTCCTGCCTCGTCGCGCACCGCCCCGCCCTCCGCGTGGAGCGCGACCTCGCCACCCAGGGTGTAGTCGCCGTCCGGGGCGGCCGCCGCGGCCACCGCGTCGGTGACCAGCACCATGCGCTCGCCGGCGGCGCGCCAGACGACCCGCACCGTGTCGGCGGCCAGATGGTGGCCGTCGACGATCGCCGTGACGAAGACGTCCTCGCGGGCGAGCCCGGCGAAGGCGATGCCGGCGTCGCGCGGGCGGAAGCTCCGCATCGCGTTGAAGACGTGGGTCAGCGCCGTGGCTCCGCGATCGAAGGCCAGGTGGGCGGCGGCCGCGTCGGCCTCGGAGTGGCCGCAGGAGACGGTGATGCCGCGCTCGACCAGCCGGTCGACCAGGGCGAGCGCCCCGGGCAGCTCCGGCGCCAGGGTCACCTGGCTGACCGGGCCGGCGGCGAGCAGCCGCTCGAGCAGCGCCGGGTCCGGCGGCCGAATCGCGGCGGCACGGTGGGCGCCGGCGCGGGCGCGGGAGAGGAACGGGCCCTCCAGGTGGGCGCCGATCAGGCGCGGGCCGGGATCCGCGGCGGGCAGGCGGGCGAGCGAAGCGAGCATCGACTCCGGCTCGGCGCTGACGATCGTCGGCTGGAAGGCGGTGACCCCGGCGGCCAGGAGCGCCGCGCCGGCGACCGCGTAGCCGTCCTCGCCGGGAGCGGAGAAGTCGACGCCGGCGTAGCCGTTGACCTGCAGGTCGACGAAGCCGGGGGCGGCGATCCTCCCGCCGCCCGGCGCGCCGAGGCTGACCGCGACGACGCGCCCGTCCTCGACCTCGACGTCGCCGCGCAGCAGCTCGCCCGCGACCAGGGCGGCGGAGACCCCGAGCCGCATCGCCTAGACGGCGGGCGTCGGGGTGCCGCCGCGGAGGCGCTCGCCGGTGGCGACGACGTCGAAGAACCTGTCGTTGCGGCCGCGTCGGACGACGTGCGGCATCGCGTGGCGGGCGGCGCGGTGGCTCGCGGCGAGGGCGCGGTAGGTCCGCTCGCTGCGGGCGGTCCAGGGGATGCCGAAGATCTCGCGGACGCGCGGCGGCAGGGTCCCCTTGATCACCATGTTCTGGGCGGCGAGGTTGAATCGGGCGACCCCGGTCGGCACCGGCTGCTCGAAGGCGACGACCGGGGCGAACTCGAGCGCGTGCCGGGTGGCGTGGAGGTCGGGCGAGCGCAGTTTGGCGTCGAACCAGGCGACGAAGTCGGGGTAGGTCGGCGGCGCGACGTCGCGCGGCATGCCGAAGAGCTCGCCGAAGCGGAGGTAGTCCTGCCAGAGCGCCTCGCGCTCGTCCGCCGAGAGCGGCCGCACCATCGTCTCGTACATCGCCCGGCCCGAGTCGGCGATCACCGCCAGGGTCCAGAGCATCAGCTCCGGCTCGAAGGCCGAGTAGGCGGCGCCCCGCGGATGGGCCCCGGCGTCCTCATCCAGCTCCCCCTTCACCCGCAGGTGCTGGTTGTGGACGCGGGCGAGGATCCGATCGGCCTCCTCCTTGCTGCCGAGGAACACCGTCTCCTGCGCCTTCGCCGTCCGCACCAGGCGTTTGAACGGCCAATCGCCGGCCTTGGTGCTGAGCATCGTGCCGGTGTAGGTGAGCGGTTCGAGCGCCCCGATCAGGAGCGCCCGCTGGCCGTAGAGCAGGCCCACGGAGCGCTCGCCGTGGACGCGCCGAGCCATCGACTCCCCGGGCGGAAAGTAGTGATCCACGGCAACCATCATGCCGGCCGGCCGGCCAGGCGGCCAGTTCACCGCCGGACCCAGGGCACGACGGGGCCGGGGACGAGCACCTCGGGGTCGTGGCCGGGGCGGACGACGGCGCCGGCGTCGCGGAGGGCGCGCAGGCGTTCGGCGGAGGCGCGCTGGGCGTCGAGGTCGTCGCCGAAGAGCGGCAAGCGATGGTCGTCGAGGCCGGAGGCGAAGTGGGTGACGTCGCCGCCGATCACCAGCCGGTCCCCGACCTTCACCGACTGGTGGCCCGGCGTGTGGCCGGGGGTAGAGAGGAGCTCGATCGAACCGTCGCCGAGCAGGTCGTGGTCGCCCTCGACCAGGACCACCTGGTCGGCGACGCCTTCGTAGTCGCGGGGCAGGAAGAAGTTCTCGGCCACCGCCGCGGGATCGCGCCCCGCCTCCCACTCCCGCCGCTGGAGGTAGACGGGCACTGCCGAGGGCAGCAGGTCGAGGCCGCCGGCGTGGTCGAAGTGCAGGTGGGTCATCACCACCTTGGTCACCGTCCCGAGGTCGACCTGCTCCCCCAGCCCGACCTCCTGCTCGAGATGGAAGTTCCGCATGTTCTCCGCCCCCTCGTAGTGCGCCGCCGCGTCGGCCGCCGCCCCAGGATGCAGCCCGGTGTCGACGAGGATCCGCTCCTCGCCCACCTCGATCAGGTACACGGGGACGGGAAACCGCACCAGCCTGCCGAGGCTGTCCCCCCTCCGCCAGATCCCGGCGGCCGAGGTGAAGGCTCCCCCGTCGAGCATCGTCACCCGCATCGACCGAGCCTAACCCCGTCGTCGTCGGGCGGTCGGCGCGGCGGGCGCGGCGGCCGGACGGCGGCGTCCGCTTCGCCGACGAGGACGGAGACGTCATCCGGGAAGCCGAGCGGGGACCCCATCCCAAAACACGCGCGGCCCGTAGCGCCCCACGATGAGTTCGCAGAAATCACCGGATAGCGGTGATAAGTGCGAACTCATCGGCGGGGGCGGCGGCTCGGACCTTGGGATGTCTCCGCCGGGCGCTCTTAGGGGTGGCAGACGGGGCTCGAACCCGCGACCGCTGGCACCACAAGCCAGAGCTCTACCAACTGAGCTACTGCCACCGCGCGGCCTCCAAAATAGCGTGCCGGAGCTTCGCGGGGACGCTTCTAGAAACTCCGCACTTGAGGCGCGACCTCGCGGCCGATCAGTTCGATCGCCTCGGTGTCGCGGTGCAGAAGGTGCTGGGCCATGACCCGGTGGCAGCCCGCCTCGTGGAGGGCGCGCAGCTGCTCGACCGCCTCCTCGACGGTCCCGACGATCACCGCGTCACGCTGGGCGGCGAGGAACTTCTCGCCGTCGTCGCCTTCGCCTTTCCAGCGGGAGAGGCGGGAGGCGCGGTCGACCACCTCCTCATGGGTCCGGCCGACGATCCAGCCGGTCATCAGCGAGAGCGGCAGGGTCGCCGGGTCGCGGCCCTGCTTCTCGCAGGCGGCGTCGAGCTTCGTCCGCAGCTCGGCCAGCTCCTGCGGCCCGGCGAAGATGGTGTTGTACTCGTCGGCCCAGCGGGCGGCGATCCGCAGGCTGCGCGGCCCGCCCGAGCCGCCGATGACGAACGGCGGCCGCGGCCGCTGCACCGGCTTCGGCAGGGCGTCGAGGTCGACGATCTTGAAGTGCTCGCCGTCGAAGCTGAAGGCGCCGTCCTCCCACTGCCTGGTGATCACCTCGAGCTGCTCTTCGAAGGCGTCCATGCGAGGTCCGAGCGCGGGCAGGTCGAAGCCGTAGGCCTCGTGCTCGCGGTCCCACCAGCCCGCGCCGAGCCCGGGTTCGACCCGGCCGCCGCTGATCTGGTCGATGGTGACCATCGACTTGGCGAAGACGGAGGGATGGCGGAAGGTCGCGGGCGAGACCATCGTCCCGAGCCGCAGCTCCTCGGTGATCGCCGCCAGCCCCGCCAGCGTGTTCAGCGCGTCGAGCGAGCCGCGCTCGGCCTGATCGTCGACCGAGTAGTAGTGGTCGGACCGAAACAGCGTCCCCACCCCGCTCCGCTCACACGCCCGCGCGATCGCCACCCAGTCGTCCCAGGTCACGTCCTCCTGCCCCTCGATCATCAGCGCGACGTCCACGCCCGCATCCTTACCCACCGCCCGCCGCGACTAACTCACGCCGTGCCAAGGCCGGTCGGGGCGGCCCCTGAACGAACCTCCCGGCTGTCGTGAGCGAAGGGGCCGCCCCGACCGGCCCCCGCGACCCGTCCGGACAAAAGCCGAGCCAAAGCTAAGCCGCGACCGGCAACCCCTCCAGCTTCGCGACCGTATCCACGCAGGCCGTCGCCACCTCCCGCCCCTTGACCTGGAAGTGGTCGTGGAAGAAGCGCTCGTGGTCGGAGTGCTCATGGAAGTGGTGCGGGGTGAGGACGGCGGAGAAGACCGGCACGCCGGTGTCGAGCTGGACGCGCATGAGGCCGTCGATGACCGCCTCGGCGACGAACTCGTGGCGGTAGATGCCGCCGTCGACGACCAGGCCGGAGGCGACGATCGCCGCGTAGCGGCCGCTCTCGGCGAGGCGCTTGGCGTGGAGCGGGATCTCGAAGGCGCCGGTCACCTCGAAGAGGTCGATCTGGTCGGCGGGGACGCCGCGCTCGCCCGCCTCGGCGAGGAAGGAGTCACGGCACTCGTCGACGATGTCGCGGTGCCAGCACGACTGGACGAAGGCGATCCGCCCCTGCTCCTCGATTCCGCTGCTCTCCATCACCCGCTCCTCTCGCTCGAATGCCGTCGGGGGCAGGGTACCGCCGTTGCGTGGTTGGAAATCCACGTCACAGGTGGATTTCTAACCACGCAAGCTAGTCCCCGGCGCTGAACTCGGCGATCGCGATGCCGAGCATGACCATCCCGAGGGCGAAGACGGTGAAGACCTGCAGGGCGATCGGCACCTCCCAGCCGAACCAGGTGATCGGCGGATTGAGCGCTTCGTGGGCGGCGGCGGAGATGTCGAGGTGGTCGAAGACCAGCGTCCGCATCGGCGAGACCGCGTAGGTGATCGGGTCGAGACGGTTGAGGACGGCGAGCCAGCCCGGCAGGTCGCCAGTCGGGAAGAGCGCGCCGGAGATGAAGAACATCGGCGTGACGATCATCTGCATCACGCCCATGAAGGACTGGATCTGGGTGATGCGCGCCGCGATCATCACCCCGAAGGCGGTGATGCTGAAGGCGAGCAGCAGCTGCAGGGCGAAGACGCCGAGCACCAGGGTGACGCTGTAGGGGACGTGGACGGCCCAGGCGAGCGCCAGCAGGATCAGGCCTTGGAGGGAGGCGACGGTGGCGCCGCCGAGGACCTTGCCGACGACGATCGAGCTGCGCCGCACCGGGGCCACCATCATCTCGCGGAGGAAGCCGAACTCGCGGTCCCAGACGATCGAGGCGGCGCTGAACATGCCGGTGAACATCACCGAGATGCAGAGCACGCCCGGGTAGATGAAGGTCTTCAGGTCCACCCCGTGGGTGCTCGCGGCGGAGAGCTGCTGCAGGCCGGAGCCGAGGATGAAGAGGAAGAGCAGCGGCTGCACCAGCGAGGTGACGATCCGCATGCGGTCTTTCTGGAAGCGGATCAGCTCGCGCCGCCAGACGATCTTCACCGCGCGGACCTCGGAGCGCCAGCTGCGCGGCGGCACGCGGACCTCGACCGTGGGGTGCGGCGTCGGCGCGCCGGCGGCGGTGGCGACCTCGGTGCTCATCGCCGCCCTCCGTGCATCGCCTGCATCACGGCGCGGTTGCGGTTTTTCGCGCCCGACTCCTCGGCGTCGCGGATGGTCGAGCCGGTGTGGGACATGAAGACGTCATCGAGGGTCGGCCGCGAGAGGCTGACCGCCTTGATCGGCACCTCGAGCTCGGCGAAGAGCCGCGGCACGAACTCCTCCCCGTCGGCGACGGCGAAGCTGACGGCGCCCTCGGAGACCGTCGCCTCGAGGCCGAAGCGCTCGCCCAGCGCGGCGATCGCCCGCTCGTCGTCGGCAGTCTCGATCCGGATCCGGTCCGCCCCTACCGCCTCCTTCAGCGCCGCCGGGGTGTCGAGGGCGACGATCTCGCCGTGGTCCATGATCGCGATGCGGCCGCAGAACTCCGCCTCGTCCATGTAGTGGGTGGTCATGAAGATCGTGATCTCCTCCTGCTGCTGGAGCTGGCGGATGTAGCTCCAGATCGAGGCGCGGGTCTGCGGGTCGAGGCCGATCGTCGGCTCGTCGAGGAAGAGGACGCGGGGCGAGTGCATCAGGCCGCGGGCGATCTCGAGCCGGCGCCGCATGCCGCCGGAGAAGGTCATCACCTGGGAGCCGCGCCGCTCCCAGAGGCCGACCATCTCCAGCACCTGCCGCATGCGCGGGGCGACCACCGACTTTTCGACCCCGTAGAGCTCGGCGTGGAGGCGCAGGTTCTGCTCGGCCGAGAGGTAGCCGTCGAGGGTCTGGTCCTGGAAGACGAGGCCGATGTGGCGGCGCACGTCGTCGCGGGCGGCGACGACGTCGAATCCGGCCACCCGGGCGGAGCCGGCGCTGGGCCTGGTCAGCGTGCAGAGCATGTTGATCGTCGTCGTCTTGCCCGCCCCGTTGGGGCCGAGGAAGCCGAAGACCTCGCCGGTCGCGACCTCGAAGTTCACGCCCTTGACGGCTTCGAAGTCGCCGAAGCGTTTGCGGAGGTCCTCGACGGAGATCGCAGGATTCGGCACGCCGCCCACTCTACGGAGCCCGACCGGCGGGCCACCGGCGAGATGGCCGCTTCCGGCGCGTCCGCTCCCGACGGGGTGAGACGCTCGTCCACGCTCGTCCCGGCGGACCATCCGGGCGCTACGGTGGTCGCATGCCGCGCAAGGCGTCCGCGCCCGTGCCGTCCATATCCCGTCCGCTCGAGGCGGTCGGTGCCCTCGCTCGCGTCGCCGTCGCCCGCGTCGCCTCGGCCACGGTGATCGAGGCCCGCGGCGCCGAGGCGATCGGGGTACTGGCCGTCGGCGCCTGCGCGATCGGCGCCGCGGCGATCGGCGGCTTCGCCGTCGGCCGCCTCTCGGTCCGCCGCCTCGACGTCGGCCAGGCGACCTTCGAACGGATGGAGATCGAGGAGCTCCAGATCGACGACCTGACGATCGGCAAGCTGACCGTCCGCCAAGGCCTCCCCGACCATCCCACCCCCCGGTGAGTTCGCAGTTATCACCGCATAGCGGGCCAAAGTGCGAACGCACCGGGGTGGGGGCGGCGGCCGGGGGACGGATGCGGGCGGTGGTGGCCGGGGTTGTCGCGCTCGCGGTCCTTGGTGGGGTGATGGTCGGGACGGCGGCGGCGGTGGGGCCTTACCCCGGCCTCGGCTCCTGCCCGGTCTTCCCGGCGCCGCCCGCCTCGACCTCGCCGCGGGCACCCGCGCTCGCCACCGAGGCCGCCTGGAACCAGAACGTCGCCAAGGCTCCTCGGGCCGCCGACTCGGCCAAGGTGATCGCCTACATCGACGCCCACGGCGGCGACGCGATCCACCCCGACTTCGGCTCCCCGCGCGCCTACGGCTTCCCCTACGCGGTGGTCGGCGCGGGCGCCAGGAAGCTGCCGATCCACTACACCGCCTACGGCGCGGAAAGCTCCCCCGGCCCCTTCCCGATCCCCGCCGGCGCGCCGGTCGAGGGCGGCGCCCGCGCCCAGGGCGACCGCCACGTGATCGTCGTCGACAAGTCCACCTGCAAGCTCTTCGAGCTCTACGACGCCTTCCCCCAGAGCAGGCCGAAGCCGCACTGGAACGCCGACGCCGGGGTCGAATGGGACCTCCGCTCCGCCGCCCTGCGGCCCGCCGGCTGGACCTCGGCCGACGCCGCCGGCCTGCCGATCTTCCCCGGCCTCGTCCGCTACGAAGAAGCCGCCGCGGGCCACGTCGACCACGCGATCCGGGTGACCATGGACAGCACCCGTAACGCCTGGATCCACCCCGCCTCGCAT
The DNA here is from genome assembly GCA_035502495.1 of Solirubrobacterales bacterium. GTDB lineage: Bacteria > Actinomycetota > Thermoleophilia > Solirubrobacterales > 70-9 > VAYN01. Next base: position 15,031 of record DATJUK010000112.1, read on the forward strand.
TGCGCCGGCGACACCGACTCCGGCGCCGCCCCGCCGATGGGCCTGCGGCTGCGGCTGAAGGCGGGCTACGGCGTCGCCGCGATGCCGCCGGCGGCAAAGGCGATCGCGGTGGCGATGAAGGAATACGGCCTGATCGTCGCCGACAACGGCTCGAATTGGTACATCTCCGGCACCTCGGACAGGCGCTGGGACGACGAAGAACTCGACGCCCTGAAGGCGATCCCGGGAAGCGCCTTCGAAGTGGTCAGGTCTGCTGCCGCCGTCCACGCCTGCTGACCGCCCGCCCGGCCCTGCCGACGCCGCGCCCGGCGCCGCTGATCAGGCGCCAGAGCTTGCCCAGCACGGCGAGGATGACGAAGGCGACGCCGAGCCCGATCGCCCCGAGGACGATCAGGAAGACGATGAAGGCGACGATCGCGATCGGGATCAGCAGGACTTTCAAAGCGCCAGAGAACCTAACGGGCGCTTCACATCCGCGACTGCGGCGCCGGCTAAGGTTTCCCTGGTCTGGGACGGCCACATGGGTTTTCCTCGCGACATCGCAACCTGCGGCGGCAGAGGCAGTAGGCGGATCCGGCGGCTCGCCGGCGCGCTGATCTGCGCCTTGGCCGTGGCCGCCCTGCTCGACCCGACCGCCGCCTGGGCGGCTGCCGACTCGGGCGCCGGCGGCCACGGCGGCGCCCCCGGCGCCGCCTCGCCCACCCGTGCCGACCTCGGCCCGCTCGAATCGCTGATCGCCGCGCTCGGCGCCGCCCGGGCCGAAAAGGCGGTCGAGGCGATCGGCCACGGCTTCGCCCTGATGGAGGCGCAGAAGCGGATCGACGCCACCGAGCGCAAGCTCGCCCGCGAAGCTGCCGAAGAACCGGAACCGACCCTCACCGCCTCCGAAGAAGTGATGAACCCCGCCGAAATGGCCCCCGCCTCGGCCGGGTCCAACGGCACCACCGTCCCCCACCACGGCGGCGGCAAGCTCTTCGCCCACACCCGCGGCGATTCCGGCTCGACCGCGATCCTCCTCTCCGGCATCGCCCTCGCCCCGCCCGACGCCCCGGAAGCGGTGCAGAAAGTGATCAACGCCGCCAACCAGATCGTCGGCCGCCCCTACGTCTGGGGCGGCGGCCACGCCTCCTTCTACTCCTACGGCTACGACTGCTCGGGCTCGGTCAGCTGGGCCCTCCACGGCGCCGGCCTGATCCCGGAACCCCTCACCTCGGGCTCGCTCGAGGGCTGGGGCGAAGCCGGACCCGGCAGATGGATCACCGTCTACGCCAACGCGGGCCATACCTTCATGGAGATCGCCGGCCTGCGCTGGGACACCGTCGGCGACGCGCGCGGCACCGGCCCCCGCTGGCACCTGATGCCGACCTCGACCGCAGGTTTCGCCGTCCGCCACCCGCCGGGCCTCTGAGCCGGGCGGCGGCCGCGCAGGGATTGCCTATGATCTCGCGATCTGGGGAATAGGACGCAAGTCTCGACTGCTCGAGCGCGATCGGGACCTGACGGTCCTGGCTGGGATGCTCGATGACACTCGCCGCGGCGGCGACGGCGGCACGCTGCTGATCGAGGGTCCGGCCGGGGTCGGGAAGACGGCGCTGCTCGGCGAGCTCGCCGAGCGCGCCGGCGGCGACGGCTACCGGGTGCTGCGCGCGGCGGGCTCGGAGATGGAGCGGGGCTTCGGCTTCGGCCTCGTCCGCCAGCTGTTCGGGCCGCTGCTGCGGACGCTCGACCCGGCCGGCCGGAAGCGACTCTTCGCCGGCCCGGCGGCGCTCGCCGCGCCGATCTTCGGCCTCGGCGGCGAGGGGCTCGAGGTCAGCCCCGCCGAGAGCTCCCTCTACGGCCTCTTCTGGCTGCTCGCCGACCTCGCCGAGTCGGACCCGGTGGTGCTGGCGATCGACGACGCCCACTGGAGTGACAGCTCCTCGCTGCGCTTCGTCCGCTACCTCGGCAAGCGGCTCGCCGGGCTGCCGGTCCTGGTGGCGCTGGCGGCGCGACCGCACGAGCCGGGCGTGCAGGCGGACCTCCTGCGCGGCCTGGCCGCCGAGCTGGCGATGCCGAAGCTGCAGCCGGCGCCTCTGAGCCAGGCCGGGACCGCGGCGATCGTCCGCGAGCGGCTCGGCGCCGCCGCCTCCGACGAGGTCGAGAGCGCCTGCCACCGGGCGACCGGCGGCAACCCGTTCCTGATCGCCGAGCTGCTGGCCGAGCTCGAGGCCGAAGCGGCCCCCGCGGTAGGGCGGATCGCGACGATGGGGCCGGAGCGGATCGCCGGCGCCGTCGCCGACCGCGCCGCCCGCCTCGGGCCCGACGGGGTCGCGGTGCTCCGCGCCGCCGCCGTCCTCGGCGACGCCGTCGACCGGCGGGCGCTGGCGGCGCTGGCCGACGCCGATCGCGGCGCCGTCGCGGCGATCGTCGACGGGCTCGCGGCGGCCTCGATCCTCGCCCCCGGCCCCGCGGGCCGCTTTGTCCACCCGCTGGTGCGCGCCGCCGTCTACGACGCGATCCCGGCCGCGGGCCGCGCCGAGCTCCACGCCCGCGCCGCCGCCGTCCTCCGTGGCCAGGGCGCCGACGCCGAGGCGATCGCCGCCCATCTGCTGCTCTGCGAGCCTGACGACGCCGACGGCACCCTCGCCGTACTCGAGCAGGCGGCGGCCAGCGCCGCGCACCGCGGCGCTCCCGACAGCGCGATCGCCTATCTGCGGCGGGCGCTGGAGCAGCCGCAGGCCGCGCGCGCCGACCTGCTGCGCCGGCTCGGCAGCCTCGAGGTGGTCGTCCGCGACCCGGCCGCGATCCCCCACCTGCAGGAGGCGGCCGAGCTCATCACCGACCCGGGCGCCGCCCTCGACGTCTACCTCGAGCTGGCCGACCTGCTCTCGCTCGCCGGCCATTGGGAGGCGACGGTGCAGGTGGTCGACACCGGCGTCGCCCGCTTCGAGGATCTGGGCGAGCCCGGCATGCTCGACCTGGAGGCCTTCCGGGCCGCCTACCGCGGCTACGACCCGACGGTGGTCGACGAGTTCGACCGCGACCTGCCGCGCCTGCGCGCCCTCGTCGCCGAGCGACCGCCCGAGGACACGCTGCGGCTGCGCTGGATCCTGGCCGCGCTCGGCTCGATCCGCGACAGCCCCCGAGCCGAGGTGGAAGCGCTGATCGAACCCGCCGAGCAGGAGTGGACCATGCAGCTCGAGGGCCGTGAGACCTCGACCGCGAGCCAGGCGGCCTGCGCGCTGCTGGTGGTCGAAGCGATCGAGGAAACCGAGTACGTCGCCCGCCGGCTGATCGACGACGGGCGCCGGCGCGGCTCGCTGATGGCGATGATCGCGGGGGTCGGCTTCGAGGCCGCCCGCAACGCGCGCCTCGGTCATCTCGCCGCCGCCGAGGCCGACTGCCACGTCGTCGTCGAACTGGCCGAGCAGAACGAGCTCAACCTGATGGCGCTGACCACCTTCGTCCACTTCTGCATCGACGCGATAGTCGAGCGCCGCGGGCTGGCGGACGTGGCGGCGATGGTCGAGGAGCTGGAGCTGCCGCCGCGCTTCGGCGAGACGCAGAGCGGCGGCATGGTGCTGGAGTCGCGAGCGGCGATCCGGGCCGCCGCCGG
>DATJUK010000113.1:0-19691 GCA_035502495.1 Solirubrobacterales bacterium
GATGTCGTTGCGCGCCGCGCCCCGCGTCGTCACCGCGGCGGCGTCGATCCCGCCGTACATCCGGCCGCGGTGGAAGAAGTGCGAGAGCGCGTCCCAATGGGTGGCGGCGTGGACCGCCATCGTCAGCAGGTCGTCGGCGGAGACCGGGCCGTCGTGGTCGGCTGGGAGGTCGCTCGGCAGCTCGGTCATCAGGTGCATCGGGTTGAGCCGGCCGGAGCCGGGCGGTTGCGGCAGATCGGGCCGCAGCTCGAAGCCGAGCGAGAACGCCTCGCCGCTGCGCACCGCGGCGCTCGCCTCGAGCCGCTTCTCCGGCGTCACCAGGTGGAGCGCGCCGAGCCCGTCGTCGCGGTCCCAGCGATCCCAGTTGCAGAGGCGGTCGGCCAGCTCGGCGACGAGCCCCCGGGTTCCACCTGATTCAGAGCGGACGTCCGTCATATCTCCCTGCCGGACTCTATGCAGCCACCGCGCCGGTCGCAACGACCGTCCTTTCGACAATGGGGGCCGAGGCGATCCGCGCGGGGCACACCCAGGCCGCGCTCGAGAGCTGGCGCGCCCGACTCGACGACTGATCGCCTCGTCCGCGCGCCCGCCTGCAACGCTTCGCGCGAGCCGGACATATATGGAGTAGATGGGTCCCGGTCAGATCGAGATGGAGGCGCTCGGGCAGGAGCTGGTCCAGGTCCGCTTCACGAAGCTCTACCGCGAGCATGGGCGGGCGGTGCTGGAGTACGCGCTGCGGCGGGTCGAGCAGCGCGAGGACGCCGCCGACGTCGTCGCCGAGACCTTCCTGGTCGTCTGGCGGCGGATCGGCGAGGTGCCGATCGGCGACGGGGCGCGGCTCTGGCTCTACGGCGTGGCGCGGAACGTCCTCGCCAACCTGCACCGGGCGGAGCGGCGGCGGACGCGGCTCGGCCGGCGGCTGGCGGAGACGCTGCGGACGGAGATCGCCGCCCACCCGGAGCCGAGCGGCGAGGCGGCCGCGGTCTTGCGGGCGGTCGCCGCGCTCGGCGAGGAGGACCGCGAGCTCCTGCTGCTCGTCACCTGGGAGGAGCTCTCGCCGAGCGAGGCGGGACGGGTGCTGGGGATCTCGGCGCCGGCGGCGCGAACCCGGCTGCACCGGGCCCGCCGGCGCCTGCGCCGGATCTTGGACGAACGCGACACGGAGGGTGTGAGATGAACGCGCGCGAAGCGGAGCGGCTGCTCGCCGCCGCCGACCCGGTGGCGGCGGAGCGGCTCGACGGGCTCGACTTCGAGGCGATGGAAGCCGACCTGCTCGCCGACGTCGAAGGCGGGCGGGCGGCGCTCGCGGTCGAGCCCGCGCGACGCTCCCACCCGCGGCGCCGGCTGGTGCTGGCGCTGGGGACGGCGGCGTTCGCCGCGGCGCTGGTCCTCATCGTCGTCCTCGCCGGCAGCGGCTCGGAGAGCGGCTCGCGCGCCTACGGCGCCGAACAGATCGCCTTCGCCGAAGCCACTCCGCTGCTGCTCCTCGACGGGCCGGGCTGGCGAGTCCAGAACGTGACCGAGTCGAAGACCCGCGAGGGCACCGAAGGCCAGATGGAATTCGTCACCGGCAAGCCGATCCCCTACGAAACCCTGCGGATCACCGGCAACGACGAAGAAGGCGAGCGGGTCGAAGGCCTGGCCCCGGCGGCGACGCGCCAGCGCAAGGTGGAACTGCGATGGCGCGCGGAAGCCGAGGAAAGCCTCGGCGACGCGATCGCCCGGCGGCGCGAATACCCCCACCCGCACGGGAGGCGCTTCGTCCGGCTCCCGGTCCTCGGCACCACCGCCTTCGTCGACACCCGCCCGGAAATCTTCCTCAACCAGGGCGGGCCGGGCGACCGCGAAATGCTCGCCCTCTGGAGCGAAGACGACTACCTGCTCGAAATGCACGCCGCCGTCCCCGACCTGGCCGGGATGGAAGAACGGCTCGGCTGGCTGACCAAGGTCGACTCGCAGACCTGGCTCGACGCGATGCCGGCCAAGGTGGTCAAGGCCGCCGACCACGAAGCGGTGGTCGCGGAAATGCTGAAGGGGATCCCGCTGCCGAAGACCTTCGCCCCCTCGCGGGTGCCGAACGAAGGACTGACCACCGACCGCTACCAGGTGGGGGCGAAGGTGACCGGTACCGTCGCCTGCCTCTGGCTGCGCCAGTGGGGCGCGGCGACGCGCAGCGGCGACACGGCGGCGGCCGAAGAAGCCGTGCGGGCGATGGCGACCGCCCGCCACTGGCCGATCCTGCGGAAGATGGACGCCGACGGCGACTACCCCGAGGTGCTCTGGGAAGACGCCGCGGCGATGCCCCAGGGCTACTTCGACTGGAACGGCCATCATCGCGACCTGCTCGCCCACGCCGAAAGCCTCGGCTGCGCCCGCCTCGGCCTCCCCTTGATGCCGGAAAAGATGCGGCGCCAGCGCGAACGCGGAGTTCCGGCGCCGCCGGACTAGGCGCCGGCCCGAGGTCGAGCCGGAGCTCAGCGCACGATCGTGAACGTCGCCGTCACGGCGTCGCCCGGCTTGCCGCCGCCGACCGTCGCGGTCGCGACGAGGCGGTAGTCGCCGGGGTCGAGCTTCGCGTTGGAGAGACGGCCGGAGAACTTGAAGGCGTTCTTGCCCTTGGTGCCGGCGCGGGTGAAGGAGCCCTGGAGGGGGGTCCAGCGGGTGCAGGCCGGGCTCTTCTTGTTCTTGGCGGTCTGCTTCTCACAGGCTGACTTCTTGCCCTGTTTGACGGTGCGGCCGTCGTCGCCGCGTTCGATCCTGAAGCGGACCGATGCGGCCGTGGCGAGGGTGAAGTGGACGGTGGTGCCGGCGCCGTTCTGGGCGGCCGCCGGGACGCTCGGGCCCGAGGCCGCGGCCTTGAAGCTCGAGGGCTTCAGCGCCAGGGCGCGGAGGCCTGCGTCGGTGCCCTCGCCATCGGGCTCGTTGCCGTTGCCCGGGTTCGGCGTGCCGGGCGGGCCGGCGCCGTCGGCCGGGGGCGTGCCGGGGCCGCCGCTGCCGTCGCCCGGCGGGGTGCCGGGGGGCTGGACCGGTGGGCCGTCGCCGCCGCTCGGCGGTTTGACGGTGCCCTTGATGACGACGTTCACGGTCGCCTTCGCCCCGGCGTGGTCGTCGTCGCCGCGGTAGGTGGCGGTGACCTTGTGCGTGCCCGTGCCCTCCTCCGTCGGCGTGTAGGTGAGGGTGCAGAGGCCGGTGGCGAGCGTGCAGACCCCGTCGTCGGAGAACGTGCCCGGCTGGTCGGAGGAGAACTTGACATCGCCGGTCGGCAGGGTCGAAGGGCCGCTGCCCTTGTCGGCGACGATCGCTTCGCAAGGCACTGCCGTCCCGACGTCCACCTGCGCGGTGCCGCAGGCGAGGCTCACCGTGGTCGCGCGACGGGTCCGGAACGCCGCCACCCAGCTGTCGTTGCTCGAGGCCTTTTCCGTCTGGAAGGCGCCCGCGGTGGTCGGCAGTCCGGTCGAGGTGGTGCCGCCGGCGACGACGACCTTGCCGTCGGGACCGAGGACGATGCCGCTGGCGAAGTCGTATTCGGTGGCGCCGAAGTAGGTCAGGTACCGGAGTTCGTCGCCTTCGGGGCTGATCTGGCCGATGAAGGCGTCGACGGTCCCACCGGGGCCCGGCTTCGTCTTCTGCAACGCGTCGTCGGTAGTCGCCAGGTCGGACGAGTAGGTGGTGCCGGCCACGTAGGTGGTGCCACCATCGTCGACCACGATGCCCTCGACCTGGTCGTAGAGCGTGCCGCCGAGGTAGCTGGACCAGCTTGCGCCCGCGCCGAGGGTCGGGACCTCCGCGACGAAGGCGTCGTACTGGGTCTGGTTGGCGATCTGCGGCTGAAAGCCGCCGTCGGTGCCGGGCAGATCGGTCGACGTGGTGGTGCCGCCGAGGTAGGCATCGCCTTCGTCGTCGACCGCGACGTCGAGGGCGACGTCGTCGCCGGCCCCGCCGAGGTAGGTCGAGAAGGCGATGCGGCCGAGGTTTTCGTCGATCCGGGTGACGAAGGCGTCGCGCGAGGGGTATTCGAGCGAGTCCTTGGCGAGGGTGGTCTGCTGGGCGCCGCCGGTGATCGGGAAGTCGGTGGAGTAGGTGCCGCCGGCCGCGTAGATGCGTTCACCGTCGATCGCCAGCCCGACGAGACGGTCGGCGCTCGACCCACCCAGGTAGCCGCCCCGGGTCAGCGCGCCCGTCGGGCCGAGCTCGAGCACGAACCCGTCGGACAGGCCGCCCCCGTAGGAGGCCTCCAGCCCGCCGCCCGCGACGGGGAGGTCGCTCGATGCCGTGGTGCCGGCGACGACGACGCTTTCGTCGGACTTCACGACCACGCCGCCGAACGACTCGTTTTCGTCGCCGCCGAGGTAGGTCGACCATTTGAGCGCGTCGCCGTCTTTGTCCAGACGCGTGACGAACAGGTCGGTGCCGCCGGAGAACGTCGGCCGGGTCGGGTCCTCGGTCGGGAAGTTGGCGGATTTCGTCGTCCCGGCCAGGACGACGTCGCCGTCGGGCGTGAGCGCGACGCCGTCGCCGACGTCTTCACCGCTGCCCCCCAGGTAGGTCAGCCAGTCGAGGCTGCCGCCATCGGCGGCGAGCTTCGCGACGAAGGCGTCGCCGCCGCCCCCGTTGGCGCCCTGAAAGGCACCGTCGGTGGCGAAATCCGAGGAGGTGGTGTAGCCGGCGACGTAGGCGTTGCCGTCTTCGTCGACCGTCACGCCGTAGGCCGCGTCGATCCAGTCGCCGCCGAGGTAGGTCGCGTAGGAGAGGGTCGGGTCGATGGTCAGCGGGCGGCCGTGGTCGTAGGCGCCGACGGCGACGCCGAGCGTGTCGCCGTGGAGGACGAAGCGACTGGCGACCGGCGCGCGCACGCCGCCGCGCTCCTGGTAGGCGACCGGCGCGCGCTGGCGCAGGGTGCCGCCCGGCACCTCGATCACGAGGTCGCCCGCGCGGTCGATCCGCAGGCCCCGCGCGCCGGTGATGCGCTGCGCGATCCGCCCGGGGTCGGCGCCCGGTGACAGGATGTAGTCGTACTCGAGCTGCCGACGGGTGCCGTGGAAGGCGACGTCGATGCCCGGCCAGACGGAGCCGTAGCGCACGGCGCCGAACGTCCGCACGCCGGTGTGCCAGTCGGCCGGCGAGTCGCCGGTGAAGTAGTTCGTCCGGGCGTGGCGGGCGCCGACCCCGCTGACCGCGGCCGGCCGGCCGCCGACGAAGCGGGTCTCGAGCGAGGCGGCGCCGAGGCGCAGCTGCGAGCCGTCGCCGTCGAGCGCCAGCGCGAAGCCCGGGGAGCGGGCGACGAAGCGCACGCCCGCCGGCGCCTGTCCGGCGTTCTCTTCGAAGGAGAGCGGCAGGTGCCGCACCGCGGCGATCGCGGCGGCGCGGTCGAGCGGCGGCGCCGCCGGGACGCTTGGCTCCGGGCCGCCGGACGGCAGGAGCGCGACCCCCAAGGCGAGGAGAAGCGCCGACGCCGCGGCGATGGCGGCGGGCCGGAGGACGCCGCGGCCGGGGAGCGGCAGCGCCTGCATCAGGCCTTCGAGTGCTTCTTCTTCGGGGACTTCTTTTTCGACCCGCAGGCGGGGTAGGTCTGCTTGCCGGTGACCTTCGTGCCGTCGGTGGCGACGAGGGTGATCTGCAGCACGAAAGTTCCCTGCGGCACGTTTTTCAGCGTGATCTGCCCGGCCAGCGCTTTGCCCTTGACGGTGACGCGCTTGCCGCCCGCGGAGATCTCGGCGGAGGCGACCTTCATACCTTTCGGCAGGCGGAGGCTGAACTTGAAGGCGTGGCGGCTGATGCAGGCCTTGGCCGACGGCAGCGAGGCGATGCCGGCCAGGCTCACCGTCCTGCTCGTCTCGGGCGACGTGCCCGGGCCGGACGGCTTGCCCGGCGCGGGCCCGAGCGGCGTCGCCGGGTTCGCCGGGGCCACCGGGGTCGTCGCCGGCGGCTGGGTCCCCGGATCGGGTGGCGGCGTCCCCGCGCACAGTCCCCCGCCCGCGAAGCAGAGCGTGGCCCCGTCCGCCCCATAGACGGCGCCGAAGACGAGTCCGCCCGGGGCCGTGGTGTCGCCGGCCAGCGAGGCGAATTCACCGCCGCGGGAGCCGCTCTGGAGGACCTTGAAGGTGTCGGCGAGGGCGGGGGAGAATTCCGGCGCGCGGACGATCTTGACGGCGCCGGCCAGCGCGGCCGCGCCGGCCACGGCGAGCTGCCCGTAGGCGCCGGCCGCCGCCCCCGCGAGCCGGGCTTCGAAGGTTCCGCCGGCGCCCTGGGTGTAGTCGCCGGAGACGGTCAGCGTTCCGGTCGGGTCGCCCGGCGCGACCGTGCCGCCGGAGTTCGTCACGCCGCGCACCGTGCCGGCGCCGCTGAGGGAGCCACCGCTCATCGAGAGCGGCAGGTCGAGCGTCGCCCCCGCGGCGACGTGCGTCGTGCCCCCGCTCTGGGCGATCGTGCCCGCGTCGCCGGGCTTGCCGATCGAGCCGGCCCGGACGTCGATCGTGCCGGCGTTTTCGAGGTGCCCGGCCACGGTGAATTCTCCGACCGGCGCCTGGCGGGCGATCGTCGCCCCCGCGAGGTTGCGCAGCACCCCGGTGCCGCCGCCGTCCCTGAGCCCCAGCGCCACGCCTTCGGAGCCGACCCGGCTGCTGTCGATGGTCAGCGTCCCGGCGTTTTCCCAGGTCCCGCCCTCACCGGCGGCCCCGAGTTCGACGATGCCCCACTGCCAGGCGGTCGCGCCCTCGGTGCGCAGCGTGGCGCCGCCGCGGATGACCGTGGGGCCGGAGCCGCCGATCGTGGTGGCGCCGGTGATCCGGGTCAGGCCGCCGCCGTCGAAGCGCCCGTTGGTCAGGTCCGCGGAGCCCGCGGTGAGCGTGCCGGCGCCGCTGCGCCCGCCGAACCGGCTCTCGGCGCGCATGTCGAGTTTGCCGCTGACATTGCAGGTCCGGCCCGCGTCGAGATTGATCACGGCGGGCGAGAAGAGCGTCATCTTGGCCAGCGCGCACGGCGCGTTGCCGGTCAGGTGCAGGGTGCCGTCGGTGAGCTCGACGCCGCCGACTTCGATCGGGCCGCTCATCGCGAAGGATTCCTGGTTCACCATCTTGCCGACGATCTCCGAGTCCGACGGGCCCGACCATTCGGCGCCACTCGAAGGGGAGTCCGCGGTCGGATACAGGAAGGCCGCGCCACCCTTGTAGCCGCCGCTCATGTCGACTTTCCCTTGCAGGTTGATCTTCGTGCGGCCCGTGTTCGGGTTGCCCAGCAGCATCGTCTCGCTGTCCAGGAGGACCTTGGACGTGCCGCTGAAGTTCGCGGTCCCGCCGATCGTGGTGAACAGGTTGAACGGGTGGACCGTGCCCTCCACGTCGAATTCCGCCCCCGGTTCCATTTCGATCGCCCCGGAGGGGCGGAAGACGGCGTTTTCCGGCACGTGGAGCTTCGCGTTCGCCCCGAGGCTGACCGTGCTCGTGCCGGATTCGCTCGGGCCGGCGTCGCCGGTCACCGCCAGCGTCTTGCCCGCCTGGACTTCGACCTTCGTGAAGGGCGAGGAGAGGATGCCGACGGAGACGTCGGTGTCGACCACGACCGTGGTCGCCATGTTGCATCCGTTCGTGATGCCGTTCAGGATCGCCGTGTCCCCAGGCCCGGGGATGATCCCTTCGCGCCAATTCGAGGGGTTGCTCCAATTGCCGCCGCTCGGGCCCGACCAGCAGCCGGTCGCCGCCTGCGCACCGGCGGCGCCCCAGCAGAGGCAGGCCGCCAGGATCCCGGCGACGAGCGTCGCGAGAACTGACCTTCTCACCTGGGGACGAGACACCGCGCCGACGATGGCACCTGCGGGTGGGCCCCGCAACGTGGTCCTACCGAAGGATTAGCCGTCGCGAGGGCGTGGACCGCTCGGCGGCGAACCACGTGCTCATGCGAGATCGAAACGCGACCGTCGATGAGGTGCGAGTGCCGCCCGTGGCCGACGCTGGAATTGCGGGCGCCATACCGAAGTTTGGCGCAGACTTGAAGGCGAGCTCCCGATTCGAGGAGGCCCTGACTGGCCGATCGCCAGTGAAGCTCCCAGACCATCTGGCTGGCCTACAACCTGGGTGGCTGGAAATGGCCTTGAACACCCGCCTTCCGCCGCACGGCCACTGAAAACAACCGAGGAGGGACTCGCGCCGAACGCGCGAGCACCCGCTGAGTCCTGCCCGAGTGCCCAACCCTTCAGACGGGAGGGTCTCTCAAATGCCACCGCACCGTTTCATCTCCGGCCAAGCGATCAGCTCCGCGTCGCAGGGCGCCATCGAGCGTCACCAGGCGACAGCCGAGAAGCTGGGCGAGGGCGACGTACTCGGCGTCGTAGGTTCGTCCCCAGCCGAACTGCTCGGCGATCTCCCACGCCGTCCGGCCGAGCTCGGGCGGATCGGCACGGCGGACCGGACAGGATTCGAGGCGCTCGTGCTGGCGGACGGCATGCTCGAGGCTGACCTTTCCCTTGAGCAGTCCGAGATGGAGGGTCGATCGGGCCTCCGACCACATCAGGGACGGGGCGACCAGCTCATCTCCCCCGAAGGCCTCGAAGCCGTCGGCGCGCGCCACCGCGGCCACTGCCGCCGTCGCGTCGACCACGAGCGTCAACGGCGGCCGCGTCGCGCCTCGTGCAGCAGCGCAACCCAGTTCGGCTGAGGAGTCCCGTCATCGAAGGTCTTCCACGCCTCGGGGAGGCCGATGACGTCGTCCTCCGCTTCGGGCTCCTCGACCACGACGATCCGGGCCCGCATGATCTCGGGCTCGGTCAGCGCGTCGACATCCTTGTGCAGCTGCTCGCGCGTGGCCATGGCCTCCAGTTTAAAGCTGCGCCGCAACTCCTCGAGAGGTAGCCGTCGGCCAGCGCGCCCACTCGAACGCGTCGATCCGCAGGGACAGCGGAGTGGCCGGGGCCGGACTTGAACCGGCGACACCTCGATTTTCAGTCGAGTGCTCTACCAACTGAGCTACCCAGCCGTGGCGCCCCGGAGGGCGGTCGGAGGCCGGGCGGAGCCGACCTCGGGCAGGGCATTGTATAGGCGAAATCGAGGCGACGGAGGGTCCGCGCCCGTGCGGACGGCGAGCCGGCGCGGCGGCGGCGATATCCTGGCCCCCGTCCCGTCCAGGTCACATCGTCCGGGCCCGACCCCGAGATCGAATCGATGAAGGGGAGAGCAGGTAGACCATGAAAGCCTCCCCCCGCAGGCACGCTTCTTCCCGGCCACTCCGGACCGGGCTCCTGGCGTTCGCCCTCGTCGCCCTGCTCATCGCCCTCGGCGCCCCGGCGGGCGCGGCGGCGCGACAGGCGGCCGCGCCGACGATCAGCCCCGCCCGGACCTCACCCGGCGCGACGGTGACGATCGGCGCGAGGCTCGCGACCGCGGCCGCGCGCCCGGTCGAGCTGCAGCGCGCCTCGGCCGGGCGCTGGGTCAGGGGCGCGACCGGCATGACCACGAAGCAGGGCGTCTACAAGTTCACGGTCAGGGCCCCGGCGGAGCCCGGGCGATACGCCTACCGCGTGGTGGCGCGGAGGATCTTCCACCAGGTCGGCCGGCGCTTCACGAGGCTTCCTGCCCTGACGACCAGGGCCCGCGTCCTGATCGTCCGCCCCCCGCCCGTCTCCCTCTCTTTCCCGCCGCCCCGGTCGGGCCCGGTGGCGAGCCCCGACACGGGCACCAGAGTGACGCCGGCCGCCGAACGCGAAGCCCTGATCCAGCTCTTCCAGGCGACCGAAGGCGAGCACTGGACCGACAACGAAGGCTGGGAGGGCAGCGAGGAACCGTGCTTCTGGGCCGGGGTCTTCTGCAACCTCGACGCCCGGGTCATCGCGCTCTACCTGGACGGAAACAACCTGTCCGGCGAGATCCCCGAATCGCTCGGCGACCTGACCAGCCTGGAATCGCTTTACCTGGACCGCAACCAGCTCTCGGGCCCCGTCCCCGCCTCCCTGGGACGGCTGGAAAGCCTCACCGAACTGTCCCTGGACTACAACCGGCTGACCGGGGAGATCCCGGCCTCGCTGGGCGACCTGACGAAGCTGGAACTGCTCTGGCTCAGCGGCAACCGGCTCACCGGGCCGATCCCGGCGACGCTGGGCGGCCTGGGGAACCTCGCCAACTGGACCTGGACGGGAACGAACTGGCGGGCGCGATCCCCGCTTCGCTCGGCGACCTGACCAGCCTGGAATCCCTCTCGCTCTACCGCAACCAGCTGTCCGGGGAGATCCCCGCCTCGCTGGGCGACCTGCCGAAGCTGCGATCGCTGTACCTCGGCGCCAACCTGCTCACCGGGAGCATCCCGTCCTCGCTGGGCGACCTGGACGCGCTGAACTCGCTTGCGCTGTCCGAAAACCAGCTGTCCGGCAGCATCCCCGCCTCGCTGGGCGACCTGGCGCAGCTGGAAGATCTGCACCTGAGCAAGAACCGGCTGTCGGGAGCCATCCCGTCCTCGCTGGGCGACCTGGGCGGGTTGAAGGTCCTCGCCCTGGCCGACAACCAGCTGTCCGGAGAGGTCCCCGCCGCGCTCGGCGACCTGACCGAACTCTGGGGCCTCTATCTGGCCGACAACCAGCTGTCCGGCACCGTCCCCGCCTTCCTGAGCGACCTGGCCCACCTGGAAATCCTCGACCTGTCCCGCAACGAGCTGTCCGGGGCGATCCCCGCCTCGCTCGGCAGCCTCGACCGGCTGATCTACCTGGGCCTGGCCTACAACCAGCTTTCCGGGCCCATCCCCGACACGCTGGGGGACCTCGAGAACCTCACCGAACTGGTCCTCCTCGACAACGACCTGTCCGGCCCCATCCCCGCCTCGCTGGGCGACCTGGCCAAGCTCGAAGGCATGGCGTTGGACGGCAACCGGCTGTCCGGGGAGATCCCCGCCACGCTGGAGGGGATGGTCAGCCTCCAGGTCCTGCGGCTCGGCGGGAACGACTGCCTGTGGACCGGCGACGAGGGGCTGACGGCCTGGCTGGAAGGCTTCGGCTTTACCCCCGCCGCGTCCGAATCGGCCTGCCCGTCGCCCTAGGCCAGGCCCGGCGAGACGACCGGGACGGGGGTTTTCGGCGTGCGGATAGGATCGTCCCGTGGGCAGGGGTGTCTACAGGGCTCGTGAGGAGGAGGCCGATCGCGGCTCCTGGCCGGCGGGCGCGACCGTGCTCCTCACCGGCGCCTCCGGCTTCGTCGGCAAGGCGGTGCTGAGCACGCTGCTGCGGGAGACCGAGGGGGCGCGGGTGCGGGTGCTGCTGCGCTCGCGCGACGAGGACGACGCGCGGCGGCGGCTGGTCGAGGAGATCCTCGGCGGCGATCCGTTCGGCGCGCCGGCGGCGACGACGGCCGCGCGGATGCTGGAGGCCGCTGAGCTCGAGGCGATCTGCGGCGACCTCGGCGACGAGGGGCTGGCGGCGCGGACGAAGGAGCAACTGCGCGACGTCGACACGGTCATCCACTGCGCCGCCTCGGTGTCCTTCGAGGAACCGCTCGACGCCGCCCTGCGGATCAACGGCTACGGGCCGGCGCGCCTCGCCGCGGCGCTGCGGGCGGCGGGCTCGGAGGCCCACTTCGTCCACGTCTCCACCGCCTACACGGCCGACTGCCGGGTCCCGGTGGTGATGGAGGCGGATGCCCATCCGGGACTGGGGCGGCTCGACCCGGCCGAGGTGCTCGCGGAGGCGAGCGGCTGGCGCGCCCAGGTCGAGGCGCAGGCGGGCAAGGCGGGCAGGGACGAGCGCTGGATCGAGCAGCGGCTGGCGCAACGCGGCCGGGCCTTCGCCGGAGCCTGCGGCTGGCCCGACACCTACTCGATGACCAAGGCGATCGGCGAGATGCTCCTGCTCCGCGAGTCGCCGCGGACGACGATCGTGCGGCCCTCGATCGTCGAGTCGGCGCTCGCCCAGCCCTGGCCGGGCTGGCTGGAGGGCTTCAAGGTCGCCGACCCGCTGATCATCGCCTACGCCTCGCGCGGCCTCACCCACCTGCCGGGACGCGCCGACAACCCGATCGACCTGGTGCCGGTCGACTGCGTGGCGAACGCCTGCGTCGCCGCGGCCGCCTACCCGCCGGCGGACGGCACCCGCGTCGTCTCCGTCTCCAGCAGCGCCCGCAACGCGCTCACCCTCGGTGAGCTCGCCGGCCACACCCGCAGCTACTTCGGCCGCCACCCGCTGGTCGGCCGCGACGGTCGCGAGATCCGGGTCGGCGGGCTGCGCTTCTGCTCGCGCGGGCGCGCCCTGCTCTGGAGCCGCGGCCGCGAGGAGCTGCTCGGGCTCGGCGCCCGCGCCGCCGCGATCCCGCCGGCGCGCCGGGCCCGGCCGGGGCTGGCGCGCAACAACCGCCTCGCCGGGCGGGTCCGCCGGATGGTCGAGATCTACGCCCCCTACACCCAGCTCAGCTGCCGCTTCGACGACGGCGGCGCCCGGCGCCTCGCCGCCGAGATGAGCCCGGAGGACCGCGCCCGCTTCGCCTTCGACACGGCGGCGATCGACTGGACCGAGTACCTCGAGGGCGCCCACATGCCGCGCCTGCGCGAGCTCGTCGCCGACGGCATCGCCGGGCGGGCCCGACCCGCCTGAGCGCCGCCTGCCGGCGCGTCGGGCCCGAGCGGGGCGGCGGTGATTGCATTCGCCCGTGCGAATCGCCCGCGCCCTCATCCTCTGCGCCATCGTCGTCGCGGTCGGCGTCGTGCTGGTCTCGGGCGGCGAGCGGGGCGGGCCGAGGACGCCGGCGGCGCTGCCGGGCCTGCCGCCGCCCTTCCTGGGGACGGCGGTGACCGGGGACGGGAGGCTGACGGCGGCCGTCGACGCCTACGGCGACGTGGTCGACCTGCGGCCCGGCCCCGCGGGCGCTGCCCTGATCGACAACCCCGCCGACCGCCAGGCCGCGGGGACGGTGCCGAGCGACACCGGGATCGTGCCGCGGGTGCGGATCGGGGGCGGGGAGCCGATGGCGATGTGGGAGGCGGACCGCGTCGGGCAGAGGTACCTCGCCGGGACGAACGTGGTGCGGACGGTCGCCTGGTTCGGTGGGGACCGCGGCGGCCCGGCCGCGCGGGTGGTGATGACGGTGGCCGCGAGTGGCGACGAGCTGGCGCTCGCGATGCGGGGGCGGGGTGGCGACGAGGGCGGGGTCTCCGTAACTCCTTCGGTGGGAGTCGACGTCCGGGCCGGAGTTCGCTGCGCTCGCGAACGACGGGTCGCGATCCTCTACCTCCTCTGCCGGTCAGGTCGGGGAGCACGGCCCCTCTCCGGCGGCGCCGTGGGGGGCGGCGTCGGATCGGCGACGGCGGGGGTGGTGCGTGCGGCGAGGGCGGACGCGCGGCGGTGGCTCCTCGGCTCGCGGGGGCTGGGCGCCGCGGCGCCGAGCTGGGCGCGGTCGATGTACGCGCGCTCGCTGCTGACGGTGCAGGCGTTGACGTCGCGGCGGACCGGGGCCGTCGCGGCGGGGGCGCGGGACGGGTGGGCCTACGTGTGGCCGCGGGACGCGGCGAGCGCCGCTCTCGCGCTGGAGGCGTCGGGGCATCGCGCCGAGGCCCGGGCCGTGGCGCGCTTCCTCACCGGCCTCGACCTCGGCGCCGCCGCCCGCTTCACCGAAGCCGGGGCCCCGGTCCCCGGCCGCGCCGCCCAAGGCGACGCCCTCGGCTGGGTCACCGTCGCCGCCCGCGCGGCCCACACCCCCGCGCCCGCTCGGCCCCTTCCCTGGCGCGACCGCGCCGACTACCAAGAGTCCTCCCCCGGCACCTACCTCGGCAACGCCCTCGCCGCCACGGCCACCGATGTCGACGGGAGGAGAACCAGACGTGCAGACGGGATTTCGGCCGCGCGACGGATCCTGGGTGAATTCGGGACGAGGGCAGGGTTGGTGCGGGTCGCCGGGGACCCGGGGTCGGGATTGGACTCGGCGGCGGGGTGGGCGGTGCGGCCGTTCGGGCTGCGGGCGCTCTATCCGGCGGCGGAACTGACCTTGCGGCGACTCGTCGCCGACGGCACCCCCTACGGGATCACGCCGGGCGAAGGCTGGGAAGGCGGCGAGGACCCGTGGACCGCGCCTACCGCGTGGAGCGCCTGGGCGCTCGCGGCGCTCGCCGCCGAAGGCCGCGGCGCGCCCGACCGCCGCGCGGCGCTCGGGCTCCTCGCCGACCTCCGTCGCGCCTCGACCCCGGCCGGAGACCTCCCCGAGCGCGTCGGCGTCGAGACCGGCGTCCCGACCTCCACCACCCCCTTGCTCTGGTCGAGCGCCTTCGCCGTCCTCGCCCTGCGCGAACTCTGGCCCTGGCGGCGAGCGCCCCTTATGGGACGCGCCACCGGTGGAGGGAGTTGCGGTACCGGAGGGTGCGGTCGGGCGGCTCGCCGCTGACCCGAAAGCTCTGCGCCTGCGGCGGGGCTTCGGCGCGCAGCCGCTCGATCAGGTCGGCGTTGGCGGGGCCGCCGGAGCCGCGCCTCAGCCACTCCTCGAAGTCGATCTCGAAGGGGACCACCCGGTCCAGCTCGGGCTCCAGGCCGACGCGCTCGGCCAGGGCGGCGATCCGCGACGGCGTCAGCAGGGCCCAGTGCGAGGGATCGCGGAGGCGCTCGATCTGTTCCTGCCAGGCCGCCGCCGCGCCGTCGTCATCGGTGACGAAGTCGGAGACGATCACGTGGCCGCCGGGCTTCACCACCCGCCGCATCTCCTCCAGCACCCTGATCGGGGCCGGGATGTGATGGAGGCTGAAGCGGGTGATCGCGCCGTCGAACGAGTCGTCGGGGAGGTCGAGCGCGGTAGCGTCGCCGACCGCGAAGCTGACGTTCTCGATCCCTGCCTCTTCCGCGTCGGCGCGGGCTTTCTCGATCATCGTCGGGGTCAGGTCGATTCCGACCACCGAGCCGACGCGCGGCGCCGTCGCCCTCGCGATCAGGCCCGGGCCGCAGGCGGTCTCGACCCAGCGGGCCTCGGGATCCTCCGGCACCAGGTCGATCAGCACGCCGAGCGTCGCCGCGAGGCTCATCGTCGGGCTGCGGGCGAAAGAGTCGGCCTGATACGCGAACTCCTCCCGAATCGCCCCCGCATGCGCGTCACCACTCATCGCCTCATCGTAGGCAACCCGCCCCACCCGGTGAGTTCGCACTTATGACCGCTACGCGGTCATAAGTGCGAACTCACTCGGTCGGCCGGCGGGGGGACAGCTCGGCGAGGGCGGCGGCGACCGCCGCCTCGGCGGTCTCGGTCGGGACCACTCCCGGCGCGCCCTCCATCCGGTCGCGGCCGACCAAGGTCCAGCTGCGCAGCGCCACCACCGTGCGCCCGAGCGACCGCGCGTGCCCGATCTCCGAGAGCGTCCCCCACTCCCCGCCGATCGCGATCACGACCTCGCCCGACCCCACCACCGCCAGGTTCCGCGCCTGCCCGACCCCGGTGGCGACCACGTGCGTGCAGTGCTCGTTCGCTTCCGAGGGCTCCGTCCAAGGCAAGACGCCGATGACCTCGCCGCCGGCCTCGGCGGCCCCGCGAGCCACGGCCGCCATGACCCCGCCTCTCCCCCCACAGACGACGACCGCGCCGGCCTCGGCCAGCAGCCGTCCCACGTCCTCGGCCAGCCGCCAGGCCTCGGACCCTTCCTCGGCCCCACCCGCCCCGATGACGGCCACCTGCACCCGACGCCCGGTCATCCCCGCCGCCCACCCATCAGCCGCCGCGGCCGGTTGGAGCGGCTTGAGGGACCCCCGAACGAACCTCCCTGCGGTTCGTGAGAGAGGGGGTCCCTCAAGCCGCTCTCCTCACCGCATCCGAAGCTCGCTGCATCTGCCCCATGAGCTCCAAGGCCCCGGCCTTATGGAGCGGTTCGTTCAGGTTGCCGCACTTCGGGCTCTGCACGCAGCTCGGGCAGCCGCTCTCGCACGGGCACTCGGCGATCAGCCGCTCGGCATCGCCCAGCAACCGCTCGAACTCCTCGAACCCCCGCTTGGTGATCCCGACCCCGCCCGGATGCCCGTCGTAGATGAAGATCGTCGCCCGGCCGGTCTGGAAGTGGACGTTGGTGGAGAGCCCGCCGATGTCCCAGCGGTCGCACATCGCGATCAGCGGCAGCACCGCGATCTGCCCGTGCTCGGTCGCGTGCAGCGCCCCGAGCAGCACGTCCGGCGGCAGGGTGCCGAAGTTGCCCTCCGGCAGCACGTACCAGAGCGCCTGGGTGACGAAGCTCTGCTCGGGCAGCTCGAGGCCGACGATGTCGATCGGTTCGTTGTCGGCGATCGAGACCCGCTGGAAGGCGATCACCTGCTCGGTCACCGATACCTCGCCGAAGTTCAGCTGCACGCCGGCGACCTCGCGCTGCTCGTGGATCCGCTCGATATAGATGTCGGTCTCTTTTTTCGGCCGCGTGTACCAGTCGCCGTCGAAGCTCGAGACCAGCGCCCGCCGCTCGCGCACGTCGAGCTGCTCGACCTCATAGGAGCGCCCGAGGTGCAGGTAGATCGCCCCCGGGTGGATCGTGGTGAAGGCGCGCTCGGCCTCGACCAGGCCCAGCATCTCCCCCGCCGCGCGCTCGATCACCGCCACCGAGTCGGCCGAGGCCGAGCGCAGCGGGATCCGCGAGGCGACGTGCTCGCTCCGCTTCGGCGCCAGCCGCCCGCCCGCCCGCCGCAGCTCCCCCGCTTCCAGCAGCCGCTCCGCCCGCTCCCGCCAGCCGTCGCCGAAGAACTCGTCATCGGCCTCTGACAGCGGGAGCTCGTAGGCCGCCGCGATCAGGTGGCGCATCGCGATCTGCTCGTTGCCGTGGTCGAGGATCGCCGCCTCCACCGGCCGGCCGAGGAACTCGTCGGGATGGCGGCAGAAAAACTGGTCGAGCGCGTCCTGCCCGGCGACGTAGACCGCCAGCCCGCGCCGGCGGCGCCCCGCCCGCCCCCACATCTGGCGCAGGCTCGCCACCGTGCCGGGGAAGGTGACGCAGATCGCCGCGTCGAGCTCGCCGACGTCGATCCCCAGCTCCAGCGCGTCGGTGGCCACCACCGCGAGCAGCTCCCCGCGCGAGAGCCGGTCCTCGATCTCGCGCCGCTGCTGCGGCGTGTAGCCGCCCCGGTAGGGGGCGATCCGCGCGGCCAGCTCCGGCTTCCCTCGGCGCTCCAGGTTTTCGCGGGCGAAGCGCTGGATCAGCTCGATCCCACGCCGTGATTTGAGGAAGCAGATCGTCCGCACCCCGTGGGTGACCAGCTCGGCGAGCAGGTCGGCCGCCTCGGCCAGGGCCGAGCGCCGCGTCCCGGTCGCCTTGTCGATCAGCGGCGGGTTCCACATCGCGATCTCGCGCCCCGCCCGCGGCGCCCCGTCGTCATCGATCAGCTCGAACTCGGTGCCGACCAGCCGCCTCGCCAGCTCCTCCGGGTTGGCGATCGTCGCCGAGGCGAGCAGGAAGCGCGGCTCGGCGCCGTAGGCGCGGGCGACCCGGCGCAGCCGCCGCAGCACGTTGGCGACGTGGGAGCCGAAGACGCCGCGGTAGGTGTGCGCCTCGTCGACGACGACGAACTCCAGGTTGGCGAGGAAATCGCCCCACTGCCGGTGGTTCGGCAGTACCCCGACGTGGAGCATGTCCGGGTTGGTCAGGACCAGGTTCGATCTGCGGCGGATCGCCGGGCGCTCCTCGCGCGGCGTGTCGCCGTCGTAGATCGCGTGGCGCAGGTTGGGCGGGCGCAGCAGGGCGAGCTTGCGCGCCTGGTCCTGGGCCAGCGCCTTGGTCGGGTAGAGGTAGAGCGCCCGCGCCTTCGGCGCCCGGGCGATCGCGTCGAGCACCGGCAGGTTGAAGGCGAGGCTCTTGCCCGAGGCGGTGCCGCTGGTGACGATCAGGTCCGACCCCGGCGCCGTCTCCCAGGCTCGCAGCTGGTGCGAGTAGAGCGCCTCGATCCCGGCGCCGCGCAGCGCCTCGGCGAGGTCCGGGGCGAGGTCCCGCGGCAGCTTCACCGGTTTCGCGGACCTGTCCGGCTCGGAGGACTCGGCGACGATCCGCCCGTCCCGCCGCGCCGGCGACACCGCTACCGACCACTTGTCGGCAAGCAGCGACCCCCGCGCCATCACCCCCCACCCCCCATGCGTTCGCACTTCTCACCGGTATGCGGTGATTTCTGCGAACGCATCGAGCGGCGCCCCGGTGCGTTCGCACTTCTCACCGGTATGCGGTGATTTCTGCGAACGCACCTAGCCACGGACGGCTCCCGCCAGGCGCATCGCCTGCAGCGACGAGCGGTCGTGGAGGCGGAGGATGTCGGCGCCGGAGCGGACCGCGAGGGTGGTGGCGGCGACGGTGCCCCACTCGCGCTCGCCCGGCGGCAGGCGCTCCTCCCACGATCCGGCCAGCACCGCGCCGATGAAGTCCTTGCGCGACAGCGAGACGTAGAGGGGCAGCCCCAGCGCCTTCAGCTCGTCCAGCCGTCGCATGATCTCCAGGTCCTGCTCCGGCGAGAGGTCGAAGTCGAGGCCCGGGTCGATCGCGATCTGCGCCTCCCCCACCCCCAGCTCCCGCATCGCTTCGACCCTCTCCTCGAACCAGCGCACCAGGCGCGCCACCACGTCGTCGTATTCGCGCCACGGCCGGTCGACCCGCGGCGGCCCCTCGATGTGCATCAAGACATAGCCGCAGCCGCGCGCCGCGACCAGCTCGAACATCTCCTCGCACCCTCCGGAGATGTCGTTGACGCAGCAGGCGCCCGCGTCGAGCGCCCGCCGCGCCACCTCGACCTGGAAGGTGTCGGCCGAGACCGGCACCGGCACGCCCGCCTCGCTCTCGGCGCCGCCGCCCTCGTCAGCGTCGAAGTCGCCGGCCCCGACCCGCAGCGCCGCCATCCCGGCGATCGCCGGGATCAGCGCCGCGCACTCGTCCTCCACCGTCACCGGCGGCCCGCTGCGCGCCGCCACCGCGCCCACGTCGAGCATGTCGAAGCCCGCCCGGGCCAGCCCGATCCCGTCGGCGATCGCCTGCTCCGGGGTGCCGCTCCGCGCCCCCTCGAACATCGAGTCGACGGTCACGTTGACGATCCCGGCGCCCGCCGGCCGCGCCAGGTCCAGAGTCAGATCGCCGAGCCGCCATTCCATCGTCGCTACGGTAGCGAGCGGCGGATGTCGCTTCGCTGCGTATACACCGACCTCGACGGGACCCTGCTCGGCCGGGGAGGAGCCCTGTTCCTCGACGCCGAGGGCAACTTCTCGATGGCCCAGGCCCGGGCGCTCGAGGCCTGCGCCCGCGCCGGGGTCGAGGTGGTGATCATGTCCGGCCGCCGCGAGCCCCAGGTCCACGAGGCGGCGCGGCTGATGGGCCAGGGGTCCTACATCTTCGAGGCGGGCTGCGCCTTCGCGATCGACGGCGAGACCACGCTGCTCACCGGCGAGCTGCAGCC
Organism: Solirubrobacterales bacterium; assembly: GCA_035502495.1. Taxonomy (GTDB): domain Bacteria; phylum Actinomycetota; class Thermoleophilia; order Solirubrobacterales; family 70-9; genus VAYN01. Next base: position 19,337 of record DATJUK010000113.1, read on the forward strand.
GGACGAATACGAGGGCACGGTCTACGAGCAGATCGAGACACGGGGCATCCCGGCGATGCTCTTCGAGCACTTCGAAGGGCGGCTCGAGTACCACTCCCCCTGGCACCACGGCCGCGTCCACTCGCACCTCTTCCGCGGCAAGGTCGACGTCGACGAGGCCAACGCCCTGCTCGGCGAGCACGGCGACGACGACCTGCGCCTGCTCGACAACGGGGCGATCGGCACGCCGATGAAGACCGTCGACGGCCAGACCCATGCCTACCACCTGGTCCCCCGCACAGTCTCCAAGGCGGCCGCCGTCGCCACCCACGCCCGCGCCCAGGGTTATGCCCCTGAGGAGTGCATCGCGGTCGGC
>DATJUK010000114.1:0-2380 GCA_035502495.1 Solirubrobacterales bacterium
TATGCGGTCAGAACTGCGAACTCACGGAGGGGGCCACCTGGTGCGTTCGCACTTGTCGCCGCATAGCGGGGATAAATGCGAACTCACTGTGTGGGGGGGGGGGTAGGGTCGGGCGCGTGATCGCGGTCTTCGACGGGCACAACGATGCGTTGACGAGTGAGGACCATGGGGGGCTTGCGGAGGGGCGCGAGGGTGGGCACCTCGATCTGCCGCGGATGCGCGCGGGCGGCATGCGGGGCGGGATCTTCGCCCTCTTCACCTCGTCGCCCGGGGACGAAGGGCCGGCGCCGATCGGGCACGGCTTCGGCGCCGCCGGCGGCACCTACGCGGAGCCGCTCGCCGCGCCGGTCCCCTACGAGGTGGCGGCCGCCGACGCGACCGCGGTCGCGGGGCGCCTCTTCGCCTTGGAGCGGGCGGGGGAGGTGACGGTCGCGCGCTCGATCGCCGACGTCGACGGCGCCCTCGCCGAGGGCGCGCCGCCGGTCGCCGTCCTCCACATGGAGGGCGCCGAGCCGATCGACCCCGGCCTCGAATCGCTGCCCGCCTGGTACGCCGCCGGCCTGCGGTCGATCGGCCCGGTCTGGAGCCGCGCCAACGCCTTCGCCACCGGCGTCCAGTTCGTCTTCCCCTTCTCGCCCGACATCGGCCCGGGGCTTACCGCCGCGGGCGTAGCCTTGGTCGAGGCGTGCGCCGAGGTAGGCATCCTGATCGACCTCAGCCACCTGAACGAGAAGGGGTTCTGGGACGTGGCCGGGCTCGAACCCGGCCCGCTGGTCGCCAGCCACTCGGGCGCGCACGCCGTCGCCCCGGCCTCGCGCAACCTCACCGACGCCCAGCTCGACGCGATCGGCGCGACCGGCGGCCTGGTCGGGATCGTCTACGCGACCGCCTTCGTCCGCGCCGACATGGCCGACGATCCCGACACGCCGTTGGCGGCGATCGCCGCGCACGCCCGCTACGTCGCCGACCGGATCGGGGTCGAGCACGTCGGCCTCGGGTCCGACTTCGACGGCGCCACCATCCCCGGCCCGCTCGGCGACGTCGCCGGCCTGCCGAAGCTGCTCGACGCCCTCCGCGCCGTCGGCTTCAGCGAGCCCGAGCTCGAGCGCATCGCCTGGCACAACTGGCGCCGCGTCCTCGACGCCTGGTGGCGCTGACGGTGTTGATGGGCCGAAAAGCGCTCATATAGAGCGCTTTTCGGCCCATCAACGGGAGGGGGCGTGGTGTGTGGCGCCGGCGAGTGGCTCGGGGCGGTGGCGGCCCAGGGCGTGGCGGGCGTTGACGGCCAGGGCGCGGGGAACGGCGGTCGCCAGCATCCGGGTGGGGCCGATCTGGCGGGTGCCGAAGGCGTCGAAGACCTTCGCCACGCCCTGGTCGCGGGTCGCGGCGGAGAAGATCAGGCGCTCGCCCCACTGCATCTTCCGGCCGGTCGAGTAGTCGTGGATCATCCGGGCGTGGCCACGCAGGTGGCGCGAGTGGGCCCGGCGGTATCGCCGCAGCGACGCTTCCAGCCCGGCTTCGCCGCGGAGGGCCGGGGCGACCGCGTCGGCGAGCCATTCGGCCGACTGGAAGGCCCAGCCGCAGCCGACCCCGAACAGCGGATCGGTGGCCAGGGCCGCGTCGCCGATCAGCGCCAGCCCGGGCGCGGCAGGGGTGCGTCGGCGGTTGGCCATGTCGATCTTGCCGAGCACGCCGGGGTCGACCAGGCGGGCCGAGCGCAGCGACGGCGTCTCCGGCAGCGCCTCGAAGTACGACGCCAGGGCCTCGACCGGGTCGGCCCTGAACTCGTCGAGCCGGTCCTTGGTCGGCATCGCGGCGCAGAAGGTAAGCCCGCCGTCGGTGGGGAAGGCCGCCGCCCACTCCGGGTCCATCATCCACATCGTCGCGTCGGGGGCGCTCGCCGGCGCCATGTCCGCGAAGTAGCCGCCGTAGGCGAAGCGACCGTGCGGGAAGGTCCTCACCTCGACCCCGGAGAGCTTCGCGATCAGCGAGTCGCGGCCGTCGGCACCGATCGTCAGCGGCGCCTCGATCGTCCTCTCGACCCCCTCGCGGTCGCGGACGACGACGCCGCCGACCGCCCCGCCGGCGCGGCGCAGCCCGGTCACCGTCTGCCCGGTCAGCACCTCGACCCCGGGGGTCGCGGCGGCCAGCTCACGGACCATCGGGTCGAGCCGTTCGCGCCGCAGGTTGATCCCCACCGCGGCGGTCTCGGCTGGCGGCACTACCCATCCCCACGGCACCCGGGTCCGCAGCCGCGAGCGCACCGCGCCCGCCGCCAGCATCGGCTCGACCAGTCCGAGCCGCTCCAGGGTCGGCACCGCCGAGGCCTGGACGAAGTGCGAGCAGATCCGCTTGAAGGCCGCCGGGTCGGGGCTCTTCT
>DATJUK010000115.1:0-14712 GCA_035502495.1 Solirubrobacterales bacterium
CCCGGAGACGGATCGATCAGGAACCTCTGTGGAACATTTCGGGTGCCTGGCACCCGAAATGTTCCACAGAGGTTCCTGGGCATCCGGGACCGGGGCATCTTCGTCACGGACGCTCCGTCCCGTGACGGTTCCTACCCGAAGGCTCCATGTCCCGGGCGTCTCGGCGGCGGCCCTCACGTCCCGGCCCTCCCGGAGGCGGCCTCAGCCTGCCCGGGTCGCCTCCGGGAGGGCCGGGACCCGCCGTCCCCGGCCGCCACGCCCCCCGACCCTCGGCCGCGTCCCTCGCCGTCCCTTCCCCAGCCCCCCCTGCGTTCGCACTTATGGCCGCTATGCGGTCATAAGTGCGAACGCAGTGGGCGCACGGGTCGGTCCACGCGCGGTCCTCCGCGGGCTGCGTCCTTCGCCCATCCCCGCCCGGGACCGCGCAGCGGTGAACTTGCTGCGGGATCGGCCGCCTGGCGGAGTCGACGAGGGCTCGTTACCGACCGACCGGGGGGAAGGCGCCGTGGCGGGGTCGGCGCCCGCGGGCCCTTGATCGGCGCCGGTTTACCCATTCGGGCCATTTCTCTATAAAGTTGATCAGGTTTATAAGGATTTGGGTAGGACTGTGGCTGACCGTCGCTCGGCGGTCGGATTCGCCCACCGGACCAGGGCCAACGGAAAGGAACCACACATGTCCCAGAATCCCCTTTCGAGACTGCGGAGGCGGGTGGCCACGCGCCGCCGGCGCCTCGCCGCTGCCGTCGCGATCGTCTCCTTGGCGGCGCTCGCCGGCGGTGCCGCCACGGCCGGCGTCGCCACGGCCGACCCCACCGCTCCGCCGCCGGTCACCGTCCTCACCCACGGCAACGCCGGCAACGGTGACTTCTTCGTCTCCCCCTTCGGCGACCAGACGACCTACGCCAACGGCCCCGAGATCCTCGACCAGAACGGCAACGTGGTCTGGTTCAAGGCGGTGCCGGCGGGCCAGGAGGCGTCCGACTTCCGCACCCAGACCTACGAGGGCAAACCGGTCCTGACCTGGTGGCAGGGCACCGGCCTCGGCGGGCTCGCCCAGGGCACCGACTACATCTACAACGACAAGTACCAGCAGATCGCCACGGTGCAGGCGGGCAACGGGCTGAGCGCCGACGGTCACGAGTTCCTGATCACGCCCTGGAACACGGCGCTGATCCTCGCCTACACGACGGCCACGGCCGACCTCACCTCGATCGGCGGCCCGGCGAACCAGACGGTGATCGACGGCGTCGTCCAGGAAATCGACATCAAGACCGGCAAGGTCCTGTTCCAGTGGAACAGCGCCGACCACGTCCCCTACAGCCAGTCCGAGCAGCCGCTGCCCGCCTCGCCGAGCACCCCCTGGGATTGGTTCCACATCAACGCGGTGAAGCTGGACACCGACGGCAACCTGCTGATCGACGCCCGCGACACCTGGACCGCGTACAAGGTCGACCGGCACGACGGCCAGATCATCTGGCAGCTCGGCGGCAAAGCGAGCCGCAACAATTTCAACATCCAGGCGGCGCCCGGCCAGGTTCTCAACAAGGCGGGGCTGATCACCGCCTGGCAGCACGATTTCGAGGCCCAGGGCCACGGCATCTACACCTTCTTCGACAACGAGTCGGCGGGGGTCGCGAACAGCGGCGTCGACGCGACCGCCGAGTTCGGGCTCAGCCGCGCGGTGACGGTGAAGGTCGATCCGCGGACCCACACGGCGACGTTGGTCGGCTCGTTCGACCAGCCCGAGGGGTTGACGGCGCCCTCGCAGGGCAACAGCCAGCGCACCGCCGCCGGCAACACCGTGGTCGGCTGGGGGTCACTGCCGTACTTCTCGGAGTTCTCCCCCTCCGGGCAGCTGCTCTACAACGCCCAGTTCCCGACCGGCGTGAACAGCTACCGGGCCTACCTGCTGCCCTGGAACCCGGGCAGCGGCGGCCACCCGTGGCCGGGCTACGACCCGAGCGGCGGTTGGCCGCACTACGACCCGGGCCACGGCTCGCGGGACGACCACGGCCACAGGCACCACTGAGGCGCAGGCACCACTGAGGCAGAGGCACCACTGAGGCGCGGCCATCACCGAGGCCGGGCTCGCCGACCCGTCCACAGAGCGCGAGGGGCCGCGGCGCACACGCGTCGCGGCCCCTTTCGCGTGGTGGGCGACCCGCTTCGCGTGGTGGGCGACCCGCTTCGCGTGGTGGGCGAACTGCCGCCCTACTCCGACCGGGCCTCGCGGTGGGCCGCCTCGGCCAGGTCCTTGATCGCGGCGAGGCGCTGGTCCCAGGCCGCCGCCGCGCGGGCCATCGCCTGGGCCGCCTCGTCGAGCCGCTGCGGCTCGACCATGTAGAGGACCTGGCGGCCCTCCTTGCGGCCCGCGACGAGCCCCACCCGGTCGAGCACCGCCAGGTGCTTGGCGACCGCCTGCCGGGTCACCGGCAGCTCGCCGGAGAGCGTCGTCGCGGTCGCCTCGCCCAGCGCCAGCAGGCGGTCCAGCAGCCGCCGGCGGGTGGGATCGCCGACGGCGGCCCAGAGGGCGTCGGCCTCGAGGGTGGCGGCGCTCATGGTCAGACGGTGACGTCCGCGCCCGCGCCGAGCCCCGCCAGCCGCTCCAGGAACATGTCCCAGCCGCCGATGTGTTTCTCGGCCAGCGCGGCGTTCTCGGCCTCGGTCCCCTCGAGCGCGGCGAAGCCGGTCTCGACCACGCGCAGCAGCGTCCCCTCGCCCGCGGCGCGGAGGCTGAACTCGACCGTCGTGTAGTGGCCCTGGGCGGCGACCATGTCGCGCCCGGGCTCGGGCGAGACCCAGCGGAACGCGAACAGGTGCGGCGGCTCGACCTTCTCCACCGTCCCCCTGCCGTCGATGCCCGAGTCGAAGCGGAAGACCAGGTCTCCACCGGGCCGCAGGTCGACCTCGGCCTCGTTGGCGAACCAGCGGGTGATGTTCCGCGGCTCGGTGACGATCGACCACACGGTCTCCACCGGGGCGTCGATCCGGACCTCGCGCTCGATGCTGTCGTAGCTCATCTCCATCCTCCTGAATATAGATGCAACCATCGGTTGCGAAGAACCGTAGCACAACGCGCAACCGTTGGTTGCATACGAGCCGGGTTCACTGGACGAGGATGAGGACGATCGTGCCGATTCCGAGCGCCACGCCGACCGCGGCGAGGGCGCCCATCGCCCGCATCGCCGGCCGGTCGGCGGGCGGCACGCCGATTTCGCGGTCGAGGGTGGCGATGCGGCGGGTGCCGAAGCCGATCAGCGCGATGCCGTAGAGGCCGAAGCCGACCCCGATCACCACGTAGGGCCAGCGGGTCGAGTGGGGCGCCAGCTCCGGCAGCACCCGGCCGACCGCCAGCGCCACCGCGATCGCGGTGAAGCCGGTCCGCCACCAGGCGAGGAGGGTGCGCTCGCCCGCCAGGCTGGTGCGGCGGTCGACGCTTTCGTCCGCCGATTCGCGCTCGGGCGCCATCGCCCCAGGCTATTCGGCGAGGGCGGGGAACTCGGCCAGCGTCCGCCGTCGCAGCAGCGCCGCCCCGGCGGCGAAGAGAAGCGCGAAGACGAGGACGCCGAGCGGCTTGCCGAAGGCGGCGATCGGCACCCAGGCGATCAGCGCGACCCAGAGCAGGAACGCGGCGATGGCGACGGCGACGGGCTGCTCCCTGAGGTACGGGGCGGCGGCCTCGCGCAGGCCGGTCGCGAGCCGGGTAGGCCCGGCCAGCCAGGCGGCGAGGAAGACGAGGATCCCGAAGGCCAGCGCCGAGGTGGCGACGGTGACCAGGAGCGAGGTGCCGATCGACCAGACCGCTTCGACCGCGGGCTTGTTGGCTTCGACCGCGACCAGCGAGTCGACCAGGGCGTGGCCGGCGACCGAGCGCAGGGTCAGCACCACGGCCCCGGCGATGGCGAGGGCGAGACCGGCGGAGCGCAGGGCCTCGCGCCGGCGCGGCCCGGCCAGCCAGATCGCGGCGACGAGGAGCAGCAGGACCAGCGCCGTCAGCACCACCGGCAGGGTGCGGATGAGCTTGGCGACGCTCTGCGCGGTGGAGAGCTGGTCGGAGCGCAGGATCCGCAGCCGGCCCGCTTCCGGCGGCACCTTTTCGACCAGGCCTTCGCCGACCCCGAGCTGGGCGGCGACCTTCTTCAGCACGGCGTTGAGGTCGAGCGTCACCTCGCCGCCTTCGGTGGAGATCGCCTCGCCGCCGCCGTCGAGCAGTTTCAGCAGCGTTTCGTGGGCGGCCCGGTTGGCGTCCGACCAGAGCCCCTGCACCTCGGGGTTGGCGAGCGCCCGTTCGGCGATCGCCGGCGCCACCTCGTCGAGCCCGGCGGCGGCGGGCCCGGCGAGCGGGGTGAGCCGCGACGGCAGCTGCTTTTCCAGTTCGGCCTTGACGTCGACGTGGGCGAAGAGCTGGGCGGCGAGGTAGGCGGAGAGGCGTTCCTCGACCTGCTTGTCCCGCAGCAGCCGGTCGCTGGTGTGGACCCAGTTGTCGGTGTTCAGCGCCTGGCGGTTGGCCCAGATCGAGAAGATCGCGAGGACGGCGAGGACGCCGGCGACGATCACCAGGGCGAGGCTCAGCTTGCGGTGGCCGCCGGGCGCGGCCGCGGCCTCAGAGCCCACGCTCGACCTTCAGGTCGCCGCTCCGCTCGGCCTCGATCAGGGCCGTGTAGTCGGCCTCGTTCTGGTCGGCGTAGGCGGCCGAGAACCGGGCGATCGCGCGGTCGAAGCGGTCGCCCTTGCCGAGGTAGGCGGCGATCGCGTGGCGGTCCCCGGTGCGCGCGTGGGCGCGGGCCAGGGTCCAGCCGCAGAGCCTGGCGTAGGTGGTCATCGTCGCCGCGTCCATCGAGTCGACGTCGACGGAGCCCTTGCCGTCCCAGAGCTGGCGGACGTAGAAGTCCCGCCGCTTGCCGTCGATCCCCTCGGTGCTGATCCAGCCGAGCAGGGCGTCGCCGGCCGCCTGCATCAGCCGCTGGCCGGTGACCACCCGTTCGCCGTACTGGGCGACCTGGCTGACGCCGGCGAACGGCTCGAGCACCGACGGTCCCGCTTCCTTGACCTGGAGGAAGAGCGGGTCGTCCTCGTCGCGGCCGAGCAGCAGGACGATCCAGGCCCTGGTGCCGACGCTGCCGACGCCGACGACCTTGTGGGCGGCGTCGACGTAGCGGTAGCGGCCGACCAGCAGGCGGGCCGGCGCGTCGAGCGTCTCGCCGTACTCCCCCAAGAGCCGGTGGAGCATCGCCGTGATCGCCTTCGGCTCGATCCCTTCGCGCGCCGCCAGCCCCTCGATCGGCACCAGCAGCGGCGGGCGGTCGGCGATCCGCAGCTCGCCGGCGCGCCGTTCGGTCAGCTTCGCGAGCGCCCGCAGGCTGTCCTTGTTGCGGGCCTTGGCCATGTTCTTCTCGACCCGCTTGCGGGCGGCCTTGGTCACCGCGCTCTGCAGCCGTTCGAGCGTCTCGGCGACGTCGAGGCGCGAGTACCAGACGTCGAGCTCGCCCTTGGCCGCGAACTCGGCCATCGCGCCCCGGTAGGCGGCGGCGGCGGCCAGCACCGCGGCCTCGCCCTCGGCGGCGCTGAAGCCGCGGTCGCGGGCGCCGATCGCGACGCTCGCGGCGAGCCGCTTGACGTCCCACTCGAACGGGCCGGGCAGCGTCTCGTCGAAGTCGTTGATGTCGAAGACGAGGCGGCGGTCGGGCGCCTGGAAGACGCCGAAGTTGGAGAGGTGGGCGTCGCCGCAGAGCTGCACCGTGAGGCCCGAGTTCGGCGCCGCGCCGAGGTCGGCGGCCATGATCGCGGCGGCGCCGCGGTAGAAGGTGAAGGGCGAGACCAGCATCCGCCCGTAGCGGACCGGCACCAGCTCGGGCACCCGCGTGCGGTCCTGCTCGGCGAGCACCTGGAGCGGGTCGATCCGGTCCGGGCCGGGCTCCCAGACCCCCTGCGAGGACCGCGAGGCCGCCTTGCGCGCCAGCCGCCCGCGCCGCGACCCGTCGCTCGCCTCGACGTCCGCGCCGGGGACGGCGCCTTTCTCGCTCACGCTCACCCGCCAACCCTCTCACCGTCGCCCGCCCCGCGCCACCGTGCGTGCACCCCTCCCCACAGGGGCGGACGCCTCGCCGACCCGCCCGAGGACGCACGGCCCCGCCCGTGAGTTCGCACTTAACACCGCATAGCGGTGATAAGTGCGAACTCACGGGCGGCGGGGGCGTGCGGGTCAGGCCAGGAGGTACTCGGCTGCGGCGCGGGCGAGGAGGAAGGCGCCGAGGGCGAGGAAGCTGTCGACCGCCAGGGTGCGGCCGTGGTGGGTGAGCCAGGCGCGGAAGCGCTGCACCTCGACCACGGTCCGCTCCGGCGCGACGAGGTAGCCCGCCAGCGGCACCTCGAGCAGGATCAGGAGCATGAGGTTGAAGCCGAGGATGACCAGGATCTCGATCCCGACGCCGTAGCCGCCGTCCTTCAGCTCGCGCAGCGCCGCCAGGTAGGCGACGCCGGGCAGGGTGAGGACGACGCCGAGCGCGAAGGTCACCCGCGCCGACCCGCGCCCGAGCAGCTGCTCGACCCGCGAGGGCCCCTTCTCGACCGCCGGGCGCTGCGCCTGGCGCCGTTCCCGCACCCGCCGGTCGTGCCCGGCGCCCAGGACGTAGGCGACGAGGAGCGCGATTAAGCCGAGGGCGACGTCGATCGAGGGGCTCACCGCTTCGCGGGCGCTTTCCGTCACCGACGGGTCGTCGACGACGAAGACAATCAGGAAGCCGATCGTCAGGCTGACCAGGAGGCCGCCGGCGAGGTAGCCGAGCAGCAGCCGCTTCGGGTCGGGGAGGAACAGCATCACGGTGACCGCGGCGAGCAGGCCGGCGTTGGCCGCCGCCACCAGGGAGAGCAGGAAGATGTCGAGCATCACCGCCCTCCCGCCCTCAGGCGCGGAGCGGCCGGTATCCGGGGATCTCCCCCACGCTCGGCACCAGCCGCTTCACCGCCAGCTCGCCGATCAGCAGCTCCGTCATCCGCGCCCGCAGTGCCCGCGAGCGCTCGTCGGCGAACGCCGGGTGGGCGAGGTTCCGTTCCTCGTAGGGGTCGACGGTGAGGTCGTAGAGCTCGAACTCGTCCGGCTCGGGCTCGGTCACGGTGACCGTGTGGCGGCCCCGCAGGCGCTCGTCGCGCTCGCCCGGGACGGTCCAGAACTGCTGGTTGTCGTGGTAGCGGGTGAACTTGACCAGGTGCGGCTCGCCGTCGACCTCGACCTCCGCCACGGTGGTCTCCAGGTGGTTGGGCTGGGCGACGTCGGCGTAGACCCGGGCGCGGCGGGCGAGGCGCTGGAAGGGGCTCGCGCTGCGCTCGGCGCCCTCGCTGATCTCGTCGTCGGTGGTGAACAGCACCGGGGTCGACTCGCCGCCGCCGACGCCGCGGATCTCGGCCGAGAGGTCGCGGCCGACCAGCGGGCGCGCCTCGGAGTGGTCGCGCCGCAGCGCCGCCAGCGCCGCGGCTTCGTCGATCCCGGCGAGGCCGATCAGGGTCGGCAGCAGGTCGGCGTGGTTGGTCGGCATCTCGACCTCCCGGGCACCCCCGGGAAGCAGCGGGCTGGAGACGACGAAGGGCACGCGCAGGGCCTCCTCGTAGGCGACGTGCCACTTCTCGTGCATGCCGCCGTGGGCCCCCTGCATGTCGCCGTGGTCGGAGCTGAAGACGACGATCGTGTCCTCGAACGCGGGGCTGAGCAGGAGCGCGTCGAGGACCCTGGTGATCTGCTCGCCGACGGTCGCCTGCAGCTGGTAATAGAACTTCAGATGGCTCTCCACCCAGGGCTGCGGGGCGAGGATCTTCTGCCACTCCTTGTTGTAGGAGGCGTGGCAGGTCGGCTTGGTCGAGAGGTCCTCCTCGTGGGTCGGGGCCTGGGCGACGGGCGGGACCTGCGAGGGATGCAGGCGCAGCCCCTGGGTCAGGCCGACGAGCCCGAACAGCGAGTCGTCGTGCGGGTTGAGGAAGGAGCAGACCGCCAGCCAGGGATCCCCGCCCGGCTCGGCGTCGAGCCGCCGCAGCAGGTCGATCGTCTCGTCGGCGGTGAAGGGGTCCTTGACCGTGCCGGTGTTGTGCCTGCCGAGGCCGTGCGGCTCGGGCCCCACCCACTCCGAGAAGCCGAAGTCGTCGAGCAGGTCGGCCTCCAGGTAGCGCTCGACGTTGGCCTCGATCGGCACCCCGTCGTCGTCGATCGAGAGTAGCTGGCCATCGCCGTCGTCGGCGTCGAGGTGAGCATGGGAGGCGTGCCACTTGCCCTTGAAGAAGGTCCGGTAGCCGCTCGCGCGGAACCAGTCGCCGAGGGTCGGCACGGTGTCGGCGCCGAGCCAGTGCATCTCCGGGCCGTCCGCCGACTTGGCCAGCCCGTCGGTCTGGGTGACGCCGTGGAGCGAGGGATAGTGGCCGGTCAACAGCGAGGCGCGGCTCGGGGCGCAGGCGGCGGCCATCGGATAGTGGCGGTTGAAGGAGATCCCGTTGAGGCGCAGGCGCTCGACCCCGGGCATCGTCTCGGCCCGGTAGCGGGCCAGCTCCTCGGACTCGTAGGCGGGCGCCTGGCGCAGCTGGTCGGTGAGGATCAGGAGGATGTTCGGTCGGCTCATCGACCCACCCTCGGCGATCGCCGCCCGCGCCGCCGGCCTGTCGGCATGAAGATCGCCAGGGGGCCGGCCTCCCGACCCGAGGGCGCTCCGCCCCGGATCGAGCCTCTAGGCTTTCCCGCGTGGCCCTGCGGATCGCCCTCGCCGAGGACAGCTACATCGTGCGCGATGGCCTCGAAGGGGTGCTGCGTGGCGACCCGGGAATCGAGGTGGTGGCGAGCTGCGCCGACATGCCCTCGTTGCTGGCCGCGGTCGACGCCGACCCGCCCGCCGTCGTCCTCACCGACATCCGCATGCCGCCGGACGGCGAGGACGCCGGGATCCAGATCGCCTCCCGCCTGCGCGAGACCCACCCCGAGGTCGGCGTCGTCGTCCTCAGCCAGTACTCGGAGCCCGGCTACGTGCTGCGGCTGCTGGACGGCGGCTCGGAGGGCCGCGCCTACCTGCTGAAGGAGCGGATCGCCGACCGCGAGCAGCTGACCCGGGCGATCCGCGAGGTCGCCTCCGGCGGGTCGGTGATCGACCCGAAGATCGTCGAGATCCTGGTCGACGCGCGAGCGCGCGCCGAGCACTCGCCGCTCGGCGAGCTGACCCCGCGCGAGCTCGACGTGCTGGCCGGGGTAGCCGAAGGCAAGAGCAACGCGGCGATCGCCGCCGAGCTGGTGCTGACCAAACGGGCGATCGAGAAGCACATCAACGCGATCTTCCTGAAACTCGACCTGACCTACTCGCCGGAGGCCGACCGGATCTCCAAGCGGGTCACCGCGGCGCTGATCTTCCTCGCCGCGTCCGACACCCGCCGTTAGGGCGCCACCCCCTCGGGTACGGGTGCGTGCAGGATGGCGCCGCGCGGTTCGAGATGGAAGCCTGCCCGCAGATGACGAGAAGTCCGGGACCGGTAACTGTGCTGGCGGTCGACGACCACCCCCGCTTCCTCGAGGCGGCGCGCGCGGTGGTCGAGGCCACCCCGGGCTTCGCCTGGGCGGGCGGGGCCTCCTCCGGCGCCGAGGCGCTCGCCAGCGCCGCGCGCGGCGAGCCCGACGTGGTCCTGGTCGACGTCAACATGCCGCAGATGGACGGCTTCGAGCTGACCCGCCGGCTGCGCCGCTCCCACCCCGACACGCTGGTCGCCCTGGTCTCGGCCCAGCATCCCGACGAACTGCGCCGGGTCGGCGGCTCGGCCGAGCACCGGGTGACGGCGAAGGAGAGCCTGGCGCCCGCCTGGCTGCGCTCGCTGTGGCAGGAGCACCTCGGCTCCACCCCTGAGGCCGAGTAGGCTGGCCCCCCAGGGGGCCGACTTGAGCAACCGCAAACTCACCGCGCTCGGGGCGCTCGGCGTCGCGCTCTGTGCGCTGTCGGCGGTGGCCGCGAGCGTCGACCCGGTGGCGCCCGCGAACTCCCTGCACGCGACGATCTCGGTGGCCACCGTCGCCGCCCTGCTCGGGGTCGGCCTCTACGCCTGGCACCGCGGCGGCGAGGGGCGCTTCGGCCAGGTCCTCTACGCGACCGGCGTGTGCTGGTTCTTCGTCACCCTCTCGAACTCCGACGCGGCGCTGCTCTACAGCGTCGGCCGGATCGCCGGCTGGGTCTTCGAGGTGCTCCTCGCCTACGCCCTGCTCTCCTACCCGACCGGCAGGCTGGAGAGCCGCGGGGCGCGGCTGGTGATCATCGCCGGCGCCCTGCTGATCGGGCTCCTCTACGTGCCGACGATCCCCTGGACCGACCAGTACCCGCTGCCCGCGCCGTTCACCAGCTGCACCGCCCACTGCCCGCAGAACTTCTTCCTCGCGAGCTCGGAACCGGGCCTGGTGACCGACGTGATCCGGCCGCTGCGCGACGCGCTGGCGATCACCGTCTACCTCGGCGCGGTCTGGGTCCTCGCGGCGCGGCTGCGGCTCGCCGGGCCGAACCTGCGGCGGACCCTGGTGCCGGTCCTGAGCGCCGCGGTCCTGCGCTTCGTGGCGGCGATCGTCTACGTCACGCTGCGCCGGGCCGGGGCCGACGGCGTGGCGCTGGAAGCGGCGGTCCTGGTCGCCCTGCTGAGCGTCCCGGCGACGGCGCTCGGGTTCCTCGTCGGCCTGGTGCAGTGGCGGATCTACTCCGGCGGGGCGCTCGGGCGGCTCACCACCGGGCTCGCCGAGACCGGCGACCCGGGCGAGCTCCGCGACCTGCTGGCGCTGGCGCTGGAGGAACCGGCGCTCGAGCTCTTCTACGCGCCTCCCGCCGATCCCGGCGCCGGCGCCCCCTCCCCCGGCGCCCCCTCACCCTGGCTCGACGCGGCCGGCGCGCCCTGCGCGGACCCGGCGCCCTCGCCGCGAACCTGCCTGCGGGCGGCCGAGGCCGACTCCGGGCTGCGCGTCGCGGTGATCTGCGACGAGGGCTTCCGCGACCGGCCGGAGTTCCTCGACGCGGTCTGCTCCTGCGTCGTCTCGGGGCTCGAGCGACAGCGCCTCGACGCCGCCCTGAGCGCCTCGCTGGCCGACGTCGCGGCGTCCCGGAAGCGGCTGGTCGGGGCGGCGGACGGGGCCCGCCGGCGGATCGAGCGCGACCTCCACGACGGCGCCCAGCAGCAGCTCGTCACCCTGCGGATCAAGCTGGAGCTGGCCCGCGAGGCGCTCGAGCAGGGCTCGCCGAAGGCCGGGGCGATGGTCGCCGGGCTCGGCCCCGAGGTCGACGAGATCATCGACGAGGTGCGCGCGCTGGCCCGCGGGATCTACCCGCCGCTGCTCTCCTCGGACGGCCTCGGCGAAGCGCTGCGGGCGGCCGGGCGGCGCTCGCCGGTGCCGGTCACGATCGCGGCCGACGGGATCGGCAGGCTGCCGGCGGAGGCCGAGAGCGCGGTCTACTTCTGCTGCCTGGAGGCGCTGCAGAACGTCGCCAAGCACGCGACCGGGGCGCGGGCGGTGGCGATCGGCCTCGCCCGCGACGGCGACCAGGTCCGCTTCGAGGTCGCCGACGACGGCTGCGGCTTCCTCGCCGGCGGCCCCGACCCGGGCTCCGGGATCACCGGCATGCGCGACCGCCTCGCCGCCGTCGGCGGCGAGCTGCGGGTCGAGTCGGCGCCGGGGGCGGGGACGCGGGTGCGCGGCCGGATCGCGCTCGACTGAGGCGCGCCGGGCCGCCGGGAGCGGGCACCACCCCGACTGAGGTGCCCATGCCCTGGCGGGGGCCGGGCGGCGCTGCGAGCCTCGCAGCGACCGGCGGCGGATCGCCGACCCGACACAAAGGAGCCTCCGAAAATGCTGCCACTCGCGGCGGACTATCCGTTGCTGAACATCATCTGGACGATGCTGGTCTTCTTCGGCTTCGTCCTCTGGATTACGCTGATCTTCCGCGCCTTCATCGACCTCTTCGGGCGCGACGACGTGTCTGGCTGGGGCAAGGCGGGCTGGACGATCCTGATCGTGGTGGTGCCGCTGATCGGCGTCTGCGTCTACTTCCTCTCCCAGGGCAAGGGGATGGTCGAACGGCAGGCCGCCGCCGGCAGGCGCGCCCAGGGGGAATTCGACGACTACGTGCGCAGCGTCTCCGGCGCCGGCACCGCCGACGACATCGCCAAGGCCAAGGAGCTCCTCGACGACGGTACGATCGACCAGGCTGAGTTCGACCGGCTGAAGGCGAAGGCCCTGGCATGAGCGACACCGGCGCGGCACCCCAGATCGACGAGATGGGACCGATCGACTACATCCTGGTCGAGTGGCCCGAGCTGCGACCGAACGGCGAAGTGGCGCCGCACCTGGTCGAGCTGGTCGACCGCGGGCTGATCCGGATCCTCGATCTGCTCTTCCTCACCAAGGACGCGGACGGCACCGTGCGCGGGCTGGAGATCGACGCCGACGGTGACCTCGCGGTCTTCGTCGGGGCGACCTCGGGGCTGCTCGCCGACGACGACGTCGAGGAAGCCGGCAACGTGATGGAGCCGGGCAGCTCGGCGGCGCTGCTCGTCTACGAGAACAGCTGGGCCGCCTCCTTCGCCGGCGCCGTGCGGCGCAGCGGCGGCCGGCTGGTCTCCAGCGGCCGCATCCCGATCCAAGCCGTCCTCGCCGCGCTCGACGCGGCCGAGGCCGCCTGAACAGAGAGAGGAACCGATGCCAGGACTACTGAGGGGGATGGCCCGCACCGCCGCCGTCGCCGGGACCGCGACCGCGGTCAGCGGCCGGGTGCGGCGACGCCAGGAGTCGCGCTGGGCGCAGCAGGAAGCGCAGCCCGCCCCGACCGTCGCCGGCGGTGGCGATGGCGGCGAGCCGTCGACCGTCGACCAGCTGAAGGAGCTCGCGGAGCTGAAATCCCAGGGGATCCTCACCGAGGAGGAGTTCGCCGCCCAGAAGGCGAAGATCCTCGGCTCCTGAGCGGGCCGAGGGTCACCACCACAAGGGAGGTCCGATGGAGCGGAAGGCGAGCGCCGCCGCCGGGCTGATCCTCGCGACGCTGTGCGCGGGGCAGTTCCTGATGATGCTCGACAGCTCGGTGATGAACGTCTCGATGGCGACGGTCGCCAAGGACCTCGACACCACCGTCACCGGGATCCAGACCGCGATCACCCTCTACACGCTGGTGATGGCGGCGTTCATGATCACCGGCGGCAAGGTCGGCCAGATCGTCGGCCGCGGGCGCGCCTTCGCGATCGGCTGCGTCGTCTACGGGGCCGGTTCGCTGACCACCGCGCTCGCTCCCAACCTGGGGATCCTGCTGTTCGGCTGGTCCTGTCTGGAGGGCCTCGGCGCCGCCCTCATCCTGCCCTCGATCGTCGCCCTGGTCGCCACCAATTTCGCCGCCGCCGAACGGCCGCGCGCCTACGGCCTGGTCGCCGCCGCGGCGGCCGTCGCCGTCGCCGTCGGGCCGATCGTCGGCGGCCTCTTCACCACCTACCTCTCCTGGCGCTACGTCTTCGCCGCCGAGGTGCTGGTGGTGATCGCGATCCTGCTGCTCGCCCGCCGGATCGCCGGCGGGGCGCCGGAGCGGAAGGTCCGCCTCGACCTGGCCGGGACGGCGCTCTCGGCGGCGGGCCTCGGGCTGGTCGTCTTCGGCATCCTGCGCTCCGGCACCTGGGGGTTCGTCAAGGCGAAGCCGGGCGGCCCGGATTGGCTCGGCCTCTCCCCCACGATCTGGCTGATCCTCGCGGGCGGCCTGGTCATCTGGCTGTTCGCGACCTGGGAGGCGCGGCTGGTCGCCCGCGGCGGCGAGCCGCTCGTCGATCCGGCGATGCTGCGGACGAAAATCCTCCGCGCCGGGCTCACCTCGTTCTTCTTCCAGTACTTCCTCCAGGGCGGCCTCTTCTTCGCCATGCCGCTCTTCCTCTCGATCGCCCTCGGCCTCTCGGCGATCGACACCGGCGTCCGCCTGCTGCCGCTCTCCGCCACCCTGATCCTCGCCGCGGCCGGGATCCCGAAAGCATTCCCCCGGGCCTCGCCGCGCCGCATCGTGCGGATCGGCTTCCTCGCCATGTTCGCCGGGCTGGTCGTCCTCGTCGCCGGGCTCGACGCCGGGGCGGGGGCGGGCGTCACCACCTGGCCGATGCTGCTCGCCGGCCTCGGGATGGGCTCGCTCGCCTCCCAGCTCGGCGCGGTCACGGTCTCCGCGGTCCCCGACCGGCTGAGCGGCGAGGTCGGCGGCCTGCAGAACACCGTCACCAACCTCGGCATCTCGGTCGGCACCGCGCTGACCGGGGCGATCGTGATCGCCGCGCTCTCCTCCTCCTTCCTCACCGGGGTGACGGAGAACCCGGCCGTGCCCGCCCGGGTGCAGGCGCAGGCCGGCGCCGAGCTCGACGGCGGGGTCCCGTTCCTCTCCGACGCCGAACTCGAATCCGCCCTCGACCAGGCCCGCGTCCCGCCCCGCGCCACCGCGGCGATCGTCGAAGAGAACGAAACCTCGCGGCTGGTCGGCCTGCGCACCGCCCTCTCGATCCTCGCGATCTTCGCCCTGGTCGGCCTCTTCTTCACCGGCCGGATCCCGACCCGCGGCACCGGCGGCGAAGCGTCGAGCGCGCCTGGCCCCACCGGCGCGGCAGCCGCCGGCGACGGCTGAGCACCCGCCCGGATCCGTGCGCCTTCCACAACGCCATTCCGCCGTCCGCTGAGTTGACCCCACCATAGGGGGGTCAACTCAGCGGACG
>DATJUK010000116.1:0-25521 GCA_035502495.1 Solirubrobacterales bacterium
CGGCCGGGGGCGCGGGGGCGCGCGGAACTCCACGTCTCCCCAGGGGGGTCCGACGCGTTCTCGACTTTTGGGCCCCTATAGGGGCCCAAAAGTCGGTCACGTGCTCCTGACCGGTGGGAACTCCGCCGGGACGGCCACATCCTGTGCACTTCCCTACGGGACCCTCACGTCCCGGGCGCCTCGTGGCGGCCCCGGCCTGCCCGGGCCGCCACGAGACGCCCGGGACGCATCTCGGACGGCCGCCGCGACGGCGAGCTTGGCCGCTTCGTCCCCAACCGCCCGACTCCGAGCATCACCGCTCGAGGTCTCGGACGGGGGTCCTCAGCGCGTCGCCTTCGCCGGTGCGTCGAGGACCTCCGCCACCGCCCTCGGCACGGTGACCGCGCCCGCGCCGACCGCCTCGCGGGCCGCGGCGACCGCCGCCGCGACGCCCTCGCCTTCGGCGAAGCGCTCCAGGACGGCTTCCTCGAGCAGGGCGTCGAACCAGCGCAGCAGCTGCGCGGCGCGGCGACGATCGAGGCCGCCCTCGGCCTCGAGGAACGCGCGGTGCGCCTCGACCTGGGCCCAGAGCTCGTCGAGGCCGGTGCCCTCGGCGGCGCTCATCGTCAGCACCGGGGTCGCCCAGCCGGGGGTCGAAGGGGGGAGGAGGCGGAGCGCGCGGCGGTAGTCGGCGGCCGCCCGCTTGGCCTCGACCACGCGCTCGCCGTCGGCCTTGTTGACGGCGACCACGTCGGCCAGCTCGACGATCCCGCGCTTGATCCCCTGCAGCTCGTCGCCCGCCCCGGGGACCAGCAGGAGCGCCACGCAGTCGACGATCTCGGCCAGCTCGACCTCCGACTGGCCGACCCCGACCGTCTCCACCAGGATCACGTCGAAGCCCGCCGCTTCGCAGAGCAGGATCGCCTCGCGGGTGCGCCGCGCGGTGCCGCCGAGCATCCCGCCGGAGGGGGTGGGGCGGATGAAGGCCTCCGAGGCGGAGAGCTTCTGCATCCGCGTCTTGTCGCCGAGGATGCTGCCGCCGCTGCGGGCGCTGGAGGGGTCGATGACCAGCACGGCGACCTTGTGGCCCTGCTCGATCAGCCAGAGGCCGAGCGACTCGATCGCGGTGCTCTTGCCCGCCCCGGGGACCCCGGTCAGGCCCAGCCGGGTGGCGCCCCCGGTCGCCGGCAGCAGGCGGGCGATCAGCTCCTGGGCCGATTCGCGGTCGTCGCGGCGGCGGCTCTCGGCCAGCGTGATCGCCCGCGAGAGGTCGGCCCGCCGGCCCGCCTCGATCCCGGCCTCGAGCTCGGCGATCGGCGCCCGCCGCGGCATCAGCTCGCGGCGGCGCCGGGAAGCTCGAGGCCGTGCCGCTCGATCAGCAGTTCGAGCAGGTCGGCGGCCGCCTCGGAGATCACGGTGCCGGGCGGGAAGATCGCGTCCGCCCCGGCGGCGCGCAGCGCCTCGAAGTCCTGCGGCGGGATCACCCCGCCGGCGACGACGAGGATGTCGGGACGGCCGACCTCGGAGAGCGCGTCGCGCAGCGCCGGCACCAGGGTCAGGTGGCCGGCGGCGAGGGTGGAGACGCCGACGATGTGGACGTCGGCTTCGACCGCCTGGCGGGCGACCTCCTCGGGGGTCTGGAAGAGCGGGCCGATGTCGACGTCGAAGCCGAGGTCGGCGAAGGCGGTGGCGATCACCTTCTGGCCGCGGTCGTGGCCGTCCTGGCCCATCTTCGCCACCAGGATGCGGGGACGGCGGCCCTCCTGGGCGTCGAAGGACTCGACCAGCGCCTTCGTCTTCTCCAGCTGCTCGGCGCCCTCGCCCACCTCGCGACTGTACACACCGGCGATCGAGCGGATCTCGGCCGCGTGGCGATCGAAGACCCGCTCCATCGCGAAGCTGATCTCGCCCACGGTGGCCTGGGCGCGGGCCGCCTCGACCGCCAGCTCCAGCAGGTTGCCCTTCTTCTCCGCCGCCGCCTCGGTGAGGCGTTCGAGCGCCAGTTCGCAGGCGTCGGCGTCGCGCTCGGCGCGCAGCCGCTCGAGCTTCGCGATCTGGGCCTTGAGCACGGCGCTGTTGTCGATCTTGCGCACGTCGATGCCGGGATCGTCGGCGGGGCGGAAGCGGTTCACCCCGACCACCACCTGCTTGCCGGAGTCGATCCGCGCCTGCGTCTTCGCCGCCGCCTCCTCGATCCGCAGCTTCGGCAGGCCCTCGTCGATCGCCGCCGTCATCCCACCCAGCTCCTCGACCTCCTCGATGTGGGCGAGGGCGCGGGCCGCCAGCTCGGCGGTCAGCCGCTCGACGTAGTAGCTGCCGCCCCAGGGGTCGACGACCTTGGTCGTGCCGCTCTCCTGCTGGAGGAAGATCTGGGTGTTGCGGGCGACCCGGGCGGTGAAGTCGGTCGGCAGCGCCAGCGCCTCGTCGAGCCCGTTGGTGTGCAGCGACTGGGTGTGCCCCTGGGTCGCCGCCATCGCCTCGACGCAGGTGCGGATCGCGTTGTTGAAGACGTCCTGGGCGGCGAGGCTCCAGCCGGAGGTCTGGCTGTGGGTGCGGAGCGAGAGCGAGCGCGGGTTCCCCGGCTCGAACTGGCGCATCAGGTTCGCCCACAGGAGGCGCCCGGCGCGCATCTTCGCCACCTCCATGAAGAAGTTCATCCCGATCGCCCAGAAGAAGGAGAGCCGCGGCGCGAACTTGTCGACGTCGAGCCCGGCGGCGATCCCGGCGCGCACGTACTCGACCCCGTCGGCGAGCGTGTAGGCGAGCTCCAGGTCGGCGCTCGCCCCGGCCTCCTGCATGTGGTAGCCGGAGATCGAGATGCTGTTGAAGCGGGGCATCTCGCGCGAGGTGTAGGCGAAGATGTCGGAGATGATCCGCATCGAGGGTTCGGGCGGATAGATGTAGGTGTTCCGCACCATGAACTCCTTGAGGATGTCGTTCTGGATCGTCCCCGAGAGCTGCTCGTGGGCGACGCCCTGCTCCTCGCCGGCGACGATGAAGAGGGCGAGGATCGGCAGCACGGCGCCGTTCATCGTCATCGAGACCGACATCTGATCGAGCGGGATGCCGTCGAAGAGGGTGCGCATGTCGAGGATCGAGTCGATCGCCACCCCGGCCATGCCGACGTCGCCGGCGACCCGCTCGTGGTCGGAGTCGTAGCCGCGGTGGGTGGCGAGGTCGAAGGCGACCGAGAGGCCCTTCTGGCCGGCGGCGAGGTTGCGGCGGTAGAAGGCGTTCGACTCCTCCGCGGTCGAGTAGCCGGCGTACTGGCGGATCGTCCACGGCTGGTTCACGTACATCGACGGATACGGCCCGCGCAGGTAGGGGGCGAAGCCCGGCATCGTGCCGAGGAAGTCGAGCCCCTCGAGGTCCGCGGAGGTGTAGACCGACTCGACCTCGATCCCCTCCGGCGTGTCCCAGGTCGGCTCCGCCTCTTCGCCGCTGATCTCGGCCGCCTCCGCCTCGGCGGCGGCGAGGACCCGGCGCGCGTCCTCGGCGAGGACCGGTTCGGTCTCGACCCCCCGCAGCGGGACCGTCGTGTAGTCCGGGATCCGGTTCACTTCTCCACGCTCTCGCGAGGGGGCTCTTGTCCTTTGTCACCCAGAGGGTTACCAAGGACGAGGGCACCGTCGAGGAGGGAGCCGAGGCGGTCGATCAGGTCGATGCCCTCGGCGACGGCGCCGTCGGCGCCGAGGGCCGCGGCCCGCTCCGGGTCGGCATCGGCGGCGGCGAGCAGGACGGTGCGCGCGCCCGCCTCGCGCAGGGCGAGGATCGCGGCGTCGAGCGCGGCCTCGTCCTCGTCGGCGGCGGCGCAGATCGCGGCGAGCTCGGCGCCGCTCTCGCGCAGCGCCTTGCCGTACGCGGCCGGATCGTCGACCGCGCCGCTGGGCACGGTCTCGATCCCGGCGACCTCGAAGAAGCCCTTGGCCCAGGTGGCGGCGGTGTTGTGGCGGGCGAGCGGGCCGACGCAGGCGAGGAAGGCGCGGGTCGGCCCGGCCTCGCCGCGGCGCCGCAGGGTCTCGAAGGCTTCGCTGTCGCGACGGGCGCCGAGCGGCAGCGCCGCGTGGGCCTCGGCGCCGAGCGCGGTGAGGATCTCGTCGATGCGGGCTCCCGCGGTCGCCAGCTCGGTCGCCGTCCGGAGGCGCTCGCCCGGCGCCGGCGGGCGGTCCGGCAGCGGCGTGGCGGCGTCGGCGAAGCGCTCGGCCTCGGCTGCCGCCAGCGCCTCGAGGTCGGTCTCCTCCGGCTCGACCGTGCGCTCGCCGAGCAGCGGGAAGATGTTCACCCCGGTCAGCTTGCGGGTGCGGTGGGCGAGCTCCTCGTAGCGGCGGGCGCCGCTGTGGGCCAGCATCTCGGCGACCACCCCGTCGCGGAGCGCCGCCAGCGCGCCGCCCGCCCGCTCGATCGCCTGGAATTCCTCCCAGGCGACGGTGGCGAGGGCGTCGGTCAGCGACTCGACGTACCAGGAGCCGCCGCCGGGGTCGGCGACGCGGTCGAGCGAGGACTCCGCCATCAGGATCATCTGCGTGTTGCGGGCCATGCGCCGGCCGAGCGCGCCGGGCTCGCCGATCGCCCGGTCGAAGGGGGAGATCGTGACCCCGTCGGCGCCGCCGACCGCGCCGGCGAAGGCGGCGGCGGTGCCGCGCAGCATGTTCACCCAGGGGTCGGCGGCGCTCAGCATCCGGTCCGGGGTGCGGGCGTAGGTGGGAGAGGCGCGGCGCTCGGCGGGCACGCGGCAGGACTCGAGGATCCGCGCCCAGGCGCGGCGGATCCCGCGCAGCTTGGCGATCTCCATGAACTGCTCGGGGCCGACCGCGAGGGTGAACTCGATCTGTGCGGCGGCCGGCGCGGGGGCCAGCCCGGCCCGCTCGCAGGCGCGCAGGTACTCGACTCCGGTCGCCAGCGCGAGGCCGAGCTCCTGCGTCGCGGTGGCGCCGGCGTCGACCCAGGCGCGGGTGTCGACGGCGAGCGCGCGGAGGCGGGGCGAGGGCCCGGCGGCGACCTCGGCGGCGAGCGCCCCGGCGGCCTCGACCGCGGCGGCCGGGGAGGAGGCGAGGAAGCCGTCGCGGGCGAGGGTGCCGAGCGGGTCGAAGCGCAGCGAGCCGACCCGCGCCGCGGGCGGGGTCGCGCGCCGCTCGAGCAGCGCCGCGAGCAGGCCGCCGGCGGCGATCGCGGCGGCGCCCGCGTCGAGGGCTACCGGGGCGAGCTCGACGTAGACGCCGGCGAGCGCCGCGTCGAGGTCGTCGAGGGTCGAGATCGCGGCCCCGTCGCGGCCCCGCCCGGCGGCGAACCCGGCGCTTCCCGGCGCCTCGCCCAGCCGCGCCGCCAGGTCGAGCCGCAGGAGGATCGAGGTCATCCCCCCTTCGAGGTCGTCGACGATCGCCGCGTTCAGCGCCTCGCGCCGCGGGTGGCCGTGCTCCTGGCGCATGTCCCAGCGGCGCCGGCGGCGGCCGGCGCGGACGAACGGGGCCGCGGCCGGCATCCCGCCCGGGTCGGCGGCGAGCGCGTCGGCGGCGGTGTAGAGCCAGCTCAGCGCGACCCCCTCATCGGTCGCGGTCGAGGTCTCGATCGGCTTGCCGCGGGTCGCCGCCTCCAGCCACTCGGCCGGGCCGACGGCGTCGAAGTCCTTGGCCAGGTCGCTCATCGCGCCGCCTCCGGCACCAGCAGCTCGAGCCCGGCGGGGGCCAGCGCCAGCGCCTCGACCAGGAGGTGGGGACGCGCCTCGGTGTCGAGGTAGAGCGCGTCGACCGGCAGCCCGACCGCGAGCGGCAGCGCCTCGCGGGCGAAGGCGCCGGGGTCGGCGGTGAGGATCAGGCGGCTGTTGGGGAGGATCGACCGCAGGCGGGCGAAGGCACGTCGCAGCGCCGCCGCATCGTCCTCCTCGACGGCGGCGGCGAAGGCCGGCTCGTCGACGAAGACGGCGCGCGCCGTGTGGGCGGGCGCCTCGGCTTCGAGCGTCCGCCAGTAGGAGCCCGCGGGGCGCGCGGACGGCCCGGGAATCCGAAGCTGGGTTCTTGGCTGGCTGGCGCTGGGTCTGATCGGCACCGCGGTCGCTCCATCGCTCGTGGAGTCGCAGGTAGTGCCACGGCCGGTCTACTGGCTCCCGGCTCCGCGCTCCGCCTCGCCTTCCCAGGCACTTCGCCCAGTGGCTCGATGAGGCTTCGCTTGCCGGTCACAGTGGCGAGGACCACGTCGGATTCGCACCGACTTCCCGTACACCGCGGCGGGGGGCAGCCTACTGGAGGCGGCGCCGCCCCGCGCCGTCCGGCCGTTCGCGGCCGCCTCGCCCGCGCCCGGGTGGCTAACGTTGCGGCGCTGCGCGAAGCCTTCCACCGTCCCGAGGAGAGAGCATGGCCAAGCCGTTCGAAGGCACCATCGACGTCGACATCCGGGACTCGGTCCCGGATTGGGGACCGTACGAACAACCGCAGGCGCCCGACGGGTCGCCCAACGTGCTGGTGATCTGCTGGGACGACGTCGGCTACGGCGCGATGGACGTCTTCGGCGGGCCGATCGAGACGCCGACGATGCGGCGCATCGCCGACGCCGGCCTGCGCTACTCGAACTTCCACACCACCGCGCTCTGCTCGCCGACCCGCTCCAGCCTCCTGACCGGGCGCAACGCGACCAGCAA
Source organism: Solirubrobacterales bacterium (assembly GCA_035502495.1). Lineage (GTDB taxonomy): Bacteria > Actinomycetota > Thermoleophilia > Solirubrobacterales > 70-9 > VAYN01. The sequence goes on from DATJUK010000116.1 coordinate 6,611, forward strand.
CGGCATGGCCTGCATCACCGAGGGCTCGGCCGGCTTCCCCGGGCTCTCCGCCCGGATCCCGTTCGAGAACGGCACGATCGCCGAGGTGCTGGGGGAGCGGGGCTGGAACACCTACTGCGTCGGCAAGTGGCACCTGACCCCGGCGGAGGAGGTCGACCTCTCCTCCTGGCGGGCGCGCTGGCCGCTCGGGCGCGGCTTCGAGCGCTTCTACGGCTTCCTCGGCGGCGAGACCAGCCAGTGGTATCCGGACCTCGTCTACGACAACCACACGGTGCCGCCGCCCGCGACCCCGGAGGAGGGCTACCACCTCTCCAAGGACCTGGCCGAGAAGGCGATCGAGTTCGTCCGCGACTCGAAGGCCGTCGCCCCGGACAAGCCCTGGTACATGTACTTCTGCCCCGGCGCCGGGCACGCGCCGCACCACGTCTTCAAGGAGTGGGCGGATCGCTACGCGGGCCGCTTCGACCAGGGCTACGAGGCGATCCGCGCCGAGATCCTCGCCCGCCAGGTGGAGCTCGGCCTGCTCCCCGAGGGCACCGAGCTCTCGCCGATCAACCCGCACGGCGAGCCCGACGTCACCGGCCCGGCCGGGCAGCCCTGGCCGCAGCTCGACTTCGTCCGGCCCTGGGACTCCCTCTCCGCCGACGAGCGCAGGCTGTTCGCGCGGATGGCCGAGGTCTTCGCCGGCTACATCTCCTACACCGACTTCCAGATCGGCCGGATCCTCGACTACCTCGAGGAGTCGGGCCAGCTGGAGAACACGATCGTGATGGTCGTCTCCGACAACGGGTCGAGCGGCGAGGGCGGCCCCGACGGCTCCTTCAACGAGAACAAGTTCTTCAACAACATCCCCGACGACGTCGAGGAGAACCTGAAGCGGATCGAGGAGCTCGGCGGCACCGAGTCCTACAACCACTACAACACCGGCTGGGCCTGGGCCTTCGACACGCCCTTCCCCTACTGGAAGCGCTTCGCCGGCTACGAGGGCGGCGTCGCCGACCCGCTGCTGGTCTCCTGGCCGGGCGGGATCGAGGCGCGCGGGGTGCGCGACCAGTACGTCCACGCGGTCGACCTCGTGCCGACGATCTACGAGCTGCTCGACGTCGACCCCCCCGAGGTGATCAAGGGGTACGCGCAGACGCCGATCGAGGGCGAGAGCTTCGCCCGCACCCTCGGCGACGCCGGCGCGTCCGGGCGGGGGACGCAGTTCTACGCGATGCTCGGGATGCGGGCGATCTACCACGAGGGCTGGCTCGCCAACACCCTGCACCCGCCGATCTCCGGCTGGGGCCGCTTCGACCTCGACGAGTGGGAGCTCTACAACCTGCTCGAGGACCGCTCGCAGATGCGCAACCTCGCCGCCGCGCACCCGGAGCGGTTGGAGAAGCTGAAGACGCTCTGGGCCTACTACGCGGGCGTCTACCAGGCCCTGCCGCTCGACGACCGCAGCGCCCGGGAGATCCTCGGCGACCGGCGTCCGCAGCCGAGCGAGCCCCGCGACCGCTACCTCTACTACCCGGGCGCCGCGGAGGTGCCCGAGTCGGTCGCGGTCGACGTGCGCCGTCGCTCGTTCACGATCGCCGCCGGGGTCGAGGTGGGGGAGGGCGCCGAGGGCATCCTCTTCTGCCAGGGCGCCCGCGCCGGCGGTCACGCCCTCTACCTCCAGGACGGCCGCCTCCACTACACCTACAACTGGCTCGGCGAACGCGAGCAGACCGTGACCTCGGAGGTCGAGGTGCCGACCGGCGAGCACGTCCTCGGCGCCGAGTTCCAGAAGACCGGCGACGACGAGGCGACGATGAGCGCCACCGGCACGCTCACCCTCCACCTGGACACCGAGCCGGTCGGCAGCGCCGAGATCATGACCCAGCCGGGCCCGTTCGGCCTCAGCGGCTGCGGGCTCAGCGTCGGCCGCGGCAACGGCTCCTCGGTCAGCACCAGCTACCAAGGCCCCTTCCCGTTCCGCGGCGGCGAGATCCGGCGGGTGGCGGTCGACGTCAGCGGCGAGCGCTACGTCGATCACGAGAAGGAGGTCCTCGCCTACCTGGCGCGGGACTGAGACCGGGCGACTGAAATTCGGGCCGGACGTATCGGCACCGGGTAACGCTGTGGTACCTTCCCGGCGCTCGATCGGCGGAACTCCGGTGTGACTCCGGGGCTGACGCGCAGCGGTATGGGTGACGAACGGATCGTTGTTCCACCTGGTCTGCGGACCGGGGAAGGAGATCCGGGAGGACGATCCCGAGCCCGAACATGCCGGCCGAGCAGTGTCTGGAAACGCCTCGCGCATAGGCGGCCGGTGCGCGCCGGATCCCCAGCGCGTGTTGCCGCCCCGAAACTGGAGTTGGCAACTTGAACAGAACCGCTCGCGCGGCCCGGGTATCGGCCGCCACCCTCGTCCTCTCGCTGGTCCTCCTCGTGCTCGCCCTGTCCGGCGGCAGCGCGCTCGCGGCCGGCCCGACGGTCACCGTCCAGGTCAACGGCCTCGGCGGCATGATCGACGGCGGCACGGTCCAGCTGGGGGCCGAATCCGATCCGCCGCTGCACTCCACCGGCCTCGAAACGATCTACTGCTACCAGCCGGACGGGCCCTTCAACGAAGGCGACATCCCGGCCAACAGCGTCGCCGCGGCGCTGCTCCAGCTCGACCCCGGGATGACCGCGGAAACCGCCGGCTATCCCCACACGCTGGAATTCGAGGGGGTCACCTACGCGATGGGATCGCTCGGCTTCCTGGCGCCCGGATCGGGCTGGCACCTGTGGGCGGCCGGGTCCTACGTCAACCTCGGCCAGGACGACGTCAGCGGCCTCTGCCGCCGGCTCGGCAACGGCCAGCAGGCGGTCCTGCAGGCGGCCGAACAGGTGGTCGAAAACTCGCCCTACTTCGAACCGGACACGCCCAACCTGCGGATCGAGGGGATGCCCCGGACGGTTGCCGTCGGCCAGCCCTTCACCGCCAGGGTGGGGGCCTACGTGCCGCCGAACTGGGGCGCCGACACCAGCAGCCCGGTGCGCACCCCCGCCGCCGGCTACCTGCTCTCCTTCGCCGGCGGTCCGCTGCGGACCACCGACGCGGCGGGCCAGGTGACGCTGAGCGCGCCCCGCAGCCTCGCCGGTGAGGTGTCGCTGCAGGCGATGGCGGCGGGCAGCCCGCCCGGGACGCTGCCGACCCCGACGGGCAACTCGGCGCTGTCGATCCCGGCGACGGTCTGCGTCTACGACGGCAGCCCGACCTCGCCGTGCTCGCTGGAAGAAGTGGAAGCGCCCGCCGTCGACTTCGGCACCCAGGCGACCGGCACCGCCGGCGCCCCGCGCGAAGTCGCGATCGATCGCTCGATGGGGACGCTCGAGGGCGCCCGGATCAGCGGCGTCGAGGTGATCGGTCCCGACGCCGACGACTTCCTCGTCGGCTCGAACGACTGCTCGGGGGTCGAACTGCTCGAAGTCCCCGCGGTCACCTGCGGGGTCGGCCTGCGCTTCTCCCCGTCGGCGGCCGGCCCGCGCTCGGCGACCCTGGTCGTCTCCGACGCCGGCTCCGACGGCGCCGTGATGGTCCCGCTGCGCGGCGAAGGCACGGCCCCGCCGTCGGTCGCCGGGCCCGAAGGGCCGGAGGGCAAGCAGGGCCCGGCAGGCCCGACGGGCGCGACCGGCCCCGCCGGTGAGCCCGGCCCGGCGGGCAAGCCCGGCCCGGCCGGCAACCCCGGTCCGGCGGGCAAGCGCGGCCCGGCGGGCAAGTCCGCCAAGCCGAAGAAGAAGCGGGTCTGCAAGGGGGCCAAGCGTCGCGCCCGCTGCGGCTCGGTCCACCGCGCCGCCCGCCACCACTAGTCACCCGACCCCGAGAAGAGGAGTCCACGATGAATCCCCGTCGGCATAGCTCGTCCGTCGCCCTGCTGGTGCTGTCCCTGCTGGCCGTCGCCCTGACGGCGGCGGGGCCGGCCGCGGCGGCCGAGGCCCCGGGGACGATCTCGACCGTGGCCGGCAACTGGACGCTCGGCGGCCCGGCGACCTCGATCGGGCAGGACGTGGACGCGGTAGCGGTCGACGGGGACACGGCCTACGTGGCCGGCAACTCCCTGGTGCGCGCGATCGACCTCACCACCGGCGCCGAGCGCACCGTGGTCGGGGCGGGCGGACCGGGCTACTCGCGCGACGGGATCCCCGCCGCGGAAGCCGGGCTGAGCATCCCGACGGGCCTGTTGGTGGACGGCGCGGGCAACCTGCTGATCGACGACCTCGGCGCCAACCGGGTGCTGATGGTCGCGGCCGCCGACTGCGCCGCCGACTGCGCCTACGGACTCGAACGGACGCAGGCCGGCCACCTCTACGCGGTCGCCGGCGACGGCACCACCGACGGCTACATCGAGGGCTCCTCGGCGACCAAGGTGGCGATCCAGTCACCCTGGGGCATCGCGGTCGACGGTCGCGGCGACCTGCTCGTCTCGACCACCTTCGGCAGCTTCGGCGTGGTCCGCATCGTCGCCGGCTCCGACTGCGCGGTCGACTGCCCCTACGGGCTCGGACCGATGCAGCGCGGCCATATCTACACCGCCGCGGGCCGCTACCAGCGCAGCTTCCAGCTGCAGGACGGCGGCCTCGCGACCGAAACCGGGATCCTGCCGACGAGCCTCACCGTCGACCCCGAAGGCAACCTGCTGATGGCGAACGCGGTCTACTGGGCGGGCCTCGTCTCGATGGTCGCCGCCCACGACTGCAGCTCGGACTGCGCCTACGGCCTGCCGACGACGACGGTCGGCCACATCTACACGGTCGCCGGCGCCGACATGAGCCGGCCGACGTCGGTCACCGGCGGCGGCAGCCTGGCGACCAGCCAGGGGATGCACCGGCCCGCGGCGATCGAAGCGAAACCCGACGGCGACCTGCTGATCGCCGACCCCAACGACGGCGTGCTCCTGCTGCGCGCCGCTCACGACTGCGGCGCCGACTGTCCCTACGGCCTGCCCGCGACCGTCGCCGGGCACATGTACTCGATCGCCGGCGCCGGGAACGACAACGTCGCCTCCGGCTCGGCTGACGGCACCGCCCTCGCCAGTCCCGACGACTTCGCGCCGGCGCCCGGCGGCGGCCTGCTGATCGCCGAGGAACTCGGCAACCGTCTCCGCCTGCTGGACGGCCGCGGGCTGACGACCGTCGCCGGCAACGGCAAAGAGGCGTTCTCGGGGGAGAGCGGTCCCGCCGACGGGATCCAGCTCGACGATCCGCTGGCGACGCTGACCGACGCCGAAGGCAACACGCTGGTGCTCGACGCGGGCAACGCGCGGGTGCGGGTGCTCGCCGCCGCCGACTGCTCGGCGCACTGCGCGTACGGGCTCCCGGCGACGGTGGCCGGCCACGTCTACACGATCCTCGGCGCCGGCGAAAGCCTCGCCGATGGCGTCGCCGCCGGCGAGGCGAAGATCGGCGGCAGCTATCACTCGACCAAGTTCTTCTCCGCCGAGGGCGGCCTGGCGCTCGACCCGAGCGGGAACCTCCTGGTCGCCGACATGTGGAGCAACCGGGTGCGGATGCTGGCGGTCGAAGACTGCAGCTCGAACTGCCCCTACGGCCTCGCGAGCACCGTGGCCGACCACGTCTACACGGTCGCCGGCAGCGGCGCGATCGGCAGCGCCGGTGCCGACGGGGGACCGGGACCGAGCGCCGAGCTCGACGGGGTCCAGCGGATCGCGGTCGACCCCGACGGCGACCTGCTGATCGCCGACGCGGGCAACGACCGGGTCCTCCTGCTCGCCCGCGACGGCTGCTCCTCGAGCTGCCCCTACGGGCTGGCGGCGACGGTCGCGGGAGGGCTCTACACGGTCGCCGGGAACGGCGAAGCGGGCAGCGAAGGCGACGGCGGCGCCGCCACCGCGGCGCAGCTGCGCGACCCCGGCTCGGTCGCCGTCGACCCGGCCGGCAACCTGCTGATCGCCGACACCGACAACCACCGGCTGCGTTTCGTCGCCTACTCCTCGTGCACCGCCGGCTGCCCCTACGGGCGCAGCTCGACCGTCGCCGGCCGCATCTATCGGCTGGCCGGGATCGGCCTGCCGATCGGCGCGTACTGGGGCGTCGAAAGCAACGGCGACGGTGGCCCGGCGCGCGAAGCGGCGATGACCTCGCCGCACTCGATCGCCGCCGATCCGGCGGGCGACGTGCTGTTCGTCGAAGGCGGGGTGATCCGCATCATCACCGCCGCCAACTGCAGCAGCGACTGCGCCTACGGCCTGCCGGCGACGAAGAAGAACTACGTCTACACGGTCGCCGGCACCAACCCGGCGAGCATGGTCGTCGGCGACGGCGGCCCGGCGCTGCAGGCGACGCTCTGGGGCCCGACCGGGCTCAGCTTCGACCATGAAGGCAACCTCCTGCTCGCCGAATCGGGGCGGGGGACCGTGCGCGAGGTAGCCGGCGTCCCGCGCGCCGTCAGCACGGTGCCGGCGACGCCGTCCACCCCCGTCCCGCCGAGCGTCGCGGCACCGGAAGTCGATCGCTCGGCCCCCGCCACCAGCTGGCAGCGGCCGATCCGCTTCACCGTGCCGGTGCGGCGGCTGACGGTCTCTCGCCGCGGCGTCGTCGTGCTCGCGCTCGGCGTGTCGGCGGCGACCAGCGGCAGGCTGCGGCTCGACTTCCGCGGCCGGCGCCAGGGCAAGGCGGTGACCGGCACCGCGGGCCGCGCCGCCTTCACCGCCGGCGGCCCGGGGCCGCTCACGGTGCGGGTGCGGTTGCGCGGCCCGGGGCGCGACCTGCTGCGGCGCACCGGCCACCTGCGGGCGACCGTGGTGCTCGCCGCCGCGGGCACGGTGCAGCGCTTCGGCGCCGACCTCAGGCAGGGGCCCACGGGCCGATGAGGAGGGCCGCGGTCGCCCTCGCCGCGCTCCTCGGGATGCTGTTCCCCGGGGTCGCGGCGGCGGAACCGACCGAAGTCCTGATGCGGATCGAGGGGCGGACGGAAACGCTCTTCGAAGGTCCGCTCCTGACCGAAGGGCACAACGTCCGCGCCGCCGACTCCGACCCGGGCGCGCCGGCCGACGGGCGCCCCTGCGACGGCAGCAACAACGGCGGCTCGCGACTGCCGAGCGCGACCCCGACCGCGGCGGCCGTCGACGCGATGGCGATCCTCGGCCAGACCTTCGACGGCAGGTGGTACAGCGGCTACGACGACTACTTCATCACCCGCTGGGGCCCCGACGCGCAGGACGAAACGCGCAGCGCCTGGTGGGGCATCCTCGTCAACAACGTCTACATCCCGGTCGGCGGCTGCCAGCAGCGACTTGCGGAAGGCGACGAGGTGCTCTGGGCCTACGACGCGTTCGACCAGCGCCCGCGGCTCGCGCTGTATCCGGGCGACTACGGCGGCGGCCCCCTGCGGCTGACCGCCGAAGCGCCGCTGCGCCAACCGTTCGAGCTGGACGCGGTCGAATGGGGCGGCTACGAAGAAATGGCGCCTCCGGCGACGCCCGCCCGCAGCCCGGTGGTCGCGGCGGGCGCCGAAATCGTCGCCGAGATCGCCTCGCCGAAGGGCTTCGAAGAGGCCGAAGCCGGACCGCCGTTGGCCGTCACCGGGCCCGACGGCAGCGCCACGCTGACCTTCCAGATCCCCGGCTGGTACCGGGTGAAGGCGGTCGAGCGCGGCCCGGCGGGCGAAGAATCGGCGATCCGCTCCAACCGCGTCGACATCTGCGTGCCGCCGCCGCTGACCACCGGCTGCGGCCGGCCGCCTGCCGACGACGTCGCCCGGGTGCCGCCGCTGCCCAGCTTCGGCGAATCCGCGACGGAAGAAGAAGACGAGGATCCCGGGACGCCGCCGGGCGTCACGGTGACGAAGCCGGCGGCGACCGCGACCGCGCCCCCCGCGGCGCTTCTGCAGGCCAACGTCCGCTTCCCCCAGCTCGACCGCAGTCACCTCGCCCAGGGCTACCTGCTGGTGAGGTGGAAAGTGCTCGACCCCGGCGTCGGCATCGCCGGCTGGCAGATCGCCGCCCGCCGCCTCGGTCGCCGGGGCTCGACCTTCGTCACCGTCGCCGGCGGCACCTCCGGCTCGCGGGCCAAGCTGCGCCTGCCGCGCGGCGCCTCCTACCGCCTCCGCTTCACGGTCACCGACCGGCTCGATCGCAGCGCCAGCGTGATGCTCGGCCGGGTGAAGGTGCCGCGGCTCCCTCGGTCCCGCGACCGCGGCGGCCGACATCCGCATATTGCGGACCTGGCGGGCCCGGAGTCCGTCCGGGACGCGGCGTAGCTTCATCGATGCCCGCGATAGCGGGTGGCGCGGAGCCCAGCGAAGTCCGGTCAGATCCCGGCGCTGTCCCGCAACGGTAAGGCTCCCGAAGGGGAGATGAGCCCGGTCGCCTGACCTCGTGCCGTTGGAAAGTCCTCGGAAGAAGGGCGACCCAAGACGGTGCGCGGCACCGGGCCATCCCTTCCTCCGAGCAACCGGAGGATGGCGATGCAGAAGACGTACACGCTGGGGACCAGGACCTTCGTCCTCGATCAGGGCAAGGCCGAGGAAGCGCTCGCGGCGAAGCGGGTGATCGGCGGCCGGGAGACGATGACCTTCAACCTGCTGCCGCTCCGCTACGGCTGGGCCTACGAGCTCTACCGCACGATGAAGGCGAACCACTGGGAGCCCGAGGACGTGCCGATGCAGAAGGACGTCGAGCAGTGGCGCGACCCGGCGGCGCTGTCGGACGTCGACCGCTGGATCGTCCGCATGGGCGTCGGCTACTTCTCCGCCGCCGAGGGGATCGTCGGCGACAACATCATCCACGTCGTCCGCGAGCTGATGACCGCCTCGGAGCTGAAGCTGGTGCTCGGCCGGCACGCGCACGAGGAGAACATCCACGCCGACTCGCTGCTCTACATGATCTCCTCGCTGGGGATCGACCCGCACGAGTGCGAGGCGATGTTCGACGACGTGCCGACGATCGTCGCCAAGAACGAGTTCGTCACCCGGGTCTCGCGGGAGCTGCGCCGCGACATCGACCTCGACGACCCGGCGATGAAGAAGCTGCTGGCCCGCAACGTCTTCGTCTTCGGCCAGTGCATGGAGGGGACCCAGTTCTACGGCCTCTTCGGGATGATCCTCTCGCTCTACCGGCAGGGGAAGCTGACCGGGATCGGGACGATGTTCCGCTACACGCTGCGGGACGAGTCGAACCACATCGAGCTCTTCCGCCGGCTCTTGCTGGAGCTGGTCGCCGAGAACCCCGAGATCTGGGACGCCGAGTTCAAGGCCGAGCTGCGGGCGCTGATGGCGGAGGCGGTGGCGCTGGAGAAGGCCTTCATCGCCGACTGCCTGCCGGTCGAGGGCGTCGGCCTCTCGGCCGCCGAGTTCGCCGGCTACATCGACTACATCGCCGACCGCCGGCTGCAGGGGATCGGCCTCGAGCCGCTGATCGGCGGGGTCGAGAACCCGCTGCCCTGGCTGGCCGAGCTGATGGACGTGCGCAAGGAGCAGAACTTCTTCGAGGGGCGGGTTACCGAGTACCAGAAGACCGCCGCCCTGGCGATGGCCGCGGATGACGAACTGTGAAGCAACCAGCTGCCGTGACGAAAGGAACCCCGAAATGAACATCCCCCTCGACGAGATCCTCGCCGACCTCGAGGCCAAGCACGCGCGCGAGGCCGGGCGGGCCGACGACGGCCTGGCGGCGGTGCTGAACCGGCTCGAATCGGCCGGCGCCGCCGCCGTCGGCGTCGGTTCGATGAAGCTGATCCGGCGCTCCGGCCAGATCGTCAACTGGAACGAGTCGAAGATCGAGATCGCCGTGCACAAGGCGTTCGCCTCGGTCGGCCGCGATCCCGAGCCGGCCGCGGCGATCGCCGCCCGGGTGGGGGAGCGGGTGCGCGGGCTCGGGGTCGCCTACGTCGACATCGAGACGGTCCAGGACCTGGTCCAGGAGGAGCTGGTGCTGGGCGGCCACATGCGGGTCGCCGAGCGCTACATCGTCTACCGCGCCGAGCGCTCGATGCTGCGCTCGCGGATGGCGGCCGAGGGCGACGCGCCGCCGCGCCCGGCGCCGCTGACGATCCGCGAGGCCGACGGCACCGAGTCGGTCTGGGACGGCGAGGACCTGCGGCCGCGGATCGCCTTCGCCTCGATCGGCCTCGACCTCTCCTTCGACGCCGACCGCCTGGAGACCGAGCTGCGCCGCTCGATCCAGCCCGGCATCGGCCGCGCCGAGCTGGCCAAGCTGATCGTGCTGAACGCGAAGGCGCTGGTCGAGCGGGACTCCGACTACTCGCGCTTCGCCGGGCGCATCCTGCTCACCTACGTCTACGAGGAGACGCTCGACTGGCAGATCCTCCGCGACGGCGTCGGCGGCCTGCGCGAGGCGCACCGGCGGGCGCTGCGGCCCCTGCTCGAGCACGGGGTCGCGATCAAGCGGATCGACGCGCGCCTGCTCGACTACGACCTCGAGCGGCTGGCCGCCGCGATCGATCCGAGCGCGGACCTCGACTTCGACTTCCTCGGCCTGCAGACGCTGTACGACCGCTACCTGATCGTCGACAAGACCGGTGCCCGGCCGCGCCGCCTGGAGGCGCCGCAGCTGTTCTGGCTGCGGGTCGCGATGGGCGTCTGCCTGGCCGAGCGCGAGGAGGAGCGGGAGGAGCGCGCGCTCGACCTCTACGCCGCCTACAAGGAGCGCCGCTTCTGCTCCTCGACCCCGACCCTGTTCAACGCCGGCACCCCGCACTCGCAGCTCTCCTCCTGCTACCTCTACGTGATCGAGGACACCCTCTCCTCGATCGTCGGCCGCGGGATCGCCGAGAACGCGATGTGCTCGAAGTGGGCGGGCGGCCTCGGCGGCTCCTGGACCAAGGTGCGCGGCACCGGCTCCCACATCGAGTCGACCAACGGCGAGAGCCAGGGCCTGGTCCCGTTCCTGAAGCTGCACAACGACCAGCTGGTCGCGGTCAACCAGGGCGGCAAGCGGGCGGGCTCCGGCTGCGCCTACCTGGAGAGCTGGCACAACGACGTCTTCGACTTCCTCGAGCTGCGCCGCAACACCGGCGACGACCGCCGCCGCACCCACGACATGAACACCGCCAACTGGGTGCCCGACCTCTTCATGCGGCGGATGGAGGCGCGCGAGCACTGGACGCTCTTCCGCTCCAACGAGGTGCCGGAGCTGCACGAGGCCTACGGCAAGGAGTTCGAGCGGCTCTACCTGGAGGCGGAGGCGCGGGCCGAGGCGGGGGAGATCTTCGGCCGCAAGATCGAGGCGCTCGAACTGTGGAAGCAGATGCTGAAGATGCTGTTCGAGACCGGGCACCCCTGGATCACCTTCAAGGACGCCTGCAACGTGCGCAGCCCCCAGGACCACGCCGGGGTCGTCCACAGCTCGAACCTCTGCACCGAGATCACGCTGAACACCTCCGAGGACGAGACCGCGGTCTGCAACCTCGGCTCGGTGGTGATCGACCGCCACCTGACCCCCGAGGGTGAGATCGACCACGCCAAGCTGCGGGCGACCGTGCGGGTGGCGGTGCGGGCGCTCGACGACGTGATCGACGTCAACTTCTACCCGACCGAGCCGGCGCGGACGGCCAACTCGCGGCACCGCCCGGTCGGCCTCGGCGTGATGGGCCTGCAGTACGCGCTCTACATGAAGGGGATCGAGTTCGGCTCCGCCGCGGCGGTCGAGTTCTCCGACGAGATGATGGAGGCGATCGCGCTGTACGCCTACGAGGCGTCCTCCGACCTCGCCGCCGAGCGCGGCCGCTACGAGTCCTACGCGGGCTCGAAGTGGGACCGCGGCCTGCTCCCCCAGGACACCGTCGACCTGCTCGAAGCCGAGCGCGGCGCGCCGGTCGAGGTGCCGCGCGGGGGCAAGCTCGACTGGGGCCCGGTGCGGGCGAAGATCGCCGCCCAGGGGATGCGCAACTCGAACGTGATCGCGATCGCGCCGACGGCGACGATCGCCAACATCATGGGCACCTCGCCCTGCATCGAGCCGATCTACAAGAACCTGTTCGCCAAGTCGAACCTCTCCGGCGACTTCACCATCCTCAACCCCTTCCTGGTCCGCGACCTGAAGGCGGCGGGCCTCTGGAACGAGGAGATGGCGGCGCAGATCAAGTACTTCGACGGCGACCTGACCGAGATCCCGCTGGTGCCGGAGGAGATCAAGCGGCGCTACCGGACCGCCTTCCAGATCGAGCCGGAGTACCTGATCGACGCGGCGGCGCGGCGGCAGAAGTGGATCGACCAGTCGCAGTCGCTGAACCTGTTCCTGGCGGCGCCCGACCTCAAGTCGATGAGCCACATGTACCGGCGTGCCTGGCGGGTCGGCCTGAAGACGACCTACTACCTGCGCACGATGGGGGCCTCGGGGATCGAGAAGGCGACCGTCAGCGCCCCGGTGGCGGCGGCCGAGCCGACCCCGCAGGCAAGCGCCGACACCACCGTGGCGCCGCCGCCGGTCCTCCCGAGCGAGCCGCCGAGCGATCTCACCGCCGCCGCGCCGACCCCGGAGGAGGTCCAGGCCTGCTCGATCGAGGCGATGCGCAACGGCGGCGTCTGCGAGGCCTGCGAATAGCGCCCGCCGCCGCGGACGGCGGCTCGGGGCACGGAGGCTCGCGGGGGCGACCACCGATATGATGCGCCTCGTCACGGTGTCGGGGAATCCGGTGAGAGGCCGGAACTGGCGCGCAGCGGTATGGGTGACGACCGATTCATGAACCCACTGGGCGATTCGCCTGGGAAGGGGAATCGGAAGGCAGATCCCGAGTCCGAATACCCGTCCGTGAGTTAGATCGCCTCGCGAACAGGCGGCCGACTCCGTGGGTCCCCTCCGGTTTTCGTGCCGCCCCTGAGAAGGAGTGGCATGCACGAAGAACCAGTTCTCGCCGCACGAACGGCATCGCCTCGGTCGCGCCGCGCGGCCCTGTTCGTGGCGAGCGGCCTGGCGGCGTTACTCCTCCTCGTCGGGACGGCGGCGGCCGCCCAGCGCGGCGAACTCGACCCGACCTTCGGCAGCGGCGGGCAGCTGACCCTGGAAGACGGCTTCCCCAACGCCCAGATCAACGGCATGGCGGTGCAGCCCGACGGCAAGACGCTGCTGGTCGGCTCGACCGAAGGCTACGTCGAGACCAGCGACTTCCTGCTGATCCGGCTCGACGCGGACGGCAGCCTCGACCCGACCTTCGGCAGCGGCGGCGTCGTCACCACCGACTTCGCCCACTTCCAGGACGGCGCCGGCGCGGCCGCGATCGCTCCCGACGGCAAGATCGTGGTCGCCGGCTACGCGTCCTACGGCAAAGACAACGGCGAACGCGAACTCGCCGTCGCCCGCTACGAAGCCGACGGCACCCTCGACCCGACCTTCTCCGGCGACGGCAAGCAGACCGTGAGCTTCGCCGCCGAGCCCGGCGAAGGCGGTTCCGAAGGCGCCCAGTCCGTCGCCATCCAGCCCGACGGCAAGGTGGTGATCGGGGGCAGCGCCAACCCGTCGGGGACCGAAATCGACTTCGGCATCGCCCGCTTCGACGCGAACGGCGAACTCGACCCGACCTTCTCCGGCGACGGTAGGCAGATGACCGAATTCACCTCCGGCGGCGCCGCGATCCGCAAGCTCGCGATCGGCCCGGAAGGCAAGATCGTCGCGCTCGGCTACAGCGTCCAGGCCGGCGGGATCTACGAATTCGCGCTCGCCCGCTACGACGCCGATGGCGAACTCGACGACAGCTTCTCCGGCGACGGCAAGACGACCGCCGAATTCCGCGCGGGCGGGACCAGCGAACCGTGGGGGCTCGCCCTCCAGCCCGACGGCAAGATCCTCGCGGGAGGCTTCGCCGGGGTCGAATTCGACGGCTACGAATTCGTCCTCGCGCGCTTCGACGCCGACGGCGAGCTCGACCCCTCCTACGGCGACGCGGGCGTGGCGAAGGCCCAGTTCGTGCCCTCGGTGGGCGTCGCGCTGCCGCCGGAAGCCTTCGCGATGGCGGGGCTCTCGCTCGCTCCTGACGGCACCGCCTTCCTCGCCGGCTCCTTCCGCTTCTTCGAAGAAGAACTCTTCGTCATGCACGAAGAAATGGCGGTGGCCGCGTTCCGGCCCGACGGCACGCTCGACCCCGGGTTCTCCGGCGACGGCCTGGCGACCTTCGCCTTCGGCGGCACCGCGAGCGCGGTCGTCTCGGCGCTCGACCCGCAGGGCCGCCTGCTGCTCGCCGGCTTCGTCGCCGAAGAACCGAGCTCCCGCTTCGTCGTCAGCCGGCTCTTCGGCCTCGAGCCGCCGCTGCCGCCGGTCACGCCGGTGACGCCGCCCGCCACCGCGCCGGGCACGGCGCCCGCGAGCGAGCCGGTCGCGCCGCCTGTCGTGACCCCCGTGAGCGTCGCCTGTCGCCGCGCCACGACCGGTCTGCGCCTGGCGGACCGGCGCGTCGGCGTCACGGGCGCCCGCCTGGCGGCGGCGCGCAAGCGGCTCGCGCGGGCCGACGGGCGGCGGCAGAAGGCGGCGGCGCGCCGGGCGCTGCGCCGCGCCCGCATCAGATTCGAAGGCAGCAAAGACAACCGAGATCGGGCGAGCCGCAAGGCCGCCGCGAGATGCTGAAGGGAGAAGCACAGTGGAGATGACGTCCATCGAGGCGACGCGGAGGCCGCACGCCGGAAGGTTCTTCCGGATCGCGCTGGCGGCCGCGCTCGGCCTCGTCCTGATGCTCGTGGCGGCGCGCGGCGCGGCAGCCGCGGTGTCCCCGGCCGAAGCGCAGCAGGCCGCCGAAAAGGGCGCCGAATGGTTCGCCGCCGAACAGGAAGCGGCGACCGGGGCGCTGCTCGGCGACTGGGGGATGACGGCGCTCGCCGCGGCGGGCACCAACGCCGCCGACGTCCACGGGCTCAGCGATCCGAGCGCCCAGGACTTCTACGACAACCAGTACGCGACCACCGGGCCGGGCGGCGCCGCCACCGACTCCGAGCGCGCCGTGCTGGCGGGCTCGGCCGGCGGGATCCAGACCTCGCGCGTCGCCGCCAATCGCAACCTGGTCGCCCAGATCGCCGGGTACTGGGACGGCAAGCAGCTCGGCGCGACCGGGCTCCTGAACGACGACATCTTCGGCGTCCTGGCGCTGGGCCGGGTCGACGCGCCGCAGCCGATGCTGCAGCAGATCGCCGACGGGATCCGCGCGAAACAGATGGCGAACGGCGGTTGGAGCTGGTCGAACTCGCCCAACGCGGTAGCCGAAGCCGACATGACCGGCGCCGCGATCGGGGCGCTCTGCGAAGCGGGGGCCGACCCCGCCACCGACCCCGCGATCCAGCGCGGGTTCGCCTACCTGCACACCCTGCAGGACCCGGCCACCGGCGGCTTCGCCTCGCCGCCGTTCTTCCCGGTCAACACCGACTCGACCGGCTGGGTGGCGAGCGGGCTGATCGCCTGCGGCATCGACCCGCAGGCGCCGGAATGGACGACGACGGCCGGCAAGACGCCGTTCGACTACCTGCTCAGCATGCAGGCCCCGGACGGGCACTTCTGCTGGAAGACGGCCTCCGCCTGCGAAGAAGGCAGCGCCGCCTACACGACCTGGGACTCGGTGCGGCCGCTGGCCGGCGACACCTGGTCGGCGGTGGCGCCCGAACGGACGGTGGCGAGCGAACCGGCGATCCGCCCGGCGCCGGAAGTGACCGAAGGGACGACGGTGCCGATCGCCCTGGTGATCGACTACGGCAACGGCGAAGCCGACATGTGCCGGATCAAGGTCCCGACCGGGGCCGACCTCGGCAGCGCGCTCGCCGACGCGCAGGGCACCGCCACCCCGCAGGGGTGCGTCACCGGTGCCCAGGTGACGAGCTCGGCGGGCGGCGAAACGCTGGCCCAGCTGAACGGCGTCACGCCGGCCGCCGACAGCCGTTGGCTGGTCAGCGTCGCCGGCGGCCCCGAAGAAGCGAAGACGTCGACGCCGATCGGCTTCGGCGACCTGCTCTCGCTGCGGCTCGAAGGGACCGCGACGCAGAAGATCGAACCGCCGGCGCTGACGGCCCCGGCGGCCGCGAACGCGGCCCTGCCGCGGATCGACCGTCCGCGGGCGAAGCTTGGCGGCGCCCACCGGGCGAAGCTGGCCGGCAACGGGTTCAAGGCCCGTGTCAGCTGTCCGCGCGGGCTCGGCGACGAAGGGTGCGCGGGCACGGTGACGATCCGCTATCGCCACGGCGGCAAGGCGCGGACCGGGGGCCAGTCCGGCTTCTCGCTCGCCTCCGGCGCCTCCGCCCGGGTGCGGATCGCGGTCCGCCCGGCGCTCCGTCGGCTGATCGCCGCGACCGGCAAGCGCTCCGTCTCCCTGGTCGCGACCACCCGCTCGGCCGACGGCACCACCGCCGGCTCGACGGCCGCCATCCTCCTCGTGGGACCGCGCCCGCGCGGTCGCTGAGCCGGTGCGGGGAGCCCTCCGCCAGGCGGCGACCGCGGCTCTCCTGGTCGTGGTCGCCGGCCTCCTCGCCGCCGGAGGGGCGCCGGCCGCGACGGTGAACCTGCGGATCGAGGGCTCCCAGCAGGCGCTCTTCGAAGGGCCGGTGTCGACCCAGCCGCGCGAAGTCGACGGCAACGACGGCACCGGCCCCCATCCCTGCTGGGGCGGGCTCGGGGCGATCCCCGGGCCGACCCCGACCACGGCGCTCGCCGACGCCAGTCGCGCCGCCGGATTTCCCTGGCGCGGCAAGTGGGACCCGGACTTCTACGACTTCTTCGTCGAATCGATAGGGCCCGATTCCTCGACGCCGCCGGAAGGCTATTGGGGGCTCTGGGTGAACGGGACCTCGGCGGGCGGCGGCTGCACGACGAAGGTGAAGGAAGGCGACGAAGTGCTCTGGTCCTACGGCTCCTTCAAGACCCTGCTGCTGAAGCTGACCGGTCCGACGACGGCGGCGGTCGGCGAACCGTTCACGGTGACGGTGACGGCGGCCGGGGCGCCGGTCGCGAACGCCTCGGTCGGCGGGGTGCTCACCGACGCCGCGGGGCACGCGCGGATCACCGCCCTCGCGGCGGCGCGGCTGAAGCTGGTCGCCGAACGCTCCGACGCGGTGCGCTCGAACGCGCTCGAAGTGTGCGTCGGGGTCGAAGCCGGGTGCCAGGAAGCGGGCGGCGGCGGCGCGGCCACCCTCTCGATCGGCAAGATCGAACCTGGGGAGCTCTTCGCCAAGGGGGCCGGGCCGCGGGTGCTGCGCGGCGAAGCCACCGGGCTGGCGCGGGTCGCCCTGCGGCTCGTCCGCCGCGTCCGCGGCAGGTGCGGCAGCTGGGACGCGGGGGCCGCCAAGCTGGTGGGCGGGCCGTGCGCCGCGCCCGCCGAATTCCCCGCCACGGTCGGCGGCGGCGCCTGGGCGGCGCGGATCGGGCGGCTGCGGCCGGGGAAGTACGAACTGCGGGCGAGCGGGCCGGGGAGCGCCGCGGCCACCGCGCGGGTCGCCTTCCGCGTGCTGCCCCGGCGGGGCACGGTCGCCTCGGTGCTCGGTCGCGGGCTCCGCTATCTGCGCCGCGCGCAGCATCGTGACGGCGGTCTCGGCGTGTCGCCCCGCGCGTCCTCTTCGGCGGCGATGACCGGCTGGGCGACGATGGTGCTGGGACGGGGCGGCCCCGCGACGGCCGCCGCCGCCGGGACCGCCTACCTCGGCCGCCACCTCTCCGGCTCGGACGCCCTCGGCGACCAGGCGCGGAGCGCCTTCGCGGTGGCCGCGGCGGGCGACGATCCGGCCCTGGCGCTCACCCTCTGCCGGCGGCTCGCGCACCGCCACGGCGCCGGCGGCTCCTTCGACTCCGACGTCGACACGACGGCCCTGGCCGTCCTCGCGCTGGCCGCCGAGCACTGCGACGCGCCCAGCGTGAACCGCGCCGCGCGCTGGCTGCGGGGCCGGCGCAACCCCGACGGCGGCTTCGGCTACCGGCCCGGCATCCCCTCCGACGTCGACACGACCGGCCTCGCCACCTGGGCCCTGGCCGCCGTCCCGCGCACCCACCGGGCCGCCGCCGCGGGCGTCGCCTACCTGCGCGGGGCGCAGAACCCCGACGGCGGCTTCGGCTCCGCGCCCGGCTCGACCTCGAACTCGCAGAGCACCGGCCTGGCGATCGCCGGGCTGCGGGCGACCGGCCTGCAGCCGACCCGGATCCGCACCGAGGACGGCATCGACCCGGTCGACTACCTGGCCACGGTGCAGCGCGGCCCCGGCATGATCGACTACTCCCGCCAAGGCCGCCAGACCCCCGTCTGGACCACCAGCCAAGCCCTGCTCGGCCTCGGCCGGGCCCCGTTTCTGCCTGGGGGATAGGTAGGTGACGGGTGGCGCGTCTTGCGGCGCGGGGCGCGGAGAGCCGGGCGGGACGGGGCGGCAAGGGACGGGAGGGCGGCAAGGGACGCAAGGGGACGGCAGGGACGAGGAAAGGGACGCGGCCATCTCGGCGGCGACCCGGGCAGGCTGAGGTCGCCGCCGAGATGGCCGGGTCTGCGGGGACGGCGAGGGCGCGGGGTGCAGGCGCGCGGCGCGGCGCAGGCGCGTGGCGCGGCGCGCGGGCGCGGTGCGGGGGCGGGGGCGGGGCGGCGCGCGGGCGCTGGGCGCGGGCGCGTGGCGCGGCGCTGGGCGCGGGCGCATGGTGCGGGCGTGGGCGCGTGGCGCGGGCGTGTAGGGCGGGGTGTGGGCGCGGGCCGGAGTGCGGGCGCGCGGGCGCGGCGCGGTGCTAGGCGCGGGCGCATGGTGCGGGCGCGTAGGGCGGGGTGCGGGCGCGTGGGGTGCGGTGCGGGCGCGGCGCGGGGTGCGGGCGCGGGGCGTGGCGCGGGCGCGGGGCGTGGCGCGGGCGTGGGGCGTGACGCGCGGCCCCGGCGGACCTCGGATGCTCAAAAAGTTGCACGGTTGGTTGTCCACCGTATGGGTGGACAACCAACCGTGGAGATTCCTGAGTGTCCGGATGTGCGACATCTCCGTCACGGGCGCC
>DATJUK010000117.1:0-5354 GCA_035502495.1 Solirubrobacterales bacterium
GTTCGGGTCACGCACTGGAGTGCGCTCCCCTCACCTCGCTTCCCTGCGTCCTCGAGCTGCTTGGTCCAGACGCGTCAGAGAGTTGCCGCTTCGGCCGGGTTGCCGGTCTCGCCCTCGTCCTCCCATTCGGCGGCCTGGCCGAGGGCGGCGGACTTGACGATCTTCAGGCCGAGCATCGCGCACTTCATCCGCGTCGCCGAGATGTCGATCCCGAGCAGCTCGAGCACGTACTCCTTCGGCAGCCGCAGCAGCTCCTCGCGCGTCTTGCCGACCAGCTCGTCGGTGAGCAGCGAGGTCGACGCGGTCGAGATCGCGCAGCCTTTGCCCTCGAAGGCGACCTCGCTCACCCGGTCCTCGGCGTCGAGCTTGATCGTCACGTGCTGCTCGTCGCCGCAGAAGGGATTGGTGTCCTCGAACTCGAGGTCGGCGTCCTCGACCACGCCGAAGTTGTGCGGGCGCTTGTAGTGCTCGAGGATCTGGTCGCGGTAGAGCTCGTCCATGGTTCGAGGCTAGCGAAGCGTCAAAGTCCGAAAACCCGGCGGGCGTCTTCGAGGCCGTCGACGAGGCGGTCGATCTCGTCCGTCGTGGTGTAGACGCCGAAGCTGGCGCGGGCGGTGGCGGCGACGCCGAGCCGCTCCATCAGCACCTGGGCGCAGTGGTGGCCGGCGCGCACGGCGACCCCGTGGCGATCGAGGATCTCGGCGACGTCGTGGGCGTGGATGCCCTCGATCTCGAAGGAGACCGGCCCGAGCCGCCGCGGGCCGCGGGGGGGACCGAAGACCCTCAGCCCGGGGACCTCGGCGAGGCGCTCCAGGGCGTGGTCGGCGATCGCCCGCTCGTGGTCGCGGACCGCCTCCATTCCCAGCTCGGCGTCGAGCCAATCGAGCGCGGCGCCCATCCCGATCGCCTGGGCGATCGCCGGGGTGCCCGCCTCGAAGCGGGCCGGGACGTCGGCGTAGGTGGTGCCCTCGCGGCTGACCTTGCGGATCATCGAGCCGCCGCCGAGGAAGGGCGGCATCGCCCGCAGCAGGTCGAGCCTGCCCCAGAGCGCCCCGATCCCGGTCGGCGCGTAGAGCTTGTGGCCGGTGATCGCGTAGAAGTCGACTCCCAGGGCGGCCAGGTCGAGCGGCAGCTTCGGCGCCGCCTGGGCGCCGTCGGCGACCACGATCGCGCCCGCCTCGTGGGCCATCGCCGAGATCTCGGCGAGCGGGTTCTCGGTGCCGAGGACGTTGGAGACGTGGGTGACCGCGAGCACCTTCGGGCCGCGTTCCAGCAGTCCCCGCAGCGCCTCCAGGTCGAGCCGGCCCTCGGCGTCGATCGGCGCCCAGTCGACCTCCGCCCCGACCCGCTCGGCCAGCTGTTGCCAGGGCACCAGGTTCGAGTGGTGCTCCATCTCGGTGACCACGATCCGATCGCCGGGCCCGACGTTGGCATCGCCCCAGGAGCGGGCGACGAGGTTCAGCGCCTCGGTCGCGTTGCGGACGAAGATCACCTCGCGGCGGTCGGCCGCGCCGACGTGGCGGGCGACGATGTCGCGGGCGCCCTCGTAGGCGGCGGTCGCCTCGGCCGAGAGGGTGTGCGAGCCGCGGTGGACGTTGGAGTGGTGCCGGCGCTCGTAGTCGGCTACCGCCTCGATCGAGGCGAGCACCCGCTCCGAGGAGGCGCCGGAGTCGAGGTAGGCGACCGGGACCCCGTTGACCTCCCGCTCGAGCAACGGGAACTGGGCTCGCACCCGCTCGATCGGGAACGCACCGGTGGCCGCTCCGTTCGCGGTCGCCTGCTCCATCGCGGCGCGGGGGCTAGGCGGCGGCGCCTGCCCCGACCTCCTCGCGGATCCAGCCGTAGCCTTTCTCCTCCAGGATCCCGACCAGCTCCGGCCCGCCGTCCTTGACGATCCGGCCGTCGAACATGATCGAGACCTGGTCCGGCTTCACCATGCTGAGGATCCGCTGGTAGTGGGTGATGATCAGCACGCCCATGTCCGGGCCGGCGAACTTGTTGACGCCCTCGGCGACGGTCCGCAGCGCGTCGATGTCGAGGCCCGAGTCGGTCTCGTCGAGCACCGCGATCTCCGGCCGCAGCAACGCCAGCTGCAGCAGCTCCATCCGCTTCTTCTCACCGCCCGAGAAGCCGTCGTTCAGGTAGCGGCTGGAGAAGTCTTTGGGGATGTTCGCCAGCTCCATCGCCTCCTGGGCGGTGCGGGCGAAGTCTTTGATCTTGATCTGGTCCTCGCCGCGCGCCTCGCGCTGGGCGTTGATGATCATCCGCAGGTACTTGGAGACGGAGACGCCGGGGATCGCGACCGGGTACTGGAAGGCCATGAAGAGGCCCGCCTGCGAGCGATCCTCGGGGGCGGCCTCGGTGATGTCCTCGCCCTTGAAGGCGATCGTCCCCTCGGTGACCTCGTAGGCCGGGTGGCCCATGATCACGTTGGCGAGCGTCGACTTGCCGGAGCCGTTGGGGCCCATCAGGGCGTGGACGCGGCCCTTCTCGACGTCGAGGTCGAGGCCTTTGAGGATCTGCTTGTCCTCGATCTTGACGTGCAGGTTGCGGATCTCCAGCTCAGCCATTTCGCTCCGTTTCTGGGTTCTTTCGTGAAGTTCGGGGGTGGTGCTGTCGACTCGACGGCGCCTAGGCGGCGCGGACTACCGTCGCCCGGCCGCGACTCGTCGTGGGCTGCGGGTGCGGGGTCGAGAACTCGACCAGCTCCGCCAGGGTGGTGCCCGCGAGCGCCTTGGTGACGCCGTTCTGCACCCGCGTCCAGAGCAGCTTGGTCGCGCAGCCACCGGCCGAGGCGTCCTCGTGCGAACAGAGCA
Source organism: Solirubrobacterales bacterium (assembly GCA_035502495.1). Taxonomy (GTDB): domain Bacteria; phylum Actinomycetota; class Thermoleophilia; order Solirubrobacterales; family 70-9; genus VAYN01. The sequence goes on from DATJUK010000117.1 coordinate 2,817, forward strand.
CGCGGCCCTCGGGGGTCTCGTGGAAGCACTCCATCGGCGCGATCTGCCCTTCCAGCGCCTGGACCACGGCGTCCATCGTGATCTCCGTCGCCGGCTTGGCGAGGCGGTAGCCACCGTGGGCGCCGCGGGTCGAGGTGACCAGGCCCGCCTTGCGCAGCTTGGCGACCAGGTGCTCCAGATAGGAGAGCGGCAGGCGCTCCGCTTCGGCGACCGAGTTCAGCGAGATCGGGGTCGACCCAGGCTGACGACCGAGCTCGATCATCAGGCGCACGCCATACTCGGCTTTGGTCGAGAACAACATCAAAACGAAATCCTACCGAAGCACTCGGCTTTGCCGAGTCAGGGCTCGATCAGGCCCCGCCGGATGGCGTACCGGACCAGCTCGACCCGGTCCCGCATGCCGAGCTTGCGCATCGCGTTGGCGCGGTGGTTCTCGACCGTCTTCTCGGAGAGATGGAGCAGCTCGGCGATCTGCCTCGTCGTGTTCGCCTCGGCGACGAGCTTGACGATCTCCTCCTCGCGCGGGGTCAGCTCCTCCTCGCCGGAGGAGCCGCGCTCGAGCACGTCCTTGATCAGCGTCCGCTGCGCCTCGGGGGAGAGGAAGGGCTCGCCGCGCTCGACCGCGCGGATCGCCGCCAGCAGGTCGGTGTCGGCCTGGGCCTTGAGGACGTAGCCGGAGGCGCCCGCCTTCAGCGCCTCGAAGAGGTAGCGCTCGTCGTCGTGCATGGAGAGGATCAGCACCGCCACCTCGGGCGCCTGCCGCTTGATCTCGCGGGTCGCCTGCAACCCGGTCAGCTTCGGCATTTTCACGTCGAGGATCGCCAGGTCGGGCCGCTCGCGGACGGCCAGGTCGCGCGCCTCGGCCCCGTCCGCCGCCTCCGCGATCACCTCCAGGTCCGGCTGTCGCTCCAACAGCAGCCGCAGCCCCGAGCGCACGATCCCATGGTCGTCGGCAATCAGCACCCTCACGACACAAATCCTCCCCAATCCCGGCCCCACCCCGCGTTGACGGGCCGAAAAGCGCTGATATAGAGCGTTTTTCGGCCCGTCAATCGGTCGGGACGCGGAGGTGGACGGTGGTGCCGGCGCCGGGGCGGGACTCGATCGTCAGCTCGCCGCCGACGAGGAGGGCGCGCTCGCGCATGCCGCCGATGCCGAGGCCGCGCTCGGACTCGGCGAAGGCGAAGCCGCGGCCGTCGTCGGCGACGCTCAGCTCGACCCCGGCCGGGCCGCGGCGCAGCTCGGCGGCGACGTGCGTCGCGCCGGAGTGGCGGGCGGCGTTCGAGAGCGCCTCCTGGGCGACCCGGTAGACGACCAGCTGGACGTCGTCGGAGAGGTCGGAGAAGTCGCCGTCGACAGCGATCCGCGCCGCGATCTCGCCTTCGCCGAGTCGGTCGACCAGCCCCGCGATCGCCGCCGCCAGACCGAGGTCGTCGAGAGCCGTGGGGCGGAGCTGGCGGGCGAGGGAGAGCAGCTCACGCATCGCCTGGTTGGCGAGCGCCTTGGTCTCGGCCAGCTCCGGCTCCAGCGTCGGGGGCGCCGCCGAGCGCGCCGCCTCCAGCCGCAGCAGCAGGCCGGTCAGCGACTGGTTCACCTCGTCGTGGAGGTCACGCGCCACCCGCGCCCGCTCCTCCTCCTGCGCCTGCAGCGCCGCCGAGCCGGCCCGCCGCCGCTCCGCTTCCAGCCGCCGCATCATGCGCAGGAACGCGAGCTCGATCCGCTCCACCTCCTCGGTCTCGCCGACCCCGTCGATCGAGCCGGGAAGCAGGGACCCCGGCCGCGAGAGGTCGACCTTCTCCATCTCCTGGATCAGATCCTCGAGCGGGGCGAAGCGGCGCCGCAGCAAGATCATGTTCACGGTCGCCCCGGCGAGCACGCCAAGCACCACGAGAGCGATCACCTCTCCCGCCGCAAGCCCCGCCACGGCCCCCGCGACGATCGCCACCGCCCCGAGCAGCACCGTATTGACGACCAGGACCTGGGTGAAGAGCGAGCGGCGACGCACCGGTCCAGCGTAAGGGGAGGGGTGGGCGAGGGACGGGGAAGGGACGCGCCCGCCCGGCGGCGACCCGGGCAGGCTGAGGCCGCCGCCGAGAGGGCGCGTCTGCGGGAACAGGCATAGGGACGCCGGGGAGGCATCAGGGGGACGAGGCGTCAAAGCGACGAAGGCCGCCAGGGGGACGGGAGCCGTCAAGGCGCCAAAGGACGAGAGGCGCCGTAGGAACGAGAGGTCCATGGCGCTGACGTGCCGATCGCCACCGGGACGCCGAGGTCGTGACCGAGACGTGCCGATCGCCACCGGGACCCCGGGGTCGTGCCGGCGACGCGCCGATCCCCACCGGGATGTCCGGATCGGCACCCAGACGCGCGCGGATCACGGGGGACACATGGATCGCCACCCGGACGCCGGGTAGTCACCGGGACGTGCGTATCGACACCGGGACGCGCGGAACTCCACCATCACGTGGCATCCGACACCGCTCTCCCACCGCTCGGCACCGTGCCGTGGAGAGTTGCTCTCGCTATGCGAGAGCAACT
>DATJUK010000118.1:0-14424 GCA_035502495.1 Solirubrobacterales bacterium
TCCGGCGGGAAGTGCGCAGGGTCCGCGCGTATCCGGGGAGAGTCGACACGGCTCCACGACGCCCCCAGGTCGATGGGCCGAAAACTACACCTATACGAGCACTTTTCGGCCCATCGACCTGGGGGGTGTGACGGGGGTGTCATCTCTCTTATGGCGGTGTGATGTTCGTGGCGTCATCTTGTGGTCGGTGTGACGATTGGGGCGCTTTGCCCGCGGGATCTTGTCGTCAGCCGGTGCGCGCTCGCGCCCTCGGCCGTCGCTTCGGACCCGGCCATCTCGGCGGCGGCCGCAGCCCGCCGGGGTCGCCGCCGAGATGGCCGGGTCCCTTCTCCCGTCCCATGCCCGGGCCCGGTGGAATTCGCCTCTCCGTAAAATCGCAGGGAGTGCCCCAACCAGCGATTTCAGTGAGCGGCCTGCGCATGAGCTACGGCGAGACCGAGGCGGTGCGCGTCATCGACCTCGAGGTGCGCGCGGGCGAGATCTTCGCCTTCCTCGGTCCCAACGGGGCCGGCAAGACGACCACGGTCGAGATCCTCGAGGGGTATCGGCAGCGGACCGGGGGGGAGGTGCGGGTGCTGGGCGAGGATCCGGCGGGGGCCGGACGGGCCTGGCGGGACCGGATCGGGATCGTGCTGCAGTCGAACAGCCTCGACCCCTACCTGACCGTGCGCGAGTCGCTCGAACTGTACGCCGGGTACTTCAGCCATCCGCGCTCGGTCGAGGAGACGATCGTCTTGGTCGGGCTGGAGGAGAAGGCCGAGGACCGGGCGCGGCGGCTCTCCGGCGGCCAGCAGCGCCGGCTCGACGTCGGCATGGCGCTGGTCGGCGACCCCGAGCTGCTCTTCCTCGACGAGCCGACCACCGGCTTCGACCCCTCCGCCCGGCGCCAGTTCTGGGACGTGATCGAAAGCCTCCGCACGCTCGGCAAGACGATCTTCCTCACCACCCACTACATGGACGAGGCGCAGCGGCTCGCCGACACGGTGACGATCATCGCCGCCGGCCAGATCGTCGCCCAGGGGACCCCCGGGGACCTCGGCGAACGCGAGAAGGCGGCGGCGACGATCCGCTACCGCGACGCCGCGGGCGAGGAGGTCACGATCGAAACGCTCGACCCGGTGCGGGAGCTGAACCGCCTCACCGGCGAGGCGCTGGAGCGCGGAGAAGAGCTCGACGGGCTCGAAGTGACGCGCCCCTCGCTCGAGGACGTCTACCTCGACCTCACCGCGACCGCCGAGGCGGGCGCCGAATGAGCGGCATCGCCCTCGTCGGCCATCAGTTCCGCTTCGACCAGAAGGCCTTCTGGCGCAACCCGGCGGCGGTCGGCTTCACCGTCTTCTTCCCGGTCCTGTTGCTGGTCATCTTCGGCACGATCTTCGGCTCGGACAACGTCGAAGTGCGCGGCGGCCACATCGACACCGACACCTACTACGTGCCGGCGATCATCACCATGGCGATCATCTCCTCGACCATGCAGACCCTCGCGATGTCGCTGGTGATCGCGCGCGAGGACGGCAGGTTGAAGCGCGGCCGCGGCACCCCGATGCCGTCCTGGGTCTTCATCGCGGGCCGGGTCGGCAACTCGATCGTCACCGCGGTGATCATGCTGGTCCTCCTCGCCCTGATCGGCGGCCTCGCCTACGGCGTGCACTTCCCCTGGGCCCGGATCCCGGAGATCCTGCTCGTGCTCGCGGTCGGCGCCGCCGCCTTCTCCTGCCTCGGCATCGCGCTCACCGCGGCGATCCCGACCCAGGACGCCGCCGCCCCGATCGTCAACTTCCTGCTCCTGCCGCTCTACTTTCTCAGCGGCGTCTTCATCCCCGACGACCAGCTGCCGAGCGGGATCATCCACTTCGCCGACATCTTCCCGATCCGCCACTTCTTCCTCGCCTTCTTCGACGCCTACGTCCCCGGCGGCGCCCACGCGGTCGACTGGGGCCACCTGCTGATCGTCGCGATCTGGGGAGTCGTCGGCCTCCTGCTGGCGATCCGCTTCTTCCGCTGGACCCCCCGCTCGGGGTGAGCCGCGGAGCCTGCCGCCGCCCGGGGCAGATAACTTTCCGTAAGCAAGATGTTGCACCACGTCCTCCTGGAGGTCTCGGACCTCGAACGCAGTGCCTCGTTCTACGACACGATGCTCGCCCCACTCGGTTGGCGGCGACACTTCGAGGAGGACGAAACGATCGGCTGGGGCATCGCCAAACCGGTCTTCTTCATCTCCGCCCACCACGGCCCCGCCCCCGGCTACGGACTGCTCAGCGTCTCCGGCCTCGGGATCGTCGCGGTGAAGGCGGCATACGAGAACGGGATCAAGGCCGGCGGCACCAGCGTGGCGGAGCCAGGCGAACGCCGCTCCTACGGCTCGGGCCCCTACTCGGCGTTCCTCAAGGACCCTGACGGTTACGAGATCGAGATCACCGTCGGGTCCGACTAGGTCCCACGGGGCCGCGTGATAAAGCGCCGAATCCCTAGGATCGGCTCGTCCATGACGATATTTCAGGAGGTTGGTGGCTGATGGCGGTGAAGGTCGGGATCAACGGTTTCGGGCGGATCGGGCGTAACGTCTTCCGGGCCGCGCACGCGGCGAACGCCGACCTCGAGTTCGTCGCCGTGAACGACCTCGTCGACACCGAGACGATGGCTCACCTGCTCAAGTACGACTCGATCCTCGGGCGCTTCCCGGGCAAGGTCGAGGTGGCGGGCGACTCGATCGCGATCGACGGCAAGGAGCTGAAGGTCCTCTCCGAGCGCGATCCCGGCGCCCTGCCCTGGGGCGACCTCGGCGTCGACGTGGTGATCGAGTCGACCGGCTTCTTCACCAAGGGCGTGGACGCCGCCAAGCACCTCGCCGCCGGCGCCAAGAAGGTCATCATCTCCGCCCCGGCCACCGACCCCGACGTCACCGTCGCGCTCGGCGTCAACTTCGACGAGGCCTACGACAAGGACGCCCACAACGTCATCTCCAACGCCTCCTGCACGACCAACTGCCTGGCCCCGCTGGCCAAGGTGCTGCACGAGGCGTTCGGGATCGAGCAGGGGCTGATGACGACGATCCACGCCTACACCGCCGACCAGCGCCTGCAGGACATGCCGCACAAGGACCCGCGCCGCTCGCGCGCCGCGGCGCTCAACCTGATCCCCACCTCGACCGGCGCCGCCAAGGCCGTCGGCCTGGTGCTGCCGGAGCTGAACGGAAAATTGAACGGCTTCTCGATGCGCGCCCCGGTGCCGACCGGCTCGGCCGTCGACCTCGTCTTCACCACCGCCGACCCGCTCACCCCGGACCAGATCAACGCGGCGCTGAAGGCCGCCGCCGAGGGCCCGATGAAGGGGATCCTCGACTACACCGAGGATGCGATCGTCTCCACCGACATCGTCGGCGACCCGCACTCCTCGATCGTCGACGCGCAGTCGACGATGGTGATCGGCGACGGCCGCATGGCCAAGGTGATCAGCTGGTACGACAACGAGTGGGGCTACTCGAACCGCTGCGTCGAGCTCGCCGGCAAGGTCCTCTAGGCGGGGCGGGCGCGGGCGAGCGCGGGTAGCGGAGCCGGGATGGCGTTTCCGAAGGCAAGCGTCCGCGACGCCGACGTCAAGGGCCGCCGGGTCCTCGTCCGGGTCGACTTCAACGTGCCGCTGAAGGACGGCGAGGTCGTCGACGACACGCGGATCCGGGCGGCGCTGCCGACCCTGGAACTGCTGCGCGAGCGGGGGGCGGCGCTGGTCCTCGCCTCCCACCTGGGGCGGCCGGGCGGCAAGGTCGACCCGGCGCTCTCGCTGGCGCCGGTGAGCCGGCGGCTCGGCGAGCTGCTCGGGGTGAACGTGACCCAGGCGCCGAAGGTCGTCGGCGCCGAGGTCGAGCTGGCGGCGGGCTGCCTCGGGCCGGGCGAAATCGTGGTGCTCGAGAACACCCGCTTCGAGCCGGGGGAGACGAAGAACGACCCGATGCTGGCGGGCTCGCTCGCCTCGCTGGCTCAGGTCTACGTCAACGACGCCTTCGGCGCCGCGCACCGCGCCCACGCCTCGACCGAGGGGGTGGCGCACCACCTGCCCGGCTACGCGGGGCTGCTGCTGGAGCGCGAGGTGACCGAACTGACGAAGGTGGTCGAGGACCCGGCGCGGCCGCTGGTCGTCGTGCTCGGCGGGGCCAAGGTCTCCGACAAGGTCGGCGTGATCGACCGCTTCCTCGAGGTCGCCGACCAGATCCTGATCGGCGGCGCGATGTGCTTCAGCTTCTTCAAGGCGCAGGGGAAGGAGATCGGCGACTCGCTCTATGACGACGAGAGCGTCGAGGCGGCGGGCGAGGCACTGGCCAAAGCCGCCGCGGCCGACTGCGAGCTGACCCTGCCGGTCGACCTGGTGCTGGGGCGCGAGTTCAGCGCCGACACCGAGCGCCAGGAGCTCGACGGGACCGAGGTGCCGGCGGGCTGGATGGGGCTCGACGTCGGGCCGAAGACCGGGGAGCTCTACGCCGCGGCGGTCGCCGAGGCCGGGACGGTGCTCTGGAACGGGCCGATGGGGGCGTTCGAGATGGAGCCCTTCGCGGCCGGCACGCGGGCGGTGGCCGAGGCCGTCGCCCAGGCGCCCGGCAAGACCGTGGTCGGCGGCGGCGACTCGGTCGCGGCGATGGTCCAGTTCGGCCTCGGCGACCGGGTCGACTGGCTCTCGACCGGCGGCGGCGCCTCGCTGGAGCTGCTCGAGGGGAAGAAACTGCCCGGGGTGGAGGCGCTGATCGACGCCAAGGCCGCCACCGACACGCCCGCCGAAGACTGAGGAGAGCCGATGCCACGCACGCCCTACATCGCCGCCAACTGGAAGATGAACAAGACGATCGCCGAGGCGGCCGAGTTCGTCGACGCGCTGCTGCCGCGGATCGCCGCGACCCAGCACGACGTCGTCGTCTGCCCGCCGTTCACGGCGCTGCAGGAGGTGGTCGAGCGCCGGCGCGGGACCGCGGTCCGGGTCGCCGCCCAGACCATGCACTTCGAGGAGTCGGGGGCGTTCACCGGCGAGATCTCGGCGCCGATGCTGGTCGAGCTCGACGTCGAGGCGGTGGTGCTCGGCCACTCCGAGCGGCGCCAGTTCTTCGGCGAGACCGACGCGGCGCTGGCGAAGAAGGTGCCGGCGGCGCTGGCCGCCGACCTCGAGCCGATCCTCTGCGTCGGGGAGTCGGAGGAGGCGCGCGACGCCGGCCAGACCGAGGAAGTGCTGGAGCGCCAGCTGCAGGCCGACCTCGCCGAGGTGAGCGACGCTGACGTCGCCAAGGTCGTGATCGCCTACGAGCCGATCTGGGCGATCGGCACCGGCAAGGTCGCCACCGCCGAGCAGGCCCAGGAGGCGTGCGCGTTCATCCGCGACGTGCTGCGGGCGCGCGGGGCGGCCGCCGACGAGGTGCGGATCCTCTACGGCGGCTCGGTGAAGCCCGGCAACGCGGCCGAGCTGCTGGCGCTGCCGGACGTCGACGGCGCCCTCGTCGGCGGCGCGGCGCTGGTCGCCGAGGACTTCGCCGCGATCGTCGAGGCGGCGTGACACTCGTCCCCTCCCTGGCCCTGGTCATCCTCGACGGCTGGGGGCTGGCGCCGCCCGGCCCGGGCAACGCCGTCTCGCTCGCCCAGACGCCGATCTTCGACGACCTCTGGGCGCGCTACCCGCACACCGAGCTGTCGGCCCAGGGCCCCGACGTCGGCCTGCCGGTCGGCCAGATGGGCAACTCGGAGGTCGGCCACCTGAACCTCGGCGCCGGGGCGATCGTCAAGCAGGACCTGGCCCGCATCGACGCGGCGATCGCCGACGGCTCCTTCTACGAGAACGAGGCGCTGGTCGGCGCCTGCGCGCGGGCGCGGGAGAGCCCGCGGGGGCGCCTGCACCTGCTCGGCCTGGTCTCCGACGGCGGCGTCCACTCGGGCTGGGAGCACCTCGAGGCGATCGTCGAGCTGGCCTCCCAGGAGGGAGTGCCCGACGTCGTCTTCCACGCCTTCACCGACGGCCGCGACACGGCGCCGGAAGGGGGGAGGCACTACCTCGCCGAGCTGGAGACGTGGCTGCGCGCCGCGGGCCGGGTCGGCACCGTCAGTGGGCGCTACTACGCGATGGACCGCGACACACGCTGGGAGCGGGTGAAGCTCGCCTACGACGCGATAGTCCACGCCCAGGGCCAGAAGGCGGCGTCCTCGGCCGCGGCGATCGCCGCCTCCTACGCCGACGGCAAGACCGACGAGTTCGTCCTGCCCACCGTGATCGGCGACTACGACGGGGCCGCCGCCGGCGATGTCGCGATCTTCGTCAACTTCCGCCCCGACCGGGCGCGGGAGATGACCCGGGCGCTGGCCGAGCCGAACTTCGACGAGTTCAGCCGCGCCGGCGGGCCGACGCTCGACCTGACCACGATGACCTCCTACCGCAAGGAGTGGACCTATCCGGTCGCCTTCCCCGAGCAGCGGCCGAAGACGACGCTGGCGGAGACGATCGCCGCCTCCGGCGGGCGCCAGCTGCACGTCGCCGAGACCGAGAAGTACGCCCACGTCACCTACTTCTTCAACGGCGGGCGCGAGGGCGAGCAGGAAGGCGAAGAGCAGACCCTGGTCGAATCGCCGCGCGACGTGCCGACCTACGACCACAAGCCGGAGATGAGCGCCGCGGCGGCCGCCGACGCCTTCGTCGAGAGCTGGGCCGAGGGGTCCTACCGCTTCGGCGTGATCAACTTCGCCAATCCCGACATGGTCGGCCACACCGGGGTGATCCCGGCGGCGGTGAAGGCGATCGAGACCGTCGACACCCAGCTCGGCCGGGTCGTCGAGGCGGTGCTCGACAAGGGCGGCGCGCTGATCATCACCGCCGACCACGGCAACTGCGACAACATGCTCGAGCCCGACGGCTCCCCCAACACCGCCCACTCGCTGAACCCGGTGCCGCTGATCGTCACCCAGGAGGGCCTCGAGCTGCGCTCCGGCGGCATCCTCGCCGACGTCGCCCCCACGGCCCTCGACCTGCTCGGCATCCCCCAGCCCGAGCCGATGACCGGCCGCAGCCTCATCGAGTCCTCCCGTTGACGGGCCGAAAAGCGCTCTATATCAGCGGTTTTCGGCCCATCGACCTGGTGAGCGGCCTTGCGTGAGGACTCGCGCCGGCTGGGGTTTGCGATCGAAGCTCGGGACGGGGTCGCGCGGGCGGGGACGATCGAGACTGCGCACGGGCCGATCGCGACGCCGACCTTCATCCCGCTGGCGACCAAGGGGTCGGTGCGGGGGCTGGACACCGACGAGGTCGCGGCGCTCGGCTACCAGCTGATCCTCGGCAACACCTATCACCTGTTCGTCAATCCGGGGCCGGAGCGGATCGCCGCCGCGGGGGACCTGCACGGGTTCATGAACTGGGAGCGGGCGCTGATCACCGACTCCGGCGGCTTCCAGGTCTTCTCGCTCGCCCACGGCGGTGTCGCCGACGAGGTGAAGGGGTCGGGACGCTCCGGCGACCACGGCTCCGAGGTCGAGATCACCGAGGAGGGCGCGCGCTTCCGCTCGCCCCGCGACGGGCGGGAGCTCTTCATCTCGCCCGAGGTCTCGATGGAGGTGCAGGCGGGCCTGGGCGCCGACATCGCCCTCGCCTTCGACGAGTGCACGCCCTTCCACGCCGACCGCGACTACACCGCCCGCTCGACCGAGCGCACCCACCGCTGGCTCGACCGCTGCATCGCCTGGCACGAGGAGCACGGGCCGGAGCGGCAGGCGCTCTTCGGCATCGTCCAGGGCGGCACCCACGAGGACCTGCGGCGCGAATCGGCCGAGTTCATCGCCGCCGCCGACGTCGACGGTCTGGCGATCGGCGGCACCCTCGGCCGCGACAAGGAGGAGATGGCCGCCGTCCTCGCCCTCACCGCGCCGCTCCTGCCCGAGGCGGCGGCCAAGCACCTGCTGGGGATCGGCGAGGTCGACGACCTGCTCGGCGGCATCGCCCTCGGGCTCGACGTATTCGACTGCGCCGTGCCCACCCGCCTCGCCCGCCACGGCGTCGCCCTCGCGCCCAGCCCCGAGACCCGCTGGCGCCTCGACCTCCGCAAGGGTCGCTGGGTCGGCGACCGCGAACCGATCGTCCCCGGCTGCCCCTGCCTGGCCTGCACCCGCCACGACCGCGACTACATCTCCTATCTCTCCCGCGCCGAAGAACTGACCGCCGTGAGACTGATCGTCCTCCACAACCTCACCTACATGCGCGAGCTGACGAACCACGCGCGCAGAGCGATCGAAGCCCAGCGCTTCGAGCAGTACCGCGCCGCGGTGATGGCCGGCGCGACCCCTTGGGAGGCGTAGGAGCCGACGCCCAAGAGCCGACGCCCGGCTGCGACTTCGTGGGCGGATCGAGTGGGGACCAAATGGGCCCGGGCGTTTCGGAGGCGACCCGGGCAGGCTGTGGCCGCCTCGGAAACGCCCGGGACGGGAGACCTGCGGGGGAGGGCATCGCAGAGAGCCGCAAAAACGTCACGATCTCCGCAGAGACGACACCAGTACGTCACGACCTCCACCCATCCGTCACCCCTCAATGCCCCCTCCCCGTTGATGGGCCGAAAAGCGCTCATATAGGTGGAGTTTTCGGCCCATCAACTGGGGCCTGTGACAAAAGAGCACGACCGTGACATCTCCCCTACGCCGAGGTGACGTTCCCACGCCTGCCTGACGGACTCGATGTCTTCGTCCCAACCGGCATCGATCCCCGCCGCTCGCCCGAACCCTCGCTCGTCTCCCCGAGACCCGGCCATTTCGGAGGCGGCCACAGCCTGCCCGGGTCGCCTCCGAAATGGCCGGGTCCCTTTCCCCCGGCCGCCGACCCAACCCCCGGCCGCCGACCCAACCCCCGGCCGCCGACCCAACCCCCGGCCGCCGACCCAACCCCGTGGCCGCCGGCCGCCAGCCCAACCCCGGGCGCCGTCAATCCCGGGGCGCCGTCTCAAACCCCGGCCGCCGGGCCCAGACCTCCGGCCGCCGTCCCAAACCCCGGGCGCCATCCCAAACCGGACCCTGACCGGCCGCGCCCCAGCGCCCGGGTCCATATCCGCCCGCGCCCTATTCCTTGTTCTTCGAGACCAGTTCCTTCACTTCTTCGACCACCTTGTCCACCGTGTCCCCGGCGACCTTGGAGATGTGGACGCCGGCGGCCTTGTCGGTGGTGAGGATCACGCCGGTGGCCACCGCGCCGGCGACCAGGACGAGCGCGACCAGCGCCAGGACGAAGCGGACGAAGCGGGAGAAGGCCGAGCGCTTGCGCGGCTGGGCCTGCTGGATCGGCGCCGCCGCACGCGGTTCGCGGCGCGGCTCGACCCGGCGCGGTTCCGGCCGGCGCGTGGGGGAGGGGGCGGGGCGGTACTCGGTCTGCGCCGTGGTGCGGTCGAGGTGGCGGGTCGCCGCGGTGTCGGAGCCCAGCACCCGGGTCGGCGTGTGGCCTTCGCCGCCCGACGTCATCGTCGTCACGTCCTCGCCTTCGAGCCCCATCTGCAGCCCGGTCGCGAACTCGTCGGCGCTGGCGTAGCGGCGGCTGGTGTCGCCCTCGAGGGCGCGCAGCACCGCGGCGCTCAGCGGCTGCGGCACGTCGGCGTTGTAGGTGCTCGGCGGCAGCGGCTTCTCGTTCTGCTGGCGCACCGCCAGCTCGGCCAGCGAGGAGCCCTCGTAGGGCAGCCGGCCGGTGAGGAACTGGTAGAGGACGACGCCGAGCGCGTAGACGTCGGTCGCCGGGGTCGCCTCCTCGCCGCGCACCTGCTCGGGCGAGAGGTAGGCGGCGGTGCCGACCACCGAGCCGACCTGGGTGATCCGCGTCTGCTCGATCGCCCGGGCGATGCCGAAGTCGGTCAGTTTCACCACCAGGTCGCCGCTGCCCACCGGGCCGCCGGTGATCATCAGGTTCCCCGGCTTGACGTCGCGGTGGATGATCCCGCGGCGGTGGGCGTAGTCGAGCCCGGCACATGCCTGGATGCCGATCTCGGCCGCGGTCTCGGGGTCGACCGGCCCGTGCCGCTGCAGGATCTGGGCGCCGGAGCGCCCGGCGACGTACTCCATGACGATGTAGTGGCGGCCGTCGTCGACCCCCGAGTCGTAGACCTGCACGATGTTGGGGTGGATCAGGCGCGCGACGGCGAGCGCCTCGCGGCGGAAGCGGGCGACGAAGCGGTCGTCGTCGGAGAGGTGCTCGGCGAGGATCTTCACCGCGACGGTGCGCTCGAGGATGCGGTCGGTCGCTTTGTAGACGTTCGACATCCCGCCCGAGCCGAGCCGGTCACCGGTTTCGTAGCGGCCCGAGAGCGTCCCGGCCTCCATCAGCCGCCGCCCCCTTCGACTTCGGCGCCCGGGCCGATCCCGCCCGCGGGCCCACCTTCGCTCGGCGGGGTCACTTCTTCACCTTCGGGTTCGATTTCTTCCTTTTCGTGGCCTTTGGCTTTGCCTTTGGGACCTGATTCTTCGCCCTCTTCCGGCGGACCGGACTGTTCCGCGCGTTCTTCGGCCTTTTCTTTGGCCTTTTGCTGGCGTTCTTCAGCCTTCTGTTCCTTTTCCTCGGCTTCTTCTTCCGCCGCCGCTTCTTCTTCTGATTCCAGGTTCGCCTGTTCTTCTTCCGCGGCTTCTTCTTCCGCCTTGGCCTGTTCGGCTTCTTCCTGCTTCACGCCACAACTAGAAACCACTTCGGAGAGCTTTGCCGCGCCGTGCTTCAAGGCCGCCTTCAATTCCTTGTCGACCTTCTGCAGCCCGTCGATCTCGGTGCTGACTTCGGCGGCCGCGTCTTCGGCCGCTTCGCAGTTGCCTTCGCGGGCGCCGGCGAGCACCTGGTCGAGGTTCGATTCGATCTGGCTCGCCGTCGTCCCGGGCAGCAGTTCGCCGTTGCCGCCGCTGCCGCAGGCGGCCAGCAGGAGGCCGGCCGCGAGTGCGGCGAAAAGGAGCGTGGCTGCTCGAAAACGACCCATGATTCGAGTCTAAAGAACACTTCTGAGTCGATATTTACCCTGCAATTGGAAGCTTGTTTCGTTCTTCGTTAACACTCTTGTCGGGCTCCTGAGGCGCCTCAGCGCCCGATCTGGAGGCGCTCGGCGAGCGCCGTGGGCAGGCCCGCCTCGAGGATCGTCGCCCCGGCCGCCACCGCGTCGTAGGGAACTCGGTGGCATCGCGCGGTCCACTCGTCGGTGTCGAGCTCCAGCCAGGCGGCCCGCGGGTCGCCGTCGCGCGGCTGGCCGACGCTGCCCGGGTTCAGCAGCCATTCGCCCTCGTCGAGGTCGAGCAGGTCGCCGTCGGTCATCTGGGCGCCGGTGGCGAAGCTGCGGCGCCCGGTGGAGGGCGGGCGGGTGAAGAACAGCGAGACGTGCGAGTGGCCGATCAGGCAGATCCGGTCGCGCTGGGCGTCGAGGCCCGCTTCGGCCTGGTCGATCGAGAGCACGTACTCCCAGACCGGGTCGCGGGGGGAGGCGTGGAAGAGGCCGAGGCCCTCGCGCTCGCCCTCCGGGGCCAGCCCGGCGAGGAACTCGACGGTCGCCGGCGCCGCGTTCGCGCGGGTCCAGTCCACCGCCGCGCGCGCCGTCTCCGAGAAGGTCGCCGCGTCGATCGCCCCGGTCACCGCGAGGTCGTGGTTGCCGTTCAGCGAGATCGCGCAGCGCTCCCGCACCAGCGTCGCGCACTCGTCAGGCTGGGCGCCGTAGCCGACCACGTCGCCGAGGCACCAGATCTCCTCCGGCGCGGCGGCGTCGATCGACTCGAGCACCGCCGACAAGGCCGGCAGATTGGAGTGGACGTCTGAGATCACCCCTACGCGCAAGCGATCCAGACTACCCGGCCCCGCGCGTCCCGCCGCGGATCCCGCGCCCGTCCGCCGCCACCGCGCGCTTCGCGGGGCGCCGTCCCCGGTCGCCCAGATGGCGCTGCCGGCCGGCCTCCCCGCGCCCTGCCTCGCTGGGAGCGGCGCAGGCCGGCCGCGCACGCGGATCCGCGGATGGACGCTTACGATTGCCGCATGCCACCGACCGATTCGATCGCCGAGCTTCGCGGAGCCGTCGAGGCCGCCGCCCGGGCGCTCCGCGACGGCGAGCCGACCGAGCCCGCCCCGACCCTCGACCGCCCCCCCAAGCCCGACCTCGGCGACTACAGCTCGAACGCGGCGATGCTGCTCGCCGGGCCGCTCGGCGACAACCCGCGGGCGGTGGCCGAGCGCCTCCGCGGCGAGCTCGAAGGCAGCCTCGGCGGCGCCGCGGGGAGCCTCGACCGGGTCGAGGTCGCCGGCCCCGGCTTCGTCAACCTCTTCCTCTCCGACGCCTGGTACCGGCGCGCCCTCGCCGGCCTCCTCGCCGCCGGCGACGACCTCGGCCCGGCCGCCACCGAGGCCCCGGAGAAGATCCTGGTCGAGTTCGTCTCCGCCAACCCGACCGGCCCGCTGCACGTCGGCGGCGGCCGCGGCGCCGCCTACGGCGACGCGGTGGTGCGCCTCCTGCGGGCGATCGGCCACGAGGTCGAGCGCGAGTACTACATCAACGACGCGGGCTCCCAGATCACCAACTTCGCCCGCTCGATCGCCGCCCGGATGCGCGGCGAGGAGCTGCCGGAGAACGGCTACCAGGGCGAGTACGTGGCCGAGCTGGGCAAGGCGATCGCCGCCGAGGGAATCGATCCCGGCGACCTCGAGGCGGTCGGCACGCGGGGCATCGAGCTGATGATCGGCGCGGTCCGCGCCACCCTCTCCCGCTTCGGCGTCGAGATGGACACCTGGTTCTCGGAGCGCAGCCTGGTCGAGCGGGGCGACGTCGATAGCGCGCTCGCCAAGCTCGACGCGGGCGGGCACACCTACCGGCACGAGGGCGCCCTGTGGCTGCGCACGACCACCTTCGGCGACGACAAGGACCGGGTGCTGATCCGCTCCGACGGCGAGCCGACCTACCTGATGCCCGACATCGCCTACCACTGGGACAAGCTGGAGCGCGGCTTCGGCCGACTGATCGACGTGCTCGGCGCCGACCACCACGGCTACATCGGTCGGCTGCGCGCCTCGATCGCGGCGCTCGGCGCCGACCCCGACAGCTTCGAGGCGCTGATCATGTCGCTGGTCCACATCGTCGAGGACGGCCAGCGGGCGCAGATGTCGAAGCGCAGCGGCGACTTCGTCTCGCTCGACGACCTGATCGACGACATCGGCGTCGACGCGGTGCGCTGGTTCATGCTCTGGCGCAGCCACGAGACGACCGTCGACATCGACCTCGCGCTGGCCCGCAAGCAGGCCTCCGACAACCCGGTCTACTACGTCCAGTACGCGCACGCGCGGATCGCCTCGATCCTGCGCAAGGCGACGGAGGAGGGGGGCGGGGTGCCGGCGTCGCTCGACCCCGGGCAGCGCTCCGAGCCGCTGGCGGCGAGCGAGAAGGCGCTGGTCAAGCGGCTGCTCGAATTCCCCCACGAGGTGCGCGAGTCGGCCGCGCGGCGGGCGCCGCACCGGATCTGCGCCTACTCGACCGCGGTCGCCGCCGACTTCCACGCCTTCTACCGTGACTGCAAGGTCGTCGGCGCCGAGGGGGAGGGGGTCGAGGCCTCGCGGCTGGCGCTCTGCCTGGCGGCGAAGCGGACGATCGCCGGGGCGCTCGGGCTGCTCGGGATCTCGGCGCCCGAGCGGATGTGAGCAGGCGACGGTGTGAACTTGTCCCGATGATCGCGCCACGGTGATCCCGTCCCGATGAGGAAGCTGGCCGTGCTGGCCGAGATCGGCGCGCCGTCGTCCTCCAACGGGCGCGCCTGGGGCCTGCGCCGGCGCGACCTCGAGGCGCTGCGCGGGGTGCGCGAGCGGCTGGGGACGCGCCGGGTGGTGCTGGTCACCGGGGCCGAGGCGGCGGCGGCGACGGCGGCCGTGGCGCTCGCCGGGGTGGCCTCTGCGGCCGGGGCGGCGACCGCGGTGGTCGAGTGCGACGTCGAGCGCCCGCGCCTCGCGGCCGACCTGGGGCTGGCGGCGGAGCCCGGCCTGCACGAGTACCTGCGCTGGGAGGCGAGGCCCGCCGACGTCGTGCAGCCGCTGGCCCTGGCCGGCTCGGCCGCCTCGACCGAGGCCGGGCCCCTCGCCTGCGTCGTCGCCGGCCGGCCGACGTCCAAGGCGCACGCCCTGCTCGGCCTGGGCAGCTTCCGCCACATGACCGCGAAGCTGCGCAACGCCTACGAGCTGGTGATCCTGCTGGGCCCGCCGCTGGAAGGTGCCGGTGGCGCACTCGACGCCGCCGCGGCCGCGTCCGACTGCTCGATCGCCGCCCTGCCCGAGCGCCCCAACCGCCGCGCGGCGAAGGCCAACCACGAGGCGCTCGCCTGGCTCCAGACCCCACCCCTCGGTGCGATCGTCGTCGCCCCCCGGACCGAGTGACCCCACGAGCCAGGCGCCGCGCCCCGTGCGTTCGCAGTAATCGCCGCATAGCGGCGATTACTGCGAACG
>DATJUK010000119.1:0-10504 GCA_035502495.1 Solirubrobacterales bacterium
ATAGCGGTCATAACTGCGAACTCACCGGGCGCGGACTCGCCGGGGGTCGGGGCGGGTGTAGCGGCGGAGGCCGGGAAGGGTCAGGGCGCCGACCAGGAGGCGGCCGGCGGGGGACATCGAGCGGCGCCACTCCTCGTCGGGGCGGATCGCGACCTCGCCGCGGCGGAAGCGGTTCGGGTTGCCGGCGGCGGTGTGGTCGGCGGCCAGGTGGACGGTGCGGTCGGGCGCCACCGGGTTGGGGCGGTCGGGCTCGCCGAGGAACCCGAGCACCCCCTCGACCGCCGCCTCGGGGTCGGCGGCGAAGTCGCCGTAGCGGAGGCTCGCGTAGCGGGCGCCGCTGCGCCGGTGGAAGCGCGTCAGCGCGTTGATCGCCGTCCACTCGGCGCTGGTGCGCAGCAGGCTGTAGCGGTTCATCGGCTCGTCGGCGCCGGGGTTGAACTTCTTCCGCTGCCACGAGAAGGCGACCGCCCGCGGGTCGCGGACCAGGTGCAGGACGTGGAGGTCGAGCGAGTCCTCGAGCCCGCGCAGCGCATAGCCGTGGGAGACGTCCTTGGAGGAGTCGATCAGCACGCGGGCGCCCGACTCGGCGGCGATCGCCGCGTAGAGGCGGCGCAGCACCTCGCGGTAGGCCCCGACCTCGCGGCGGGCCCGCGGCGTCCCCAGCCGCCAGCCGAGCAGCGGCGCCTTCCACCAGCGGTCCACGCGCCGCTTCAGCGCCGCCATCTCGTCCACCTCGGCGCGCTCCAGCGGGCCGAAGGCGCGCACGGTCACGGCGCGCCAGAAGCCGCACTCGCGGAAGCGGGTGCCGCAGCCGCAGCGGCGGTTCTCGAGGAAGCCCTCCTCGAAGACGTGGCGTAGCTCGCCGACCGAGAGGAACCCGGGCACCTGGCCGAGCACGCGGTCGAGCAGGGTCGAGCCGCTGCGCCCGTAGCCGCCGATGAAGAGCACCTTCAGCACCCGAGGCCACCACCCGGTTCGAGCGCCGCCCGGCCGAGCGCGACGAGCGCGCCGCCGTAGTAGGTCGGTTGGGCTTGGTCGGCGGCCGCCGCCCGGTCGAGCCACGCGGCGGCGCTCCCCGCCGCCGTGCCGCCGCCCCTCGCCGCGGCCTCGCCACCCTCGGCCCTCGCCGCCCCGCCACCGTCGACCTCCGCCGTGGCCCCGCCGCCGCCCCTCGCCGCCGTCCCGCCGCCACTCTCCGACGCCGCCACCGCGGCCGCCGTCGCGACCAGGACCGGGGCGCCGGCCTCGCCGCCGCGCGGTTCGCCGTCCAGGGCGTAGGTCGACGCCGGCGAGGGCCCGGCCATCGCCTCGGCGAGGAAGTGGGCGGGGCGGGCGGCCAGTTCGCGGGCTTCGGCTTCGCAGCCCGCCCCCTGCCAGAGCGGCACCCGCACCGCGTCGTAGCCGAAGGCGGCTTCGCCCCCCGCTTCGCCCGGCGGCGGGCTCGGCACCGCGTGCCCGTCGGCTTCGACCGTCGCCCAGTCGGGCGCCAGCCCGCTCGGCGCTTCGCTCACCTGGGCGAGGACTTCGCGGCCCGTCGCCGCCAGCTCGCCCCAGCGCGGGTCGCCCGAGGCGCGGCCGAGCGCGGCGAAGGCGGCGGGGGAGAAGTAGCTCGGGTCGACCACCGCGGGGAAGCGGGTCGCCCAGTCGCCGGCGACCAGCAGCGAGCGGCCGTCGAGCGAGACCGTCTCGTGTTCGAGGATCGCGCTCCCCAGCTTCAGCCCTTCGGCGCGGTAGGCGGGCGCGCCGAACCGGCGCGCGCCGAGGAGCAGCGCCCAGGCGGCGTCGAGGTCGCCGTCGGCGGCCGAGTGCGGATCGACCACCTCGCCGCCCGCCCAGTGCCAGGCGAGCAGGCCGTCGGGCCGGCGCAGGTTCTCGCGCGTCCAGCCCCAGACCCTGGCGAAGGTCCTCCCCCGGCCCTGGTCGGCGGCGAGCAGCATCGCGTAGGCCTGCCCCTCGCTGACCGTGTCGCCGCCCTGGTCGCGGCGCGACACCCGCCCGTCGGGTTCGACGTAGCGGGTGAGGAAGGCGTCGGCGGCCGCGGCGGCGCTCGCCTCCGAGCGCCCGCCATCGTCACCGCCGCCACCGCGCAGGAGGAGCACCACGGCGAGGACCGCGGCGACGCCCGCGACCGCCGCCGCCGCGAGCAGCCCTCGGCGCCGGAAGCCCACCGCCGTCGGCCGCCGCCGCTCGGGCGCCGGTTGCGGCAGCCCGAGCGTCATCGCCGCGCCTCGCCGACCGGATCGCCGCCGGGATGGCGCTCGACCTCGCGCCCACCCCCGGTCCGCGACCGTGCCTCGCGCCCACCCCCGGTCCGCGGCCGCGCCTCGCGCTCATCCTCGAGCTCCGCCTCGGCGCCCCCGTCGCGCATCAGCGCCCAGCGCGCCCCGCTCGCCAGCACGGTCACGTGCAGGAGGGCGAAGGCGACGTTGTTCAGCGTGCTCGGCGAGCGCTGGTGGGCGAGGCCCCAGGCCGAGGCCGCGAGCAGCGCCGCGATCACCACCAGCGCCGGCGCCACCGCCAGCGGCTGGCGCCGTCCCTCCCCGCGCTTCGGGGTGACGACGAAGCGCCCGGCCCGCCGCGTCAGCGCCGCCAGCGAGGCGAGGATCTGGACCCAGAAGTTGGCCGCCGCCAGGGCGAAGCCGCCGAACGTGTAGGCGCCCCGCCCGGCCACCACGACCATCGCCAGCGCGGTGCAGAAGTAGGGAGCGAAGTGGACCAGGAACTGATCGGCCGAGGCGGCGGCGATCGGCTGCGCGCCGGTGAGGATCCGGATCACCGGGAACGACATGTAGACGAGCAGCGCCCAGCCGCTGAGGAAGTAGGCCGAGGAGAGCAGGTAGTGGAGCCGCTTGCGCAGCGGCAGCCGCGCCTTCAGCACCGGCCCGATCGCCCCCAGGCAGCCGCGCGCCCAGCGCCGCTGCTGGCTCACGTAGGAGGCCATGTCCTCGGGGCCGAGGCCGACCGCCAGCACCTCCGGCAGGTACCGGGTCTCCCAGCCGCGCTCGTGCATCCGCACCGAGAGCACGAAGTCCTCGGTGATCGAGTCGGTGGGGAAGCCGCCCACCGACTCCAGCGCGGTGCGCCGGAAGAGCACGTTGGTGCCGCAGCAGAACATCGCCTGGTCGGCGTCCTTGCCGCGCGAGATCGCGCCGAAGAAGAGCGCCTGCTGGGCCCAGGCGGCGGCTGCGATCCCGCCCCGGCGGGCGTTGGCGTAGTACTGCGGGGTCTGCACGAAGGCGACCTTCTCGTCGACCATCGGCGCCAGCGTGCGCGCGAGGAAGTCGGGGCGGGGGACGTGGTCGCAGTCGAGCACGGCGACGAACGGCGAGCCGGTCGAGAGCAGGGCCGAGTTGATGTTCCCGGCCTTCGCGCCCGCGCGCTCCCGGCGCGCCACGTAGCGCGCCCCGAGCCGCTCGGCCATCGCCTCCACCTCCGGCCGGCAGCCGTCGTCGAGGACGCTGACCACGAGCCGCGCGCCGCGCATCTCGAGCGCCGCGGCCACGGTCGGCTCGAGCACCTCGAGCGGCTCGTCGTAGGTGGGGACGAGGACGTCGACCAGCGGCGGCGCGCCCTCCCGGGCCAGGGGCGCGGGCGCCGGGCGGCGGTCCCTGCGCGTCACCGTCCACCAGAAGCCGCCCGCCTGGAAGAGGTTGAAGAGTTCCGCCGCGACCAGCAGGGCGAAGAGCGCCGGCACCCCGACCCGACCCGGCTGCAGCAGCCAGCCGAAGTACCAGAGGGCGAGCGGCACCATCAGCAGCGCCAGCAGGCGCAGGCGTCGCGGCGGCGCCGGGTCCGGGCTCCAGTCGGGCGCCCGCAGGCGGGGATCGGGGTCGGGACTACCGCGGCTCACCGGAACTCCCACACCTCCACCTGGCTGAACTTCATCCGCCGCACCAGCTCGCGTTCGCCGCGCAGCTTCACCAGCGCCTGGCGGGTCGCGGCGTCGTTTTCGCGGTCTTCGAAGAAGCTCTCCATGACGAAGACGCGCGGCACCTTCGCCGCCGGCATGTTTTCGCCGAGCCGCCGCACCTTCAGCCCCGGCGGGTAGTAGGCGACCAGGTTGTTGAGGTCGTGCGGCATGTACATCAGCACGTCTTCGGGGGTCGACTTCGCGGCCACTTCGTGGAGCGCCCCTTCGAAGTCGTAGGTCCGCGGGTTGGCGCCGTTCCACTGCTGGTCGGCGAGGCCGACGCCGAAGGCGGCGACGGCGACGGCGACGAGCGCCGCCCGGCCGCGAGCGGTGTGCGGCCAGGTGGTGACGGCGCGCGCGCCGAGCAGCAGCAGGAAGGGGACCGCGGTGAGGTTGTAGCGGACCTCGAAGAGGAAGGGCTGGTCGAGCGAGAGCGCGGTCAGCATCGCGGTCGGCACGAAGACCGCGGCGAGCAGCAGCGTCGTCGCCCGCGAGCGGCCGCGGCCGAGCAGCATCAGCGCCAGCAGGATCAGCAGCGGCCAGAGCGCCGTCAGGTTGGCCATCGTGGCGTTCGAGTGGTAGCCGAAGACCGCCCAGGTCCCGTTGGTCAGCGCGGCGTAGAGCGAGACCTGGTTTTCCACCGCGCCCCCCACCTGGCTCGGCGCGTCGAACCCCTTGCCCGCCGATTGGTTGACCGAGAACTGGTGGTGGGCGAAGGGGACGAGCGGCGCGATCAGCGCCGCCATCAGCAGGCTCGCGAGGATCCCGCCGACGATCAGCCGGCGGGAGGAGACGCCGTCGCGGTCGCGCTGCTGCCAGGCGATCACCGGGATCGCCGCCTCGAAGACGAGCAGCGGCAGCAGGGCGAAGTAGTGGGTCCAGGCGAGCGCCGCGCCGGCCGTCGCGTAGAGGAGCCAGTAGCGGGCGCGGCCGCTCTCCAGCGCCCGGTAGAGCGCCCAGATCGCGACCACCGCGAGCAGCATCAGCTGCGCGTACATGCGCGCTTCCTGGGCGTACCAGACGACGATCGGGGCGACCACGGCGAACCCGGCGGCGACCAGTCCGGTGGTGCGGTCGTACATCGCCTTGCCGGCGACGTAGAGCATCGGCACCAGCGCCGTGGCGGCGAAGAGCGAGGGCAGCCGCAGGGCGAGCTCGCCGTCGCCGAACTCGCGCACGGTGGCCCAGAGGACGGTGAAGTAGCCGGGCGGGTGCACGTCGGTGTCGCGCAGCACTTCCATCATCCGGTGGAAGGGCAGCTGGGTCTCATACCAGGAGGTCGCCTCGTCGAGCCAGAGGCTGCGCCCGGCGAGCAGCCGCAGCCCGATCGCGGCGAGCACCATCGCGCCGAGGATCAGCGCGGTGCGCTTCCAGGTCGCCTCCGGCGCCCACCGGTGCTCGGGCAGGTGGCCGTTGATCGGCAGCTGATCCGCCGTCGGCGCGTCCTCGGTGGGCGGCTCCACGACCGGCGCCTCGGTCGTCGCGGCGGCGGCGAGCGTTTGCGGCCGGGATCCGAGCGCTTGCGGCCGGGCGCCGAGCGCGTGCGGCCGGGTGGCGAGCGCTTGCGGCCGGGAGCCGAGCGCGTGCGCTCGGGTGGCGAGCGCGTGCCGCCAGACGCCGAGCGCGTGCCGCCGGGCGCCGAGCGTTCGCGGCCGGGCGCCGAGCGCGTGCTCGAGCGCCAGCGCCGCGGTCAGGGCCGTCGCCGCGGCCAGGGTCGCGAGGCCGACGCCCGCGGCCGAATCGCCGATCGCGAACAGCAGGCCGAGCTGCAGGGCGCCGGCGCCGAGCACCATCCAGGTCACCCGGCGCACCCCGCGGACCACCGCGTCGGCGGCCAGCACCCGGGCCAGCCCGAGCAGCGCCATCGCCAGCATGTAGGCGGGCAGGAAGGCGGCGATCGGGGCGAAGCGGCCGCCGCCGAAGGCGATCGTGAGGATCGGTTCGGCGGCGATCAGGGTCGCGATCACGGCGCCGCCGCCGAGCACCGCGGCGGTCCCGAGCGCCGCCCCGAGCGCCCCCGGCTCGCCCTCGCGGGCGCGCGGCATCAGCACGAAGGGGATCGTCGCGGTGGCGAAGACCGCCGCCCCGCCGAGGGTCGAGATCGCGGCGAAGCGCGCCGCCTCGACCCCGCTCAGGGTGGCGTTGGCGAAGACGATGTCCTGGCACTGGACCACGGCGAGGAAGAGGAAGGTGAGCGCGGCGGCCTTCGACGCCGGCCCGCGTCGGTCACGGGCCTCGTCCTCCAGGCCGGTCCGCCGGCGGGTTTGCCCGTGCCCGAGGCGGGCGACGGCGAGCCCGGCGAGCCCGCCCGCGACCACCCCGACCGCCCCGCCCGCGACCCCGAAGGAGGCGGCCAGCGCGCAGCCGACGCCGAGCCGCACCACCGGTTCGGCGACCAGGCTGCCGGTCACCCAGTCGTAGGCGCGCTCGCCGTAGAGGCGGCCGCGGTCGAGCTCGACCAGGGCGACCAGGGTAGGGGTCGTCGCCAGCGCCGGCGCGGTTGCGAGCGAGAGGCCCAGCGCGGGGGCGATGACGACGGCGAGCGCGCCCAGCCCGAGCGAGGCCGGGATCGACCAGGCGAGCACCTTGCCGCGCCGCCGGCGCGCCAGCTCGGGG
The DNA here is from genome assembly GCA_035502495.1 of Solirubrobacterales bacterium. Taxonomy (GTDB): domain Bacteria; phylum Actinomycetota; class Thermoleophilia; order Solirubrobacterales; family 70-9; genus VAYN01. Next base: position 6,527 of record DATJUK010000119.1, read on the forward strand.
TCGAGGGCGCCGCCCGCGGCGAGGCTCAGCGAGGGCACCGCGACCAGCAGGAAGAGGGCGAGGAAGGCGGCCAGCTCGGCGAACCCGCCGGGGGTCAGGATCCGCGCCATGGCGGCCGCATAGACGAGGTTGCCGACCCCGGACAGGATCTGGCCGCCGGCGACCAGGGCCTGCTCGCGGACCGCCGCGCGGCTGGTCCGCAGGGAGTTGCCGGCCACCCGGCGCAGGGCGAGTGCCGAGTCAGGCAACGCTCTTCCTCCCTGGCCGGCCCGCGCCGCACCCGGCGGCGTCCTCGACCGCCGGGCGTGGCTTCGCCACGCCGTCAGGTCCGCGTCCTTCCCGGCCGCGCCGATGCCCGCGCCGAAACCGGGCGAATTCCACCCGGTTCGGCGCTCGCGTGCCGTGGCTCATCGTCCCGGCCCCCGGCGCAGCGGCAGCCCGCTGAGCTCCCCGGTCTCCTCCTCGCTGCGCCCCTCGGAGAGCAGCAGGCGGAGCAGGCGGAAGCCCTCCTCGGCGGTGGCGATCTGGCCCGCCACCGCGTTCGGCCGCGGCGGCTCGCCGACCAGCGCGGCGGTGATCGCGGCGGCGATCTCCTCGGCCTCGGCGTCGGCCTCGACCAGCGGCTGGTCGAGCCGCCGCGCCAGCCCGGCGGCGGCCGGTTCGCAGGCCACCGCGACCGCCGGGACGCCCGCCGCGGCGGCGCCGATCAAGGCGTGGGAGCCGAGCGCGACGACCGCCCCGGCGCCGGCCGGCGAGCGCTCGCCGGCGCCCAGCTCGGCGGGCGGGCGCAGCACCTTCACCGGCCGCTCGATCCGCCCCGCCAGCTCCGCCACCAGCCCGTGGGCGGCGGCGTCCCGCCAGGGCTGCAGCTCGACCTCGACGTCGTCGCTCGCCAGCATCCCGAGCGCCTCGCCGAGCCGGTCCGCCAGCCGCGGCGGGCAGGAGCGGGCCTCGATCTCGACCACGACGTTGCGCGGCCGGTGCCGCGCGCGGCCCTCGGCGCGGCGGTCGCGCAGGCCGAGCCAGGCCGGGTCGGTGCCGATCCGGAACGGTCCGCGCACCCCGGCGCCCTCGAGGTGGCGGGCGGAGAGCTCGTCGCGCAGCACCACCAGGTCGGCCCACTCGAGGAGCCGGCGGGAGAGCCGCCGCTGCCAGGCCCCGCGGGCCGCCCGCGCGGAGATGCCGAGCAGGGCCGTCGGCCGCCGCCGCAGCTTCGCCGCCGCGACTGCCGCGACCGCGGTCCGCAGTCCCGGCCGCGCCGCCTCGCCCTCGCCGATCGACCAGCCCGCGAACACGGTCGCGTCGGTCCGCGCGGCGGCGCTGATCATCGCCCGCGGCCGGCGCGCGTCGACGGTGGCGCAGCCGTGCGCGGCCTGGCTCGCCCGCGGATCGCCGCTGGCGAGGACCGGGGTCCACTCCGGCAGGGCCCGCGCGAAGGCGCCGAGCGTCGCCGCCTCGCCCGCGTCGGAGGGACCGAAGTGGCCGGCGAGCAGGGCGCTAGGCACGAGCCACCTCGGCGTAGATCCGCGCGTGGCGGTCGGCGACGGAGTCCCAGGAGCGGTCCCGGGTCAGCTCCGCCGAGGCGCGGCGCAGCGGCTCCAGGGCGGCGCGGTCGGCGGCCAGCGCGCGCAGGCGCCGGGCGAGCGCGACGGCGTCGGTGGGGGCGACCAGCTCCGGCGGCGCGCCGACCAGGCCGGCGAGCGTGGGGGAGAGCAGCGCCGGCAGCCCGTGGGCGACGGCCAAGGCGAGCGCCCCGCTGGTCGCGAACGGGCGCGGGTAGAGGAAGAGGGCGAGGTCGGCGCGGGCGAACCAGCGCGGCAGCTCGGCGTCCTCGACGTAGCCGGAGAACTCGCCGCTTCCCGGCCAGCGCTGCCGCAGCGAGTCGCCGTAGCGCTCGCCGCCGTCGAGGAGCCGCGGGTGCTCGCCGCCGACGACCAGCAGGCGCACCTCCTCGCGGGCCAGCGAGGCCGCCTCGAGCGCCAGCTCGAGCCCCTTATAAGGGGCGATGAAGCCGAAGCAGAGCAGGGTCAGCCGCCCGTCGTCCTCCGCCGCGGCCGCGGCCTCGGTCCCCGGCCCGACCCCCTCGACCCCGTGCGGGACCACCGCCGCGTCGCGCACCACCGAGGCGAAGCGGCCCTCGTGCACGATCACCCGCCGGGCGAGCCGGCCGATCGTCTCCTGCACGGCGGCGAGGCCGAGGCGCAGCGCCGGCCGCGGCGCCCGCACCCGGTGCATGCGGACGAAGTCGTCGTCGACGTCGGCCGGGTCGACGGCGTGGTGCATCGTCACCACCGGGCCGACCCCGCGGGCGCGCAGCAGGCCGAGGCCGGGGAGGAGGCCCGGCATCGAGCCGACGCCGCCGTAGAGGAAGAACTCGTGCTGCACGTGGACCACCGGGGCGCCGGTCGCGAGCGCCGCGCGGGCGGCGCTCGGCACCGCCCCGGGGCCGCGCCGGAACCGGCGCTCGACCGTCACCGCGCCATCGGCTTCCCGCCCGGCCGGAAGGTCGGGCTCGGTCGGCGCCACCACGGTCACCTGCATCCCCCGCCCGCCCAGCGCCTGGGCGAGGTTGCCGGCGTAGGAGGCGACCCCGCTGCGCCCGGCATGGCGCCGGCCGGCGGGCGGATAGGGGCTGACGATCGCCACGTCAGGCCGCCGCACGATGGTCCTCCTCGGACTCCGCTGCCGCACGGCGATCCTCCTCGGGCTCGGCTGCCGCACGGCGATCCTCCTCGGGCTCGGCTGCCACACGGCGGTCCTTTTCGGACTCGGCCGCGGCCCGGCGATCCCTTACCGGCTCGGCCGCCGCGCGGCGGTCCTCCTCGGGCGCGTCGACGTCGCGGCCCCCGACGGTCGGAGCGCCCGCCGCTTCGGTGCCCGTCCGGCGGGCGCCTACCTCGGCGCCCGGGAACCCCGTGGGCGAGTCGTCCCTGACCCCGGGCGGCACCGCGCTCGGGTCGGTCGGCCCTTCGGTGTCGACCGGGATCACGCGGTGGTGGAGCCACAGCCGCAGCGCCGAGGCGGCCATCCTCTTCGCGTCGCCACCCGCCTTCAGCCGCGAGCCCTCGCGGTCGATCCAGATCGTCGGCACGGTCTCGATCCGGTAGCCGAGCCGGCGGGCGACCAGCAGCACGTCGACGTCGAAGAGGAAGTCGCGCGAGGTCAGGAGCGGCAGCATCCGCGCCATCGCCGCGCGACGGAACACCTTCGCCCCGCACTGGGTGTCCTCGTAGGGGAGGCGGAAGAGCCGACGCACGGTGAAGGCGAAGCCGGCGCTGGTCACCTCGCGGGCGAGGCTGCGGCGGGCGGGCAGGACCGAGGCCGGGTGGCGGCGGCTGGCGATCGCCCCGTCGCGGTCGCGGGCGGCGTCGATCAGCCGCAGCATCTCGCTCGGCGGCGTCGCCCCGTCGGCGTCGACAAAGCCGACCAGGTCGCCGTTGCAGTGGCGGAACGCCTCCATCAGCACGCCGCCCTTGCCGAGCTTGGGGTAGTCGAGCGTCTCCACCCGCCGGTCGCGCGCCGCCCGGTCCGCGACCACCTCCCGGGTGCCGTCGGTGCAGCGGTCGAGGGCGACCAGAAAGCGCATGTCCGGACCCGGGCAGCGGGCCAGATATGTGTCCAGCATCGAACCGATGCGGTCCTGCTCGTTGTGCGCGGGAATGACGATGTCGACGCGCATACGGACCTCCTTCCGGGGGTTCGTCGGTGTACGACCTTCCTCTGCCAGGGTGCTCGGCCGCCAGAAGTGCGGAGCGGCCTTCTCTACCCAGACACCTCCCGGCTACACATGTTTTCGCGACCTGATCCAATCCCCCCGATCTCGGGGGGAGACCCTGAAATCCCCCTTAGGTAGATCAGCGATCTCGATCCAACGCGAGCGGGCGGCCGGGTGCCTGAGCCAGCCCGAAACGCCCCGCGCCCACCCCGGCCCCGTCACCGCGGGTGAGTTCGCACTTATCACCGCATAGCGGTGATAAG
>DATJUK010000120.1:0-12074 GCA_035502495.1 Solirubrobacterales bacterium
GTCACCGCATAGCGGTGACAAGTGCGAACTCATCGGGGGGTGCCGGGAGAGGTGCGCCGAGGACGCGGTGTCCTCGTCACGGACGTCCCCCGGCCCACGGGGACGCCACGAACTCCAAGGGGACGTGAGGATCGTCACCGAGATGTCGCATCCGACACGCTTTCCCCATCGGTCAGGACCTTGCCGTAGAGGGAAACTCGGCCTATGACCGAGTCAGGCTCCACGGGCACCTCCCGGGCGCGGTGGACCCGTGACGTCTCCGTGGCGTCCTTCCCGTGAGGCGCACGCCTCACGGGAGATCGCGCGGTGTCTTCGTGATGGGTGCCGGGAGACCCACCGCTCAGGAAGATCCGCGGAACATTTCGGTTACCCAGCAACCGAAATGTTCCGCGGATCTTCCTGAGCATTCCGAGGTGAGGTGTCTTCGTGACGGACATCCCCCGGAAGCGCACCGAAGCGTGCCCTCCCCCTGAAAACCTCCCGTCCCAGGCGTCTCGGACGCGGCTTCAGCCTGCGCGGGTCGCCTCCGAGACGCCCGGGCCCGGCCGTCCCTCCTGTAAGCCCCGGTGAGGGCGGGCAGGGCCACGAATCGCGGCCGTCAACTCCCCAGCCCGATGTCGATCGGCTAGGCCGGGGTCGCTTTGGCGGCGAGCTGGCCGCAGGCCGCGTCGATGTCGCGGCCGCGGGTGAGGCGGACGGTGGCGGGGACGCGGTGCTCGGCGAGGATCGCGCGGAAGGCGTCGATCCGCTCCGGCGAGGAGCCGTCGTAGGCGCCGGTCGGGTTGTAGGGGATGAGGTTGATCTTGTAGATCCGCGGGTCGAGCAGGGCGGCGAGTTCGCGCGCGTGCTCGGGGTGGTCGTTGACGCCGTCGAGCATCACGTACTCGACGAAGACCTTGCGCCGGCGCTTGGCCCGGTACCGATCGCAGGCGGCGAGCACCTCGGCCAGCGGGAAGCGGTCGTTGACCGGCATCAGCTGCGAGCGCAGCCCGTCGTTGGGCGCGTGCAGGGAGAGCGCCAGGCCGATCGGCATCTCGCACTCGGCGAGCCGGTCGATCCCGGGCACCCAGCCGACCGTGGAGATCGAGGTGCGGCGGTTGGTGACGCCGACGTCGGGCAGCCGCTCGCAGGCGGCGAGCACGTTGTCGATGTTCATCGTCGGCTCCCCCATCCCCATGAAGACGACGTGGTCGATCGGTTCGACCCGGCGGAAGTGGAGAGCCTGGTCGAGGATCTCGTCGGCGGTGAGGTTGCGGCCGAACTTCATCTTCCCGGTCGCGCAGAAGGTGCAGGTGAGCGGGCAGCCCGACTGCGAGGAGACGCAGACCGAGCGCCGGCCGTCGCGGTAGCGCATCAGCACCGCCTCCAACGGCCGCCCGTCGACGGTGTCGAAAAGCGTCTTCACCGTGCCGTCGTCGGAGCGCGCCTCGGCGCGGACGGCGAGCGTCGAGAGCGGCACCGCGGCGGCGAGCCGCTCCCGCAGCCCGGCGGGCAGGTTCGTCATCTCGTCGTATCCCTCCACGCCGCGGGCGACCCACTCCCAGACCTGGGAGGCGCGGTAGGCGGGCTCACCCGCCGCCGCGAGAACCTCGCCGAGACGCTGCGTATCCATGCGACGAGGTTAGAGGGCCGCGACGATCGCCCCCGTGATCACCGGAGAACAGAAACGTACCGTCCCTTCGCCGGCACACCGATGGACTCGACACGATTACCCTTGAGCACTTCATCTATGAAGTCCTTCGACGTACCACGAGCGCTCGAGGCGCCGCTCCAGGTGGTGGTCACCGTCGCCACCTTGGTCCGTTACCGGACGACGATCCTTCCCGTCGTCGACCGGGAGCTGGCGCGGTGGGAGGCGCGCGCCGCGCGGATCCCCGACCCGATCCTGCGCGCGCAGGCGACCGCCGCCCTGACCGAGAAGCGCGGCAACGTGGAGGCGACGGCGGCGCTGGCGACGGCGGCGCCGCGACGCGGGCGCCGGGCGGTCATCCGCGCCACGACCGCGCTGCAGGTCGCCGTCGACTACCTCGACAGCCTCGGCGAGGAAGGCGGCCCGGACCAGCTCGCCGATGGCCTGCGACTGCACGACTCGCTGATCACGGCGCTGACGCCGGGCGCCGCATCGCTCGACTGGTACGCGCACCACGGCCGCGGCGAGGACGGCGGCTACCTCGACGCGCTGGTCGCCGAGTGCCAGGCCGCCGTCGCCACCCTCCCCTCCCCCGCCGCCCTGCCGGCGGCGCGGCGGGCGGCCCGGCGCTGCGGCGCGGGGCAGAGCCACACCCATGCCGAGGGCGGCGCCGGGCTCGAGGCCTGGGCGACGACGCTCGACGCCTCGCCGGGGCTGCGCTGGTGGGAGGCTGCCGCCGGCGCCAGCTCCTCGGTCGGCGCCCACGCGCTGATCGCGCTGGCCGGCACGCCGGGGGCGAGCGCCGCCGAGGCGGAGGCGATCGCCGCCGCCTACGACCCCTGGATCGGCGCGCTCACCGTGCTGCTCGACGACTTCGTCGACCGCGAGCGCGACGCGCGCGACGGCGAGCACAACTACATGCGCCACGCCGGCGAGGAGGCGCCGGCACGGATCGACTTCCTCGTCGCCGGCGCCCGGCGGGCGCTGCGCGACGCTCCCCGCCGCGCCACCCACGAAGCGATCCTGAATGGAGTGCTCGCCTACTACCTCGGCGCCGCCGACCCGACCGAACGACGCCCGGCCGCGGCCGGGAGCGGCCCGGTCCGCGTCCTCTCCGCGGCGCTGAAGCTGGCCTCATGACGCTCGACGGCGCCCGCTACGTCGCGATCATCACCGACGGCAACCGGCGCTGGGCCCGGCAGCGCGACCTCCCCGTCGGCGAGGGCCACCGGGCGGCGGCCGAGAACGTGCGAGCCCGGCTACGCGACGCGGTCGAGCTCGGGGTCGAGGAGCTGACGATCTACGCCTTCTCCACCGAGAACTGGGAACGCCCGAGCCAGGAGGTCGACGGCCTCCTCGCCCTGCTCGCCGAGTACATCGACGCGGTCACCCCGGAGCTCCACGAGGAGGGCGTGCGGCTGCGCTTCATCGGCGACCGCGGCGCGCCCCTGCCGCCGAGCCTGGTCGAGCGCATGGAACGGGCCGAAGCGCTGACCGACGCCAACCGCCGCATCAGCTTCTTCGTCCCCTTCAACTACGGCGGCCGGGCCGAGATCGTCCGCGCCGCGGCGGCCTTCGACGGTGGCGACGAGGACGAGTTCGCCCGCGGCCTCTACGCGCCGGAGATGCACAACCCGCAGCTGATGATCAGGACCAGCGGCGAGCGCCGGCTCTCCAACTACCTCCTCTGGCAGCTGGCCGACTCCGAGCTGATCTTCCGCGAAGAGCTCTGGCCCGACTTCTCCCGCCGCGCGTTCGAGGAGGCGCTGCAGGAGTACCGGCGGCGACGCGACCGCAGACGACCCGGAGGGCGTCAGGGGGACCCCTCCGGGCTTGGTTGAAAGTCTGCGAAGGAGCGGACGTCCAGGGTACGACGGATCCGCTCCGAGGTCGTCGAACTGGAAGTTCGACCAGACAATGAGAACATATACAGACCATTTCGTCAACAACTACCTTCGTCGGCGGCGAATCGGTTGGCCCACTCCCGAGCCTCCTCAAACCCCAGATACGGCAGCAAGGCGATCAGCACGAGGTCCGGGCGCAGGGCTTCGAGAGCCTCGAAGCGCCCCACCCTGACGTGGTCCCCGACCAACCCGACGATCCCCGCGACGAGCGCCTCGTCGGTGCTGCCCGGCAGGCGCGATCCCTCGGGCGCGTCCCGGGAGATGAGCCGCGCCAGGCGCTCGATCATCCCCGTATATCCGCTTGTAGGCGACTTTTCCGTCGTCTCCAGCACCAGCAGCGCGTCGACCACCGACGGGTGGCCGATGGCGAAGTCGACCCCGGCGTAGATGCCCGCGCCGACCTGCGCGGGCCACTCCTCTCGCCGCCCACAGGCGGTGGCGACGTCAGCTTCGAGTTCGTCGAGCAGCCGGCCGAAGGCCTCTCCCTGCCCTGATCTAGACCCCCCGCCGGCCCCCGCCATATATTGAGGACATTAACAGACCACTTTCAGCGGTCTGGGCGGGCGCGACAGGAGCGGGTGATGCTGGTCCCCACCCTCCTCCCCCCGGCGAGCGTGAAGCTGGCCTTGGCGAAGGAGAAGAAGCCTGCGGTGAACCGCTTCGGGATCGGGCAGGAGGCGCTGACGTAGCTGCGCTCGCGGCCGGCGAAGCGGAAGCGGCGGAACAGCCGCAGTTCGAAATCGGCGAAGTGCGGCCAAGGACCCAGCCCGGGCGGCAGGTCGGCGACCAGGCGGGTCCGCACCGGGCCGGTTTCCAGGCGCAGGAGGAAGGGCAGCACGACCACGGTCGGCGGGTTTGGGGCGAAGCCATGGAAGATGACCGCGCGCCTTCCGCGCACGCGGCCGTTGAAGGCGAGGAGCTTCGCCTGCACGGCGAACGGCGGCTGGTTCGGCACGTGGACCTGCGCCTCGAGCTTGCCGCGCCCGACCAGCGCGCCCCGACAGGCTTCGAGGGCGACCGCGGTGGGCGCGTTGCGGATCCGGCGCGCCGGGCAGACCGGCAGGCCGCGGGTGTCGAGGACCCCCTGCCCGGGCAGGCTCAGTTCGATCCGGGTGACCCGCGGGAGAATGGTCCCGTCGGTGGTCCGCAGTCCCCCGGCGAGCCGCACCGAGACCGGCGCGGGATGGTCGCGCGGCAGGGTCAGCGGGGAGAGGCCGCCGTCGAGGGAGACGATCAGGTGGCCGTCCTGGGTGCGCTCGCCGCCCGCGGTGGCGGCGCCGGACGCGACGACGACCAGGGCGACCAGGAGCGCCCCGAGCGCGCGCCTCGTCCCCCTTCGCCGCCCTCCTCTCATCCGTATCTCGAGAACTTGAAGCTGCAGTAGTCGAAGCCGAAGGCCAGCACCACGTTGTTGGCCAGGTTGCCGCTGTGGATGAAGCGCGCGGTCAGTCGTTGCGCCTTGATCGCGTGGCCGGCCCGCAGCTGCGCGGTGATCTGTCGCAGGTATGACTCCTGACGGTTCAGGTAGTCGAACCACTTGGCGAGCTTCGCTTCGTCAGCCGGCGGTCGGGGCACCGCGGCGATCTTCTTCACCGTGCCGCCGAAGATCCTCGTCGCCTTGGCGAACTTCGCCGTGGCGACCGGGAGGCGTTCGGCCCGGAGGTCGCCGCGGGCGCCGCGCATCGCCACCTGCGTCGCCGCCGCGTCGGGTTTGCAGATCGCCTCCAGCCGGGTCACGTATTCGGCCCTCGTAGGCGGTTCGGCGGCCACCGCGACCGCCCCTCCCAGCAGTGCCAGCAGCACCCCGACGACCACGATCCGCGTCATGTCCCTGCCCCCATATTTCCCCGTTCCTCTCTCATGATTCCGTCAGCACCCTACGGCGCGGAAGGATGCGGTCGAGCAGCGGCGGCACCGCCCACACCCGCTCGCCGATCAGCAGCATCAGCGCCGGCAGCAGCACGATCCGCACCACCGTCGCGTCGAGCAGGATCGCCACCGTGAGCCCGATCCCCATCTGGCTGACCGTCGCGATCGGGGCGAGGGCGAAGGCGACGAAGACCGCCGCCATGATCGCCGCCGCGCCGGTGATCACCCCGGCGGTGCGCTCGATCCCGAACGCGATCGCCGCCCGGTGGTCCCCGTCGACGTCGTAGCGCTCCCGCATCCGCGCGATCAGGAACACCGCGTAATCGATCGAGAGGCCGAAGGTGACGCCGAAGATCGCCCCGGCGCCGACCGTGTCTATATAAGGATGGCCGCCCAAGGGCACCCCGGCCGGCAGCCGGCAGACGAGGGTGACGACGCCGATCGCCGCCCCGACCGAGAGCAGGTTGAGGGCGACCGCGAGCAGGGCCAGCAGCGGCGCCCGCAGGACGACCACGAGGGCGAGCAGGGTGAGCAGGACGAAGGCGCCGATCACCAGCGGCAGCCGCGCTTCGGTGGTCGCGCCGTAGTCGTTCAAGGTGGCGGCGCCGCCGGCGACGCCGGTCCGCAGCCCGCCCTCGACCGCGAGGCGCTGCGCTTCGCCGTGCAGCATCGCGTCGACTTCGCGCGAGCCCTCGCTGTTGAAGGGATGCGTGGAGACGACGAGGATCCGTGCCGCCTGCCCACCGCCGTCGAGGTCGATCGCCTCCCCCGCCGCGGCGCGGCTCCGCGGCGGCGCCCCGTCGAGCGCGGAGAGCACGAAGTAGCCGGAGTCGAAGATGTGCGGCGAGGCCGCGCGGAGGCGCCGGGCGCCCTCGGCGAGCGGCGCCGCGAGCGCGCTGACGCGGACCCCGGCCCGGTGCAGGCCGGTCTGCAGCGGGTAGGTGCGGCTGGCGCCTTCGGAGAGCCCGTCCCGCAGCGCGCCGGCGCCCCCCTCGAGTTCGTTCAGGCCGCGCGAGAGGCGTTCGGCGCCGCCCCCGAGGCGGGCGAGCCCGCCGCTCAATTCGCCCGCCGCCTTCGACAGCCGGCCGACGCCCCGTTCGAGCTTGCGCCCCCCCGGGACGAGCTGGTTGAGGGCGCCGTTGACCTCGCGGGCGACTTCGCGCAGGCGGCGCACTTCGGTGCGGGTCAGCGCCACCGCGCGGGCGAGGGTCCGCGCTTCGCTCGCCGGCTTGCGCAGGGACGGGTCGGCGAGCGCGGCGCGTTCGAGCCGGTGGGCGAGCTTGCGGCTTCGCGCCAGCTCGCCGCCGCGCAGGCGCGGCAGCAGCGAGCGCAGCCCGAGCGCCAGGGTCAGCGTGCCGACCGAGGTGCGCTGCTGCCCCTCGGCGAGCTTGTGGCTGCCGTCGGCGAGCCGTTCGATCGCCGTCGTCGCTTCTTCGCCGCGGCCCGCGGCGCGGCGCAGCTCCGAGGCGATCACCCCGGCGCCCTTCGCGGCGCGTTCGGAGCCCTCGGCGAGGAGCCCGCTGCCGGCCGCGCCGTGTGCCAGGCCGGAGCGCAGGTCGGCCACCGCGCCGGCGGCACGCCGCAGTCCCGGGCCGAGGTCTTCGAGGTCTTCCGGCGTCGAGCTTCCGCCGCCTCCTGCGCCCGCTCCGCCGGCGGCGCCGGTCAGCTTCGCGCCGAGCGAGCGCAGGGGCTTCGCCTGCGCGAGGACCGGCGCCGGGCCGATCACGGCGCGGACGCCCTCCCGCGCGGCGATCCGCCGCTGCGCGTCGGCGAGCAGGTCGAGCGTCTTGCGGCTGGTGATCGGACCGCGTTCGGTCGCCGCGACGAGCACGAACGGAGACTCCCAGCCGGGGCCGACGGCGCTGTCGATCGTCTCCGTGGCCTGGCGGGCGGGGTTTGAGGTGGAGAGCTCGTCGATGCCCGGCGGGCCGGTGTCGAAGGAGACGGCGGGCAGCGCCAGCAGGACCAGCGGCACCGCGACGGCGACCGCGGCGACCGCCGGCCGCCGCAGCGCGGCCGTGACCGCGCCCGCCACCGAGAGGGAGGCTCCGGGAGAGGGACGCGGGATGGCGCCGCCGTTGACGCGCTCGCCGAGCAGGGAGAGCAGGGGCGGCAGCGCCAGGGTCGAGATCGCCACCGAGATCACCGTCACCACGGCGGTCGCCACGGCCAGGGAGAGCAGCAGCGAGCCGGGCTGCAGGGCGGCGGAGAAGACCAGGGCGACGACCAGCGTCGAGCCGGCGAAGAAGGTGGTGCGACCCGCGGCGGCACGGGTGGCGCGCGCCGCCGCGCCGGGCGGCCGCCCGGCCGCCAGCTCCTCGCGGAAGCGGGAGACGACGAGGAGCGAGTAGTCGACGCCGAGCGCGAGCCCCATCATCGTGCAGACGACCAGCGACAGCGCGTCGATGGTCATCGCCCCGGCGAGCAGCGAAAGGGCGCCCCGCCCGGCGAGGACGGTGAGCGCGCCGAAGGCGAGCGGGATCGCCGCCGCGACCAGGGAGCGGAAGACCAGCAGGAGGATGAGCAGGAGCAGCGGCGCCGCGATCAGCTCGGCCCGCTCGGAGGCGTCGAGCGATTCTTCCTGCAGCGCCCGGGCGACGCTCGCGTAGCCCGACTGCGTGGCCGTCACGGGAGCCCGGACCAGCCGCGCCAACGTCGCTTCCAGCCGCGGCACGGTCTCCCGCATCGCGGTCGCCAGCGGTACGCGCGAGTCGATCAGCAGCAGCGCCTTCCGCGGCGACGGGCGCAGCGCCGCCAACGACCCGCGATCCCAGGGCGAGATCACCGTGGCACCGGGTTCACGCCGCAGGGCCCGGACCAGGGCGACCCCCTGCCGGTCCACTTCCGCTTCCGGCCCGCGCAGCAGTACGACCGCCGGCGAGGACTCTCCGAAGTGGCTCTCGGAGAGCTTTTCCGCTTCCGCGGCCGCCGTGCCGGGGATGCTCAAGGAGAGCGGGTCCAGGCGGTCTTCGACCCCGATCCCGATGACCCCGAGCGCCGCGCAGCAGAGGATGACCGCGGCCAGCCCCACGATCGCTCGGCGTTCCCTCACCGGGCAGATTCCTCCATCGCCCCGCAGTCTAAGCCGCCGAGCGGCCTGGGCCGGTACGCGGCTGTCTCGGATCTGGCGCGGGTCGATCGCTCAGCCGGGCGCCTCACCCGCGCAGATCGCGAACGGCACCGCCGGCAGGGTCGGCGACCTGCCGTCGGGAGAACGGCGAGGGCGGCATGGCAGCCGCCCTCGCCGCGGGCCTCCTACTTGCCCTTGGCCTTCTTGCCGCCCTTGCCGCAGCCCGCGACCTGGACCCGCGGCTTGGTGTTGGCGACCTTGCCGTTCTGGCCGTTGAATTCGACTTCCGCCACCGGCTTCGCCTTGCAGATGTTCGTGTTGTTGACCAGGAGGCCCTTGCCGCCCCCCTGCATCGTCAGCACGAATTTCGTCACCGGCGCGTCGGGGACGAAGTCGAACGTGTTGCGGATCCGCGACTTGTTCGAGCTGATCCGCCCGTCGAGGTCGACGTGGATCTGCCCGTCGAGCGAAGCCACCAGGTCCGGCAGCTTGTGGTTGCTCGAGCGCAGGTACACCGGCCCTTCGAGCGGCTTGTCGAGCAGCGGCGTCCACGCCTTCGCGTACCCGTAGATCGACTTCTGCGGGCACTGGCTCGCCGCGTACTGCACCCTCGTGCAGACCGTTTTGATGTGGGCGTTCTCCAGGTACTCGGTCCCCGGCAGCGTGACCTGCACCCGCCTCAGGTTCGAGTCGCCCTTCTTCGTGGTCAGCGTCGCCGTCAACTTCGGGTGGCCGCCGCGACGGGTCGGGGCGCCCGAGAATTTGAACGCCAGCTTCGGCTGCAGGCCGAGGCGGTCGCAGTTCGCCGCCGCGAAGGGCACCGACGGAGTCGCGGTCGCGCCTTCGGCACTGGTGATCGTCGAAGTGATCCGCTTCGCTTCACAGCTCGTCGGGTTGAGCGTGAAGCCCTGGCGGTCGACTTCGACGCGGATGTCGCGGTAGCTGACCGGGATCCCTTCGAGGATCTGCGGCAGCGGATCCGACTTCACCGACACCGCGGTCGTCACCGGGTCGATCGAGATCGACGAGCGCACCGCGACGGTGCCGAGGTCGAACGGGCCGGCCTGGGCCGGGACCTTGACCACGAGCGAGTAAGGCGCGCCCCGGTAGGGCCCGGCGAGATAGACGGCGGTCGGTGCCTTGCCCGCTTCCGGCACGAACACCGGCGTCGGGCCGGCCCCCGCGCCGACGGTCGTCTGGCCGATCTGGCTGGCCGCCGGGCAATCGCCCGTGGCGGCCTGCGCGTCCCCGCAGAGCGGCACCCCGGCGAGTTTCGCCAGGAGCCCTTCCGGCAGGTTCGCGTCGATCCGCGAGATGTTCCCTTCGCCGTCGTTACGCAGCACCCGCAGCAGGAAGGAGCTGTAGGCGCCGCCGTTCGGATCGGCGGTACCGGCCTTCAGGACCGGATTGAATCCTCCGGTCGAGCACCCTTCGTTGACCTGGAACGTCGATTCGCCGGTCACGGGCGCGGCGCCGGACCACGGCACGATTTCACTCTTGACCGCGTAGGTGCCGCACCGGGACGGGTTGACCAGCGGGGCCCGCGGGCCCGGCTTCAGTTCCAGCTGCAGCTTTTCGAACGGAAGCTGAGGCGTGTTGTCGAAGGTGGCGGTCAGCTGCCCGGTGGTCGGATCCGCGTCGACCCGGCCCGGAAGCTTCAGGTAGAAGCCCGGTCCCTTGACCGCCATGTAGAGGGCGAGGGTGGTGCCGAACGGGTTTTCCTTCTGCTGCGCGAGGTAGACGGCCCCTTCCAGTTCTTCTTCCAAGAGCGGCGTCTTGATCCGGACGGTGCCGATCTTCGCCGCGTCAGGACAGGCGGGCGGGTCGTTGCTCCCGATCCCGATCTGTGCGATCGAGCACGCCCCGAGCCCCTGCGCCGACGAATCGGACACCGACATGCCGGCGGGAAGCGTGGTCACCACCTTGCGCACGTCCGCGGTCGACTGACCGGCGGGCGATTCGTTCTGCGGAACGGTGATTTCCACCTGCAGACCCGTGGGGGACGCCGCCGACGAGCTGGTCGGGTGCGCGGCCAGCGTCGGCTTGAACGACAGTGCCCCACAGTCTTCGAAGGCGAAGGGCACGCCGCCGGGATCCGCGCTCAGCGACTTCACGTCAAATGCTCCGGGATGCTCCCACGAATCAACCTTCGCGTTAAACGGCTCGGCTGCTCCGCAAAAGGTCGGGTTACGGAGCAGTGGCTTCGGGGGCGCCGGTGAAGACGTCGGAAAGACGAATACCGGATATTCCGTATAGCCGAACGGAAGCCGTTCCGCATCGTGCGAGCTGAGGGCCGGCACCCCCCAAAGATGCACAGTGACACTCATGATGCCAAGCGTCTGGTCCGTATTTCTCGATCCGGAGTCGATGCCGTAATCCCCAGGCCGCACCCCCGCTCCGATGAACACTGGGACGCCGAGATAGAGAAAGGCGAATCGTGCCGGCTGATCCGGACTGGCGGCCAAGTTGTATAGCGAAATTTTCGGTTCTTGGATCTGATTGCTGTTGCTGGCTCGAAGAACCACCCATCCCACCTGGCTGGCGACCTGACACTGGGTGGTGCTCGACTGAGTGGACCTGTAAAAGTCTTGAAGGGGACAGGCGGGAACGCTGGTCGGATTCCCGACCAGACCGGGCGGCAGTTCGAGATTCACGTCATGTACACCCTCGGCAGGCCATTCGGCGCCTTCTTTGGTCAGTCTAGTAGCCACCCCGAAGGAAAACGTGAGGTCTGGGTGAGCGCCCGCCAGATGATCGAAATCTCCACCTGGACCAGACAGATCCACCGACGCGGTTTCAACCACCTGGTTCGCCTTCGCGGAGCCGGCCGTGAGCCCCAAGACACAGATCGCAACCGCCACGGCCACGACTGCTCCACACACCATCAGCATCAAACGTTTCATGTCAGTCCCTTTTGCCGTGAGGTCAAGGTCGCCCGCGGGTGCATTCCGTTGCTGGCAGCTCACCGCCCGTTCCTCCCGTGCTGATTCTTCGACCCGGCGTGCTTAGCTTTTTGGCATGACTTCTTGCTTTGTGTCGGCGCAGCTCCTCGCTTGCGCTTGATCTTCTGCTTGCAGCCACGCGACTTCGCCTTCTTTTTCGGATGCTTCTTGGCCTTCATCTTCGACGCAGGGGGAATCGCTTCACTTCCGGCGCTGTTTGCGGCTGGTGGGCCACTGGCGGGCAACTGACAGGATTCACCGAGGCATGCTGGAGACGGGACCTCGTTTTGCACGACGAAGCCGCCGCCGACCCTGGCGTCGTAGATATCGCTGGCTCGGTTCGTATCCTGAGCGACCAACGGCTGATTGGTGAGAAAGTAGATGTCTCGCCCGCCGTCCCCAATGTCCATGAACAAAGCGGAGTAATTCGCGTCACCCGAAGAGATGAGTTGCTGCCTACCTTCTTTGTAGGCATAAACGTCGTCGACACCATTGACATCAGTCGGCACCAGGCCCGCGGAGGTGGTGAAGTACACGGACCCGTCGTCTCCGACCCACTGCGGAAGACGGTATACACCGATCAGCTCGTAAGTAGAGCTAGTAGGAATTTCCGCCTTGAACGTTCTTTCGCCAGCATCGCACGATGCGCAATGCAGCTG
>DATJUK010000121.1:0-26033 GCA_035502495.1 Solirubrobacterales bacterium
CGTCGAGCCCTTTCAGTCGAGCCCGGCTTGGATCTCTGCCGCACGGGTCTCGTTCAGCTCGGCGGCGAACCGCGTGTAGCGGATAAGCAGCTCCAGCTCGGCCATCGAGAGTCGTTCCAGCTGCGGGATGCCTCGCTCGGCCAGCGGTCCCCAAAGCTCCCAGGCGCGCTTCTGCATCCGTTCGGTGACCTCCAGCAGCACCCGGCGGCGGTCCTGGGGGTCGGGCATGCGGCGCACGTAGCCCTTGTCCTCGAGCCGGTCGATCACCGCGGTGAGCGCGCCGCTGGTCAGGCCCGCCCGCTCGGCGAGCTCGCCGGCGCTGATCCGCCCCGCCTGCTGGACCACGTCGAGGCAGCGCGCGTCGGTCCGGTTGACCCCCAGCGCCCGACCGCCCGCTTCGTCCATCTTGTCGGTGGCCACCTGGCCGGCCCTGGTCGCCCGGACCAGCTCCTCGACCAGAGCTCGCTTCGTCTTTCTCGTCATCGTGTTACCTTGATTTCCAAGATACTTGAGAATCGAGAGGATTCTACTACCCACAGGAGGGCTGGGTGAACGGCGCGGACGCGATCGAGGCGGTTGATCTGAAGAAGGCCTACGGCGAGGACGTGCAGGCGCTCGACGGGCTCACGTTCTCGGTCCCGGCGGGGACGGTCTTCGGGCTGCTCGGCCCCAACGGGGCGGGCAAGTCGACGACGGTGAAGGTCCTCACCACCCTCGCCCACCCCGACGAGGGCGCGGCCCGGGTGGCGGGCTTCGACGTGCTCGGCGAACCGGCGCGGGTGCGCGAGTCGATCGGCGTCGTCTCCCAGGCGGGCGGGCTCGACCAAGAGGCGACCGGGCGCGAGAACCTGCGCCTCCAGGGCCAGGTCTTCGGCATGGGCGGCAAGGCGCTGGAGGCGCGGATCGACGAGCTGCTCGGCCAGTTCGGACTCGCCGACGCCGGCGACCGGCTGGTGCGCGAGTACTCGGGCGGGATGCGGCGTCGACTCGACGTCGCCCAGGCGCTCGTCCACAAGCCCCGCGTGCTCTTCCTCGACGAGCCGACCACCGGCCTCGACCCCGAGGTGCGTTCGGAGATGTGGGAGGAGATCGGCCGACTGGCGAGCGAGGGGTTGACGGTGCTGCTCACCACCCACTACCTGGAGGAGGCCGACAAGCTGGCGGCCCGGCTGGCGATCGTCGACAAGGGCCGCGTCGTCGCCGAGGGCACCCCGGACGGACTGAAGCGGGAGCTGCGCGGCGACGCGATCCACGTCGAGCTCGGCAGCGAGAGCGCCGACGAGGCGACGATCCGCGAGGCGCTCGCCCGCGTCGACGGCCTCGACCAGATCATCTACGACGAGAACCGCGTCCTCCACGCCCGGGCCGAGGACGGTGCCCGCACCGTGCCCGCGGTCCTCGCGGCGCTCGAAGGCGCGGCGCTGGCGGTCGGCTCGGTGACCGTCGCCCGCCCCTCGCTCGACGACGTCTACCTGCGCTTCGCCGGCCGCACCTTCGGCGCCGCCGAAGCCGACGACCGCGAGCGACCCGCCCAGCGGAAAGGAGCCCACTGATGAAGGCCCTGCGCGACACCCGGCACATGACCGTCCGACACCTGATGGCGCTCTGGCGCCAGCCCTGGTGGATCGCCGTCTCGCTCGTCCAGCCGGTGATCTGGCTGCTCCTCTTCGGCGCGCTGTTCAAGTCGGTGACCGACATCCCCGGCTTCGGATCGACCAACTACATCCAGTTCCTCGCCCCCGGGGTGGTTGTGATGACCGCCTTCTTCGGCGCCGGCTGGACCGGCATGCCGGTGATCGACGACATCAACCGCGGCGTGATCGACCGCTTCCTGGTCAGCCCGGTGCGGCGCGGCTCCCTGATCTCGGGGCGGCTCGCCTCGAGCGCCCTGACCACCGCGATCCAGTCGGTGATCATCGTCATCCTGGCGCTGATCGTCGGCGCCTCGTTCTCCAACAGCATCCTCGGCGTGGTCGTCTTGATCGCGGTGTCGGTGCTGCTCGGGTCGGCCTTCGGCTGCCTCTCGATCGGCCTGGCTCTGCTGGTGCGGCGCGAGGAGACGCTGATCGCCACGGTCCAGTTCCTGCTCCTGCCGCTCTCCTTCGTCTCCGTCACCTTCATGCAGAAGGACCTGATGCCGGACTGGATGCAGACGGTGTCCAAGTTCAACCCGCTGAACTGGGCGGTCGAAGCGGGCCGCAGCGCGGTGAACCCGGACCCCTCCTGGGGAGCGATCGCCGGCAAGACCGGCCTCCTCGTCGCCTTCCTCTGCCTCTGCGGCGCCTTCGCCGTGCGGGCGTTCCGGACCTACCAGCGGGCGGTCTAGGAGCGACGCTTGGTCATCTGAGGTCGCCAGGGCGACGCCGACGCACCAAACGTCAGTGCTGGGCGCCGAGCCGGCGGACGCCGCGCTCGGTGACCGCCCAGATCTGGTCGCCGGCGGCAGTGTGGAGCTCGCCCGCGACCACGCCTTCGGCGCCCAGTTTGCGCAGCACGCCGGCGACCTCGGCGGAATCGCGTTCGAGCGAGGTGGCGACGGCGCTCGCGGTGCGGTCGTCGTCGCTGCGGCCGTGCTGGGCGAGGACGGCGAGGATCGAGGCCTCCTCGGCGCTCAGTTCCCCGGTGGCGGGATCGGAGATCGACGCGGACGCGGACGCGGCCGGTGTGGACTCGTCCCGCGCGGACGCCGCGGCCGGGGTCACCTCCGGCGCGGGTGCGGCCGGCGGTGGCACCTCGACCGCGGCAGGCGGACCAGACTCGGGCTGCGTGGCCGGCACCTCGACCGGCGGCATCGGCGCCCCGAACTCCACCTCTCCCCGACGACGCCTGCGGCGGAAGATCGCGGCGCTGAAGACCGCTCCCGCCGCCAGGCCCGCGAGGGCGAGGCTGCGCCGCTGATCGCTCAGCCGCTGCAGCGGACTGCGGTCGGGCTTGCGCTTCGCGAACGCCACGCGCCGCAGGTTAGCGACCGAATCTCGCCGATATGTAAATGACCTACGCGGCCTGGATGTCGGTCCGCGCGAAGTCCTCGCCGACGTAGAGGAGGGGCAGATCCGCCTGCCGGGCGGTCGCGTAGGTCATGCAGTCGCCGTAGTTCAGGGCGGCCGCGTGGCGGCCCTTGCCGTATCCGACGAACGCCTCGGTGGCTATTTGGACCTGTGGCTCGTCGAAGGGCACGATCACGACACCCAGGTCGATGATGAAGTTCGAGACGGCAGCGATGCCATCGTCGCCTTCGACCCGCCCCATCACGATCGCGCACTCCACCAGGGTCGGCGCGCCGATCGCGAGGGCATCAGCCGCCAGCATGCTCCGTTCGAGCTCCTCGTGGCCAGGTTCTTCCTTCAGGACCGCGACCACCGCCGAGCTGTCGACGATCACACCCCGCCGGGCCCGTACCCGAGCAACTCTTCGCGTTCGGCCTTGGTCATCGTCTTGCCGCGGTTCTCCTTCGAGATCAGCGGCCAGATCTCGGTTTCGAGCCAGAACCGGAACGTCTCGGCATCGCGCCTCGGGTCGTAGTCCAGGCGCCCACCGGACTTCACCCGCCCCCGTTCCAGGCGGTCCAGACGTTCCCGCGCCGCCCGGCGCACCGCCTCCGTCTTCGTCTCCCCGGTCAGCGAAGCGATTTCGCTCACGAGTGCCTCCGTCCCCTTGTCCTTGATCTTCAAGGCCACGATGGAGATGTTCCCATAAGGGCGAAACGTTTTCCATCCGGCCTGACCTGCAAGGATCGTACCAAGAATGGAATGTTTTGTCTGGAGGCTGATTGTCTGCGCCGTGGGACATTTCCGCAATGTCCGAGGACGACCGCAAGACGCGTTCGCGCGAGGTGGCCGAGCGCCTCGGCGAGAACCTGCGCCGGGCACGGCGGCGGGTCGGCCTCTCCCAGGAGCAGGTTGCGGTGCGCGCCTCGCTGCATCGCACCGAGATCGGCCTGCTGGAGCGCGGCGGCCGCGTCGCCCGCGTCGACACCCTGATCCAGCTGGCGGGCGCGATGTCGGTCTCCGCGGCCGACCTGCTCGAGGGCATCGACTGGACGCCGGGCGGCGTCCAGGGCGGATCCTTCGAGTTCGAGACCGCGGAGCGCCCGCCCCGCCGGACGCGCTGAGCGTCGGTTCAGGCCGGGCCGAGCTTGGCGCCGACGAGCTCGGCGTAGACCGCGGCGGTCTGGGCGGCGACGTCGCCCCAGTCGAACCGCAGCACGTGCTCCTTCGCTTCGGCGATCAGGCGCGCCTCCAGCTCCGGGTCGCAGAGCACGCGGATCGCCACCTCGGCCAGCGCCTCGGGGTCGCGGGCGGCGAAGCGCAGGCCCGCTTCCTCGTGCGGGACCACCTCGCGCAGGCCGCCGGTGTCGGCGACGATGCAAGGGCAGCCGGAGGCCATCGCCTCCAGCGCCACCAGGCCGAACGGCTCGTAGATCGAGGGGACCACGGTGAGGTCGGCGATCGCGTAGAGCGTGTGCAGCACGTCGTCGCCGATCCAGCCGAGGAACGTGCCGTGCTCCATCAGCCCGAGCTCCTCCGCCTGGCGCTTCAGCTCCTCCTCGTGGGTGCCGGAGCCGGCGACCAGGAAGCGCGTCCCCGGGGCCGCCTCGATCACCTTCGGCATCGCCTCCAGCGCCAGCTGGAAGCCCTTCTCGTAGACCAGCCGGCCGATCAGCAGCACGAGGCGCTCCTCCGGCGCGGCGAACTCGCCCCGCAGCCGCACCAGCTCGGCCGGGTCGGGCTGGGGCAGGTCGAGCGGGTCGATCCCGTTCGGGATCACCGTGATCCGCCCCTCGGCGACGCCGAAGATGTCGGCGATCTGTTCGCGCATGTAGGCGGAGCAGGCGATCACCCGCTGCGAGCGGTTGGTGATCCAGCGCTCGACCCCGTGGATGTAGGACTGCGGGTGGTCGTCGACCCAGCCCTGGTGGCGGCCGTACTCGGTGGCGTGGATGGTCGTCACCAGCGGCGCGTCGAAGCGGCGGGCGAGGTGGTCGCAGGCGTTGGCGACCAGCCAGTCGTGGCCGTGCACGAGGTCGAACTCGAGCCGATCGCCCAGCTCCACCCCGGCCGCCAGCATGTCGGAGTTCATCCGCTCCACCCAGGCGACGAACTCGCCCAGGTCGGTGGGCCGGGTGGGCTCGCGGATACGGTGGATCGCCACCCCGCCGCTCGCTTCCTCGGCGGGCGACTCCTCGCCGCCGCGGGTGAGGACGTGGACCTCGATCCCGAGCTCGACCAGCGCCTCGGAGAGCTTGCGCACGTGCCGCGCCAGGCCGCCCTCGATCAGCGGCGGGTACTCCCAGGAGAGGATCAGGACGCGGGTCATCGGCTGCTGCTCAGGGGCGGCTCAGGGTTCCAGGAGGGGCGTCAGTCTCAGGTCCGGGGCAAGCGAACGCATACGCGAATCGGTGTCACGGTCGCATCCTATGGCTTCGTAGAGCGCCCGCGAGTGATCGGTCGCCCGCTGCCAAGCGTAATCGCCGGCCTGGCCGCGCCGGTCGAGGAAGGCCCAGTCGCTGGCCTGGGCGGCGAGCAGCTCGCGTGCGCCCCGCGCGGCGCGCCCGTCGCGGAGCCCGGCCCGCACCGCGCGGACCAGGCGCAGCTCCAGCCTCCGCGTCGCCCAGGCGAGGTCGGCGACCGGGGGCGAGTCCCAGGTCGAGAAGTCCTTGTCCTCGCCCCAGCTGGAGCGGCGCAGGGGGCGGCGCTCGGGCTCGTGGTCCGCGAGCGCCTCCGGGACGGTCACCAGGCGCACCCCGGCCGCCGCGGCACCCTCGAGCACGGCGGCGAGCCAGAGCGGGCCCTCCGACCACCAGTGGCCGAGCAGCTCGGTGTCGATCGCGAAGGTGACCAGCCCGCGCCGCCCGCTCGCCGCGGTGTAGTCGCGCAAGCGGGCGGCGATCGCGGCGAGGAACTCCTCCGCCTGGCGCCGCGCCGCCGCCGCCGCGGCCTTCGGGTCGTAGGCCCCGCCGCCGATCTTCCAGAGCCGGATCCCGCGCAGCGATTTGCCGTCGAACTGGGCGTAGGAGGGGTCAGACGGGTAGCCGCGGAGGTCCCAGAGCCAGGCGATCGCCTCCCAGTCGATCGGCAGCGCCACCGGGCCCGCCGCGGTCGCCACCGGGCGCAGCGCGGCGAGCGGCTCCTCGTGGCGGCTCTGGTCGACGCAGAACCACTCGACCCCCGCGCGCGCGAGGTCCCACTCGAGCCCCGGCTCATACGCGCACTCCGGCAGCCAGAAGCCCCCGCCCCAGCCGAAGCGGCGGTGGTGGGAGCGGATCCCGGCGTCGAGCTGCAGGCGCAGGCCGGCGTCGGTGGCCAGCAGCGGCAGCAGCGCGTGGGTCGCCGAGGAGGCGGCGAGCGCGATCCGCCCCTCCCCCGCCGCCCGCCGGAACGGGTCCAGCGGGTCGCCGCCCGCCGCGTCGAAGAGCTCCAGCGCGTGCCGGTAGCGGTCGCGCTCGGCGGCGCAGGCGGGCCGCTCCTCCGGCTCGATGTCGGCGAGGTCGGCCTCGGCGGCGCCGATCCGCCACTCGACCAGGAACCGGCGCAGCCGCTCCGCCGCGCCCGCGTCCTCGAGCTGGTCGGCGAGCACCGGGGTCACCGTCATCGTCAGGTCGCGGGCGACCTCCAGCACCGGCAGATAGGAGCGGATGACCGCGTCGAAGAGCCACTCCTCGCCGAAGGGGTAGGTGCCGAAGCCCTCGACGTAGGGCATGTGCGAGTGGAGGACGATCGCCAGATCGCCCGCCGACCCGGCGCCGCTACGGCCGGCAGACGGCAAGGAAGTCGAGCGCGCGGTCGAGGTCCCCGGTCGCGAGGCGGAAGTCGGAGGCGGCGATCGCCGGCGTGAAGCGATCGTAGAAGGGCTTGGTGAGGCCGAGCCGCGGGTGGATCGAGTCCCAGCCCGCCTTCAGCGCCCAGCCGTGGACCCGCAGCTTGCGGGCGTGGAAGAGGCCGAGCAGCTCGACCCGGCCGAAGTGCGCCTCGCAGAGCGCCCGGAACTCCGCCGCCCGGTACTCCTTGATGTGCCAGGGGTTGTCGGACTTCTCCGCCCCCTCCGGGGCCAACGTGAGCAGATTCGGGGTCGAGATGTAGGCAGCCCCGTCGAGCGAATCCGCCAGCATCGCCTTGAAGTGCTCCAGCACCGCGCCCGGGTCCTGCACGTGCTCGATCGTCTGCAGGAAGGTGACCGCGTCGCAGGGCTCGGCGAAGGTTTCGACCAGGCCGCGCTCGAAGCGCAGGTTGGGGCGCACGTAGCGCAGGCGCGCGTGCTCGTGGGCCTCGGGGTTGGCGTCGACGCCGACCACGCTCGCCGCCCCGGCTCCGGCCAGGAGGTCTGACCCGTACCCCTCGCCGCAGGCCATGTCGACTACGCGCTTCCCCTTCACCCGCGCCCCGATCCACTCGTAGACGGCAAGATGGCGCCGGAACCAGTAGTTCTCGGCGGGCACGTCGGGGAGCGTCCGCTCGCCCGTCAGGGGCAGCGGCGGCACCCCCTCGGGCTGGTTCGCCTGCAGGATCTCGTCGGCCACGGGCCGCACGGTATTGCAGTGGTGGCTTAGAGTCCCGCGCCGATGCCCGCCTCACCGACCGCCACGCCGGAGCACATCAAGGACGTCAACACCCGCTACCACGACGCAGCGGCGCACGAGTACGACGCCAAGTGGGGGATCGACTTCGGTGACATCGGCCAGGACCAGGTGCGCGCGAAGCTGGTCAAGGCACTCGGCGGGGACGACGGCCAGACCTTCGCCGACGCGCTCGAGATCGGCTCCGGGACCGGGTACTTCTCGCTCAACCTGGTCCAGCTGGGGCTGATCGGGAAGCTGACCGCCACCGACATCTCACCCGGGATGCTGGCGCAGCTGGCGACCACGGCGGAGGCACTGGGGCTCGACGAGGTGAGCACGGTGGTCACCGAGGCCGAGACGCTGCCCTTCGAGGACGAGAGCTTCGACCTGGTGCTCGGCCACGCCGTCCTCCACCACATCCCTGACCTCGATCGGGCCTTCGCCGAATTCAAGCGGGTGCTGCGGCCGGGCGGGCTGATCGTCTTCGCCGGCGAGCCCTCGCGCTACGGCGATCGCCTCGCGGCGCTGCCGAAGCGGACCGGGATGCTCGTCGCCCCGGTCTGGCGCCGCATCGTCGGCGCCGACGATCGCGCCGTCGCCGAAGTCGACCAGTCCGAGGGCCACTCGCTGGAGGGCGAGGTCGACGTCCACGCCTTCGCCCCCGCCGACCTGCGCCGCCTGCTCGAGCGGGCCGGCTTCGAGGACCGCCACGTCGGCGGCGAGGAGCTCCTCGCCAACGCCTGGGGCTGGGGCCTGCGTACGGTCGAGTCGAGCGCCGAGCCCGACACCGTCCCCTTCCGCTGGCGCCGCTTCGCCTTCCGCAGCTACATCGCCCTGCAGAAGGTGGACACCCGCCTGCTCGAGCCCCACCTCCCCGCCGAGCTCTTCTACAACCTGCTGGTCAGCGCCCGCAAGCCGTCGGCGTGAGCGGCCATCTGCTGAGTTGACCACGCCCTGACGGGGTCAACTCAGCACTCGACGCCCCAGATGTCGACGTCGCGGTCGTGCACCGCGTTGAAGACCTGGGACTGGATCGACATCCCGAGCTTCGTCGCCACCCGGCGCGAGGGCTGGTTCTCGGGATGGATGATCGAGATCAGCGCCGGCAGGCCGAGCCGACCGAAGGCGTCGTCGCGGGCGGCGAACGCCGCCTCGGTCGCATAGCCCTTGCCCCAGGCCGCCGGCGAGAGCCGCCAGCCGAGCTCCGGCCGGTCGGCGACCTCGGGAAGGTAGCTGGGATAGGCGACGCCGACGAAGCCGATCATCTCCCCGGCCGACCGGCCCTCGCGCGGTTCGACCGCCCAGTGCCCGAAACCGTGCTCGTCCCAGTGGTCCTGCGTGCGGAGGAGAAAGGCGGCGGTCGCGGCCGCATCCATGTTGCGATTGAGGAACTCGGTGACCGCGGGATCGGAGTTGATCGCCACCATCGGTGCCTCGTCCTCGGCCCGCCAGCGGCGCAGCCGCAGGCGCGGCGTGAGCAGCTCGTCCATCGCCGCGCTCACTCCTCGAGGGCGATTTCCGCGGTGCGCCTTTCGCCGTCGCGGCGGACGCGGAAGAGCTTCTGCCGGGCGTCGATGCCCTTCAGGCGCCGCTCGCCGGCGAAGGAGTAGGTGAAGCCGTCCTCCCCCACCGCCTCGCGGGTCGGGGTGTCGACGAGGACGCTGCCGGGACGGGCGATGCCGGTGATCCGGCTGGCGAGGTTGACCGAGCGGCCGTAGAAGTCGCCCGACTGGGCGAGGGTCGGACCGGTGGCGATGCCGGCGCGGAGGACCGGGAACTGGTCGCCTTCGGCAGCCGCCGCGGCGACCAGGTCGAGGGCCGCGGTGACCAGTGGCTCGGCCTCCGGGGAGACGAGCATCACCGCGTCGCCGATCGTCTTCACCAGGCGCACCGGGGCGGCGACCACGCCCGTCGCCAGTTCCTCGAAGCGACCGACGACCTCGCCCAGTTCCTCGGGCGCGATCTCCTCCCCCAGGCTGGTGAACTCGACCAGGTCGGCGAAGCAGATCGTCCGCTCGACCGCCCCGCCGATCTCCCCCGACTCGAGGTCGGCGGCGCCGATCACGTCGCGTTTCACCTGCTCCAGCAGGTTGGTCTGGAAGGCGTAGACGAGCGTGTCGCCGACCATCGGCATCAGCGCCTGGGCGGAAAGGGCGAGTTTGTTGGCCAGGTCGTGCTCGTTTTCCCCCGGGCCGACCAGGTTGCGGATCACCAGCGCCCGGTTGGCCTCGGCGACCCGCGCCATCCCCATGCCGATCGTGCGCGCCGACTGCAGCAGGCCCTCGGCCGGCAGCCCGGCGTCGAGCAGCGTCCGCGTCTGGCGCGCCGCTTTGAGGTCGGCCTCGGTGCCGATCTTCTCGTCGGCGTCCCCGTGCGGAACCCCGAGCGCGGCGCGGAGGCGCTGCAGCAGGTCGAGGTCGACCCCGGCGATCGCGGCCACTTCGCGGGCCGAGTAGCGCGGCCCGTCGCCGGCGATCGCCCGCTCGACCGGCAGCAGCGCCAGGTGGCCCGCGGTGACCGCCTCGCGCAGCTCCGCCGGCGACACCCCTTCGCCGTGGAGCTGTTCGAGCAGCGCCAGCCGCGCCTGCCGCGCCTCGCCCTCGAGGTCGTCGAGGAGGCCCTCGGCGGCAAAGTCGATTTGCGTCCCGCCTGCCATCAGTGAGTGCTCATTCTGGCGCAGAGTGGAGTGCCTACGCGTAGGCGACGGCGCCGCCGCGCCGGGGATCGCCGCCGCCGCGGAGCTCGCCGGTCGCCGGATCGCGGGCGACCGCCTGGACGCCGCCGAAGAAGAGGTTGACCTCGGGACGGCGGGCGACGGTCAGCCCGCGCGCCTCCAGACGGGCCAGGGCCTCGGGGTCGATCCCCGGCTCGGCCTGGACCACGCCGCCCTCGAAGTGCAGGCGCGGGGCGGCGACGGCAGCCGCCGGACCCATCCCCTGCTCGACCACCCGCACCACCGTCTGCAGGATCGCCGAGCGGATCCGGTTGGAGCCGGCGCTGCCGACCGCGAGGATCACCTCGCCGTCGCGGAGGACCACGGTCGGGGCCATCATCGAGGTCACCCGGGACCCCGGCTCGCCCCGGTGGAAGCCGAACGGGTTGAGGTCCTCCTCGCCCAGCATGTTGTTGAGGATCACCCCGGTCCCCGGCACCAGCACGCCCGAGCCGGAGCCGTTCGAGCAGGTCACCGCCGCGCACATGCCCTCCGCGTCGATCACCGAGATGTGGGTGGTCGAGCCGAGCAGGTCGGCGCGGTGGCGGTTGGCGGCGTCCATCGCCGCGACCAGCTGCTCGGGGCCGGCGGTCGGCCCGAGCCGCTCCAGCACCTCGAGCGCGTGGACGATCAGCGTCCCGCCCGAGGACGGCCGCGGGTTGGTCAGCACCTCGGTGCCGCGAAACCTCGCCCGCGCCGGGGTGCGCTCGATCGCCGCGTAGGCGGCGAGGTCGCCGCGCCCGAGGGCGCCGCCGTTCTCGACCACGTGATCGGCGAGCGCCGCCGCGACCTCGCCGCGGTAGAACGGCGCGACGCCCTCGGCGGCGAAGCGTTCGAGCGCCTCCGCCAGCTCCTCGAAGCGGAACGTCTCCCCCTCGCGCAGGGTCCGCCCGGCCGGCGCGTAGAGCTCCCGCGTCCCCGCCCGCCGCTCGTGGATCGGCGCCAGGATCCTCAGGATGTAGGCCTGCTGGTGGTTGACCGGGGCGCCCTCGCGGGCGAGCCGGATCGCCGGCCCCACCAGCTCGGCCAACGGCATCGAGCCGAAGCGGCGCAGCGCCTCGACCAGGCCGGCGGGAGTCCCCGGCACCCCGCAGGAGGCCGGCCCGACGAAGAACGTCTGCGTCGTCTCGGCGTCGAAGACGACGTCGATCGGCTCCAGCTCGCCGGTGCGCGAGGTCCCGTCCAGCCCCGGCACGGCGACGAAGAAGTCGAGCAAGGTCGTCTCGCCGCGGTGGTGGACGGCCATGAAGCCGCCCGCGCCGAGGCCGGTCAGCGGGCTCTCGACCGCGAACGAGGCGAGCACCGCCCCGACCGCCGCGTCGACCGCGTTGCCGCCGGCCCGCAGCGCCGCGGCGCCCGCCTCGGCGCTCTCCGGGTGCCCCGCCGCGACGACGCCGGGCATCTCAGGGCAGCCTCGTCACCGCCCGCCGAGGCGGCTCAGCCGGGCAGGAACTCGGGGACGTCGATCCCGAGCGTGTCGCCGCTGCCCCGCTGGGTCTGCGGCGGGCGGCCGCGGCCCATGTCTTTGGTGCGCCGGATCGTCGGCTCGGCGTCGACCTGGGCAGAGCGCCGCGGAGAGCGGCCGTCGAAGCGGGTGGCGACGACGGTGACCCAGATCTGGTCGGAGAGCTCCTCGTCGACGTTGGCGCCGAAGATGATGTTGGCGTCGGGGTGGGCCGCCTCGCCGACCACCTTGGCCGCCTCGGAGACCTCGACCAGCGAGAGGTCGGCGCCACCGGTGATCGACAGCAGGATCGAGCGCGCCCCGTCCATCGAGGTCTCGAGCAGTGGCGAGGAGATCGCTTTTTCGGCCGCCAGGATCGCCCGGCCTTCGCCGTGCGCCATGCCGATCCCGAGCAGTGCCCGGCCGGCGTCGGACATGATCGTGCGCACGTCGGCGAAGTCGAGGTTGATGACGGCGGGAAGCGTGACCAGGTCGGAGATGCCCTGGACGCCCTGGCGCAGCACGTCGTCGGCGACCTGGAAGGCCTCGACCATCGAGGTCTGCTGGTCGAGCACCTCGAGCAGCCGGTCGTTGGGCACGACGATCAGGGTGTCGACCTCGGCGGCGAGTTCCTCAATCCCCTTGGCGGCCTGCGAGCCGCGCTTGTTGCCCTCGAAGGTGAACGGCTTGGTGACGATGCCGACGGTGAGCGCGCCGACCTCACGGGCGAGGCGGGCGACCACCGGGGCGGCGCCGGTGCCGGTCCCGCCGCCCGCGCCGGCGGCGACGAAGACCATGTCGGAGCCCTTCAGCAGGCGCTTGATCTTGTCCTGCTCCTCGAAGGCGGAGCGGTGGCCGACGGCGGCGTCGGCGCCGGCGCCCAGCCCGCGCGTCTGTTCGTCGCCGATGTGCACGGTGACGTCGGCGACGCAGAGCTGCAGCGACTGAAGATCGGTGTTGACCGCCATGAACTCGACCCCGGGGATGCGCGCGTCGACCATCCGGTTGACCGCGTTGACGCCGGCGCCGCCGACGCCGACGACCTTGATCACCGGCTGGTGCGGTTCGCCCGAGCCCGGCGCCTCGTAGGCCGGCTCCTCGCGCCCGTAGCGCGGGGTCTGCATGAATTCCTCGCTGGTCTGGCGCGGCCGCGGCTCCTCGGCGAACACCCGCTTGAGGCGCTCGGGGGCGGGCTCGGAGGACTCCGGCGGGTCGGTGCGGTGAGGCGCGGGCGGCTCCGGCTCGCGGGCGGCGGGCGCCGCGCGGCCCGGGTCGGGCTGCGGCTCCCGGGCGGCCGGCTCCTCGCGCCGCACGTAGGGCTCCTCGCGGGCGGGCGAGGGCGGCTCGGGAGCGCGCTCGGGCTCGCTTTCCTGGTCGAAGAAGGTGCCGCCGCCGGCGTCCGAGGACGATGCGACCGGCGCCGCCTCGGCGTCGGACTTGCGCGCCTCGGCCGGGTCCTCGCGGCCGTAGCGGCCCTCGCCGCCGCCGCGCACCGGTGCCTCGGGCGGATCCTCGGGAGCGTCGACTTCGGTGGAGCGGAAGAGGTCCGAGAGCGGACCTTCGCGCATGCTCGCCCGTTTGTTACGCCGAGCCATTCGCCAGGACCTCCTTAGCCAAATCCCGGTAGTAGCTTGCCGCGCTGCTCTCAGAATCGTACTTGAGGACGCTCGCGCCTTTCACGGGCGCCTCGGCAAACTTGATCGCCTTGCGGATCCGGGACTGGAAGACGAGGTCGCCGAAGTTCTCCTCGAGGATCTCCACCGCCTCCTTGGCGTGGATCGTCCGCGTGTCCAGCATCGTCGGCAGGATGCCCTCGATGTGGACGTCGGGATTGAGGTTCTCCTGGATCATCCGAAGCGTGTTCTGCAGCTGGACCAGCCCGCGCATCGACAGATACTCGCACTGCACGGGGACGATCACCTTGTTTGCCGCGGTCAGCGCGTTGATCGTCAGCAGGCCGAGGCTCGGCGGCGTGTCGATGCAGACGAAGTCGTAGTCGGCGGCGACCTCCTTCAGCGCTTTCTCCAGCGAGCGCTCGCGGCCGATCTTCGTGCTCATCGCGATCTCGGCGCCGGCCAGGTCGATCGAGGCGACGGCGATGTCGATCTCGCGTTCGACGATGATCTCGGAGATCGGCATGTCGTTGACCAGCACGTCGTAGAGGCTGTGTTCGACCTTGTCCGGGTCGATCCCCTGGGACATCGTCAGGTTGCCCTGCGGGTCGAGGTCGACGCAGAGGACGCGGTGGCCGGACTCGGCGAAGGCGACCGCCAGGTTCAGCGTCGTGGTCGTCTTGGCGACGCCGCCCTTCTGATTGGCGAAGGCGATCACGTCGGCGGTCTTGACCGGCTCCTCGGCCTCCGCCTCCTGCGGCTTGAGGAAGTCGAGCCGGGTCGGGGCGATCAGGTCGATCGCCTTCATCCGCCCGTCGCCCGACTCGTCGTCGTCGGAGTGGTCGTTGATCGGCCGCTCGTCGACTTCGTCTTCCTCTTCCACGGCCGGGGCCGCGGCATCCGCCTGCGGCGCCTCGAAGCTTCCCTCTTCAGTCCGCGACGGCCCGGACCCGCCGTCCGACGAATCCTCCCCATCCGCGGGTGGCGCCGATGGATGTACCTCGCCCGCAGCCTGCGAGGACGAGGTGCGCTCATCGGCGACAGGACCCGCGGTCGGCGCTCCCTCGTCAAAATCGTCTTCCGCGTACGCCTCGTCGTCGTATTCCGGCTCGTGGTCGGCGACCGGCCGCTCGGGCACGGCCTCTTCCATCCGCGCCAGCTCTTCTTCGAGCGGGTGGGTCTCCTCGGTGACGACGGGCTCCGGAGTCTTCTTCTTGCGGCTTAGAAATCCCATTGCGCGGATATTCGGATGCGACCGCGTTTTTCCTGCCGTGATCCGAAATTGCTAGGAATTGCCCGATACCCGAACTCCTCGACAAGCGGCTGGTGATCGTCACCGGCAAGGGCGGCGTCGGCAAGACCACGGTCTCCGTCGCCCTCGGCATGCGCGCCGCCGCCGAAGGCAAGCGCACCATCGTCTGCGAGGTCGCCGCGCAGGAGAACGCCTCGCGGATGTTCGAGCACACCACCGTCGGCTTCCACGAGGTCGAGCTGGAGGAGAACCTCTGGGCGATCTCGATCGACCCCGACGAGTCGATGCGCGAGTACGTCCTGCTGCAGCTGAAGGTGCGGGCGATGCGCGACATGCTCTTCCGCAGCCGCATCTTCAACTACCTCGCCGCGGCGACGCCGGGGCTGAAGGAGCTGGTGACGATCGGCAAGATCTGGGAGCTCGCCCAACTCGACCGCAAGGTGAAGGCGGGGCGCAAATACGACACCGTGATCGTCGACGCGCCCGCCACCGGCCACGGGGTCGGCTTCCTGCAGACGCCGCGCACCTTCGCCAACATCGCCCGGGTCGGGCCGATCCACTCGCAGGCGAAGACGCTCGACAACTTCATCACCGATCACGACAACACCGGGGTGGCGATCGTCGCCCTGCCGGAGGAGATGCCGGTGAACGAGTCGGCGGCGCTGGAGCGTGACCTGGTCACCGACGTCGGCGTGGCGGTCGACCGCGTCTACCTGAACGGGCTCTACCCGGAGCGCTTCTCGAAGAAGGAGGCGGAGCGGCTGGGCGCGCTGGCGGCGGCCGAGGACGGGGCGCCGAAGGCGGCCGCGCGGGCGGCGCTGTCGGAGTTCGGCCGGGCGCGCTCGCAGCGGGCGCAGCTGGCGCGCCTGCGGCGCCGCGCCCAGGCGCCGGTGAAGACGCTGCCCTTCCTGTTCGAGCCGGACCTCGGGCCGGAGGCGGCGCGACGACTCTCGAAGAGGCTCGCGTGAGCCCCTCGAGCCCCCGCCTCGGCGACCTGCTCGAGGACAAGCAGGTGGTGATCTGCGCGGGCTCCGGCGGGGTCGGCAAGACGACCACCTCGGCGGCGATCGCGGCGGGGCTGGCGGCGCGCGGGATGAAGGTCTGCGTGCTCACCATCGATCCGGCGAAGCGGCTGGCCGACTCGCTCGGCCTGGAGGAGCTCGGCAACGACGCCCGCCGGGTCGACCCGGAGCTCTTCGCCGCGCAGGGGATCGAGATGAAGGGCGAGCTGTGGGCGATGATGCTCGACCCGAAGCAGACCTTCGACGAGCTGATCGCCCGCCAGGCGCCCGACGAGGAGTCCCGCGACCGGGTCCTCGAAAACCCGATCTACCAGCAGATCTCCGGGGCGCTGGCGGGCTCGCAGGAGTACATGGCGATGGAGAAGCTCTTCGAGCTCCACACCGAAGGGGACTTCGACGTGCTCGTCCTCGACACGCCGCCGAGCCGCAACGCGCTCGACTTCCTCGAGGCGCCGCGCCGGCTCACCCAGTTCATCGAAGGCAAATCGCTGAAGGTCTTCATGAAGCCGACCGGGTTCGCGGCGAAGGTGGCCGGGCGCGGCGCCACCGTGGCCCTCAGCGTGATGAAGCGGATCGTCGGCTTCGACCTGATCGCCGACCTGGCCGAGTTCTTCAACGCCTTCAGCGGCATGGTCGACGGCTTCCAGGCGCGGGCCAAGCGCGTCAACAAGCTGCTCGCCGCGCCGACCACCTGCTTCCTCGTCGTCTGCGGGCCGCAAGGCGAGCCGATCGACGAGGCCGTCTACTTCCACCGCAAACTTGTGGAGGCGAAGCTCCCCTTCGGCGGCGTGATCGTGAACAAGGTCCACTACCCGGCGGAGCAGCTGCGCGGCGAGGTCGAGGATCTGCCCGCGGTGCTGGCGGCGAAGCTCGGCGACGAGGACCTGGCGCGCCGCGTGGCGGCGAACTTCTCCGACTACCAGGCCCTGGCCGAGCGCGACGCGCGCAACATCGAGCACCTGGCCCGGGAGATGCGGGCGACCGGCGTGATCCGCGTCCCCTACCTCGACGAAGACGTCCACGACCTGGCCGGCCTGGCGCAGATCAACAGGTACCTGTTCGCGACGGGCGAGGAGCGCGTCGCGATGGCCGCCGGCCGGGCCTGACGAACCTCGCCGAGGCCCGAGGACGCGGGACCGGGACGCGTCCGCCGACGGCGGACGGCAGGACGGGACGGGACGGCGGGACGGCGGGACGGTTGGGAGCCGACCGACGAGGTGGGACGGTGCGGGCCCGGGCGTCTCGGAGGCGGCCCGGGCAGGCTGTGGCCGCCTCCGAGACCCCCGGGACGGGGAGCTTTCGGGAGAAACGGTCACGGGACGGGCGTCAGTGACGAACCGTCCGTGACGAAGTGCCGCGGTCCCGAATGCCCAGGAATGTGTGCGGAACCTTTCGGTTGCCCAGGACCCGAAACGTTCCACACACATCCCTGAGCGATCAGTTCCCGGCATCTCGGTGACGAACCCGTCCTCGGCGCGCCTTCCGTCACACTCTCCATCGCCGCCCGCCGTGCGGCGCCGCGCACCGCACCCTCGCCGCCCACCAGTTCTCGCAGTCGACCAGTCCCCGCCGCCCACCAGTCCTCACCGCCACCAGTCCTGGCCGTCCACCAGTCCTGGCCGTCCACGAGTCCTCGCCGTCCACCAGTCCTCACCGTCCACCCGTCCTCGCCGCCACCACTCCCCGCCGTCCCCCAGTCCCCGCCGTCCACCCGAACCCGGCCTTCTCGGCGGCGGCCTCAGCCCGCCCGGGTCGCCGCCGAGAAGGCCGCGTCCCTTGTCCGTCCCCCGCATGCCCCCGCGGCAGACGCCCCGCGGCCAACGCCGGGCGCCGGCGCGCGAGCCTCGCCGACCCCTAGGAAGTACGGCCGCGGCGGGAGTACTCGAACTCGAGGTGGGAGACCTCCCAGTCGGAGTCCGGGACCGGGAAGAGGTGGCGCACGCGCGGGGTGTCGATCCGCTCGCGGTGCTGGAGGTCGCGCTCTTCGGCGGCGGGCCACTCGAGCGAGTGCTGGGTGCTGTCCTCCTCGACCTCGTCCAGCCAGTGGGTGGCGGTGACCTTGATCTCGCCGGGGGCGGGGATCGGCTCGAGGATGCGGGTGTCCATGTGTTCGTCCTCCTCCTCGGTGGCGTCGGTGAAATCGTCCTCGACCTCGGCGAGCTCCTCGCCCAGGTACTCCTCGGCTTCGCGGATGTCGGCGGCGGGCCCACCGACCGAGATCTCGTCGAGCGGGGCGGGGGCGGGCGCGGGCGCGTCGACGATCCGGAATTCCTCGGCCGGCGCGTCCTCGACGTCCTCCGAGTCCTCTTCCGCGTAGACCGTGATCTCGGCGTCGCCGGCTTCGAGGCCGGTCGCGATCAGGGTCTCGTCGGCGGTCGCCGAGAGGTCGGTGCCGAGTTCGCCCAGGGCCGCCTGGCGCAGGAGGCGACGGACGCCGTCCTCGATCCAGGTCGCCAGTTCGATCGCATGGTCGAGCGTGCGGCCGTTCATCAGCGCGCGCTCCAGCTCCAGCACCTCCTCGACCCGCTCGCGGGCCTCGATCCGGTCGAGGTCCTGGTCGGCGATCAGGGCCGAGGCGCGCAAGGGCAGCGAGGCGCCGACCGGGCCGTGACCCTCGAGCACGGCGCGCAGCGCCAGCAGGTGGTCGGAGAGGCCTTCCATCGCGCTCTCGCGCTCGCAGCCCATCTCGAAGCGGCCGACCGCCCAGGAAAGGGCGCTGTCGGGATCGGGGCGCTGCTCCAGCTGGGCGGCGAAGTCGGCGAGTTCGGCCCCCTCCTCCTCGGCGAGGCGATAGCCGCCCGGGCGGGTCGCCGGCGCACCGGTGTTGATCCGGCGCCAGGTGTCCTCCCCGGTCGGGGCGAAGGCGAACGGGCCGAGGCCGATGCCGCCGACCTTGAACATCCGCATCACGCTGATCAGCTCGCGCAGCTGGTGCAGGGCCTCCTCGGCCCCGTGGTCGCCGCCCTGTTCGGCGACGGCGAGGAACTGCGGCTCCCAGGCCGCCCTCCCCATGCCCTCGCTGCGCATCGCCTCGACCGGCGCGGCGATCGAGTCGGCGCGGACGATCCGCACCCCGTTCGGCAACTGCAGCCGGTTCATCGACATCCGCAGCCCGACGATCGGCACGATCAGCACGTCGGCGTCGTCGGCGCTCCGCGCTTCCGCGTCCAACGTCGCGATCTGCTCCTCGAGCCGCTCACGATCCAGCGCGAACCCGGTGCTGTCCTCCCAAAGTCCGATGAAGAAGACCTCCAGCATCCGCTCCGCGCGGGTCCCCGGTTCGGCCGGGACGACCTCGCCCCTGGCCTCCAGATAAGTGCCGGCCACCCCGGCCTCGACCACGGCCTCCCGCGCCGCGTTCCAGCCCGGCAACCCGTGCAGCTCCCCGGTCCGCTCGGCCACGTAGCGGCCGGTCTGCGGAACGTAGCTGTAGAAGGGCGAGTCCTCGGCGGTATCGGTGGCGACGTCGAACGGGATCTGGTCCCCTTCGGCCACCATCGCGTTGAAACGGGTCGCGGCCTCGGTGGAGAGGCGGCGCAGGGATTCGTTCAGCAGGAAGTCGCGCACGAAGGCGAGCTTCCTCCCGCCCGTGCCGCCTCCTGCGCCTGCACGACGCCTTGCAGATTTCGTCCATCTGTCCGGAACGCACCAGCCCCCGCCCCACCCTGCCGACACCTGATGCATGAAGAACTCTTTCCGCCGCCCCAGCCCCGCCATGGTGGTCGCGATCGCCGCCCTCGTACTCGCCCTCACGGGCTCCGCCGTCGCCGCCAAGCGCTACCTGATCACGAACACCAAGCAGATCTCACCGGCGGTGCTGAAGCAGCTGGCGACGATGGCGGCGAAGCAGGGGGCCGCCGTCGGTCCGGCCGGGACGGCCGGCGCCCCGGGAGCGGCCGGCGCCCCGGGCAAGGAAGGCGCGGCGGGGGCCGAAGGCAAGGAAGGCTCGGCCGGAAAAGAAGGTAGCCAAGGGATCCCCGGGCCCCGCAGCAACCTGCTCTGGGCAGTGGTCGAACCGGAAGGCACCGGCGGCGAAGTCGTCCGCGCCAGCGAACCGGGGGTCACCGCCGAAGAAACGGTGACCGGCACCAACATCGTCGACTTCACGAACTTCGGCCAACCCGTGACCAACTGCTCCTACGAGGCGACGATCGGCCTGGCAGCCCAGACCGGGACCCAGTCGCCCGGATTTGCGACCGTCGTCCGCTACTCGGGCGACGACCATTCCGTCTACGTGCAGACCTTCGACACCGATGGGCACGCGGCGCGGCTGGGCTTCCACCTCGCGGTGCTCTGCTAGACGGGCTTCGCCTCAGGCGACGACGGCGGGTGAAGCATCGTCGGGCTCGAGGTCTAGATCGAGTCCGAGCCAGCGGGTGCCGTAGCGGCGCATGTCCTCGATCAACGGGACCAGCGCCTCACCTTTCTCGGTCAGCGCGTACTCCACTCGCGGCGGCACCTCAGGGTAGGTGTGGCGGACGACGATGCCCTCCTCCTCCAGCGCTCGCAGCCGCAACGACAGCGTCCGCGGGCTGATCCCCTCGAGCGAACGCTCCAGCTCACAGAACCGCGCGCTCCCCTCGGCCAGATCCCGCACGATCAGGAGGGTCCACTTGCCGCACACCACCTCGGCGGTGCGACAGACGGGGCATTTGGCGTTGCTGACGGCGCTCATCACGGTCCTTCCGGCACCGACCTTGGCTTGTTCAAGCCAATCGGCACTTTAACAAGTGTAGCGCTGTGGCTTTACTTACTGAAGCGCGAGCCGGCCTGGCGACCGTCTTTGCGGATCGGGACGATTCGCTTCAGGTGCAGCTTGTAGCGCGTGTTGCCGTAGCCCGCGGCGAAGGTGACGCCTTTGCCCGGGGCCACTTCCACCAGCTGGCAGGCCTGCTTATCGAGGGCGCAACGGCCGCCGAAGTAGGCCGTGACGTTGCTGGTCATCAGGAAGAGCGCCCGTTTGTGGTTCTTCGAGAGACCCATGAAGAGGACCAGCGGGTGCTTCTTGTTGGGCAGCTTGGTCATCGGCGCGATGTCGGTCTTTTCGGTCGTCTTCGGGACGAAGCCGGCTTCGGCGTCGATCGTGTAGCCGACTATCGCCCCGCCGGTCGTGACTTCCTTCGCGGTCGGCGACGATTCCGCGGTCGGGCCGCGGGTCGACGATCCGGTGCGGGTCGGTTCGGCGGGCTTCGCCGTTTCCGTCGTTTCGACGGGCGCCGACGGAGTCGGTTCGGCCGCAGTCGGTTCCGTCGGTTCGCCGGCTTCGGTCGGTTCGCCGCCCGACGACCTTTTCGGGTTCGACTTGTGGTGCGACCGTTCGCTCGGAGCGGGTGCGACCGTTTCGGTGGTCACACCGCCCACCGTGGTGGTGACCACTTCGTTGCCCGACGAGGAACTCGGCGCGGCCCCAGACTCCGATCCACCTTCGGGAGAACCTTCGCCCGGCGACCCCTTCGCCTCTGGTTCAGGCGGTTGGCGGAAGGGGTTCAGCGCGACCCGGTGGCCGAGCCGGCGCTTGTAGTCCCGCAGCCCGTCTTCGGCCGGGACGACGGTAAGCCCGGCGTCCTTGGCTTCGCCTTCGACCCCTGCCGGGGTGATCGCCGCCGGTTCTTCCTGCTCGCCGCCGCCGGAGAGCAGGATCGGCGCGGCGACGATCGCGACGATCAGCAAGGCGACCAGCGGCAGCAGATGACGATCGCGCAGGTCGGCGTAGAGATCGGTGAGGAACTTGGGCATCCGCAGGTCCGGCCCGTCAAGGGAAGGACGACGCAGCTTCGGCAGCGAAAGCTCCTTCTTCCAGTCGATCTTCATTCTTCGTAGCTCGCGGTCGCGGGTCCGGCGGCGGTTGCTCCGGCGGTGAGGCCTTGTCCCGGCGGGGTCACGTAGGTGCTGACGCTCAGGTGGGCGACGAGGGTCGAGGAGCTGCCGCCGCCTTCTTCAGCCGGAGTGAGTTCGAAGCTGTCGACGGTGATCAGGCGACCGCGTGCGTCGACCTCTCCGTCCTTGGTCTTGACCAACGAGTCGAGCCCTTGGATGAATTCGGCGATTTCGAAGAAGCCCCCTTCGAATTCGAGCGCATACGGCATCGCGAGGAGCCCCGCCGGGCCGCTGGTCGCGCCGAGCGGCGGCAACGACTGCGATTCGCCGCTTTCGCTGCTCGCTTCCCCTCCGCTTTCACCGCCTTCGCCGGTGCCCAAGGAGATGCTGTGGAAATTCGTGCGGGTGAGGTCGCCGAGCACCTCGAGTTCGACCAGCAGGGACGGCGTGGCGGCATCGGCGGGGACCGCCTTGCCGATCTGGACCAGTTGGGCATAGTCGGCGGCAAAGTCCTTCTTCGCCGCCAGCGCTTCGTCGGCCTGGGCCTGCGCCGATTCGAGTTCGGTCGTGAGCGTGGCGGCCTGGTCCTTCAGTTCGTTCGCCTGGTCGCGCTTCGGCGACAGCAGGATCAGCCAGAAGGCGGCGGCTATCGCGATCACGAAGACGACGGCGAGGGCGGACTTCGCGGACTCGTTCTTCATCATCCCGTCGCTGCTCCGGTCGTGGCCGAGGCCGACTGGGACGAGCTGCCTTCAGAGCTTTCGGAGCTTTCCGATTCGGAGCTTTCGCCTTCCGAACCTTCTTCTTCTTCGGAGCCTTCTTCCGAGGATTCCGATTCTTCGGCTTCCGCTTCGCCGACCGTCGTGCCCGACGAATCGGGCGACGGCGGCGCGGCGTCGAAGGCGACCAGGACTTCGAATTTCGCGACTCCTGGCT
This sequence comes from Solirubrobacterales bacterium, assembly GCA_035502495.1. GTDB lineage: Bacteria > Actinomycetota > Thermoleophilia > Solirubrobacterales > 70-9 > VAYN01. The sequence goes on from DATJUK010000121.1 coordinate 22,353, forward strand.
TGTTGCAGGGACCCCCGCTCGACCCGCCACCTTCGGCTTCGGAGTTCACGGTCGAGCCGTTCAGCTCGACCCGGGTCACACCGTCGATCTCCTTCAGCGAAGCGACGAATCCGGCCACCGCCGGTTGGCCGTCGGCACACCCGCTGATATTCAGCGAAGGTCCGGCGACGCCGCCTTCACCACCGCCGCCCGACGCGCCGAAGCTTTCGAAGAAGACGTCTCCAGGGAGCACCAGCGACAGCTGGCGGATCACCCGCACCCAGTCGAAGCGGGAGTCGGCGAGTTCGGCCACCGTCCGGGTGCGGTCTTCGCTCACCTGCTTGAAGTGGGTGTAGGGGGAAAGCTTCGTGGCCTGAGCGGTCGCCGCCGCCTTTTCGGTTTCGAGCCGCGCGACTTCGCCCTTTCGATCGTCGATCGAGTTGTTGAAGAGCACCAGCATCACGACACCGATGAGCAGCACGCCGAGCGCACCGACCAGCAGGTAGGCGATCGGCCCGGTGCGGGTGACGACGCCGGTGCGACGTTCGTCCTCGGGGATCAGGTTGATCGGCCGCACGTCACTGCTCCAAGGCGAGGCCGAAGGGCACCGTCATCCGCGCCGCCTCCGGGTCGGACATCGCGACCAGCGCGTCCGGACGACGGACCGTGACCTGGCGTGACAATTGGGCGCCGAGCTCCCCGGCCAGGCCGGGGATCGCGCTGCCCCACCCGGTGAGGACGATTTCGTCGACCGGCGTCGCCCCCTCCTGCGCCCCGTAGTAGTCGAGCGAGAGCCGCAGTTCGTCGGCGAGTCTGCCGACGCTCGATTCGAGCGCGCCGCGGGCGGCCGCCGCGGTGGCAGGGTCACCTTCGAGCTCCTCCAAGGGGCGCCCGACGCCGACGTAGAGCAACCAGCTTTCGGCGTCCTCGACCGAGAGGCCGGTGTCGCCGGCCAGGGCCACAGCGGTGTCGCGGGCACCAAACTGGGCGACGCGGGAGAAGAGGCAGGAGTAGTTGCGGGCGATCGCCAGGTTGGTGACGCCGCCGAGGCTGCAGTAGAGGGTCGCCGGGACGAAGGGCTGGCCCTCTCCCGGGACGGCCTCGGCCATCGGGCGCGACGAGCCGCCGGCGAGGGCGCGGATCATGCCGAAGGCGGCGAGGTCGATCCCGACCGGGTCGAGCCCGGCGCCGCGGGCGGCGCGGAGCAGGTTCTCGATCGTCTGCCGGCGCGCGGCGACCACGGCGACGTCGACCTGGCGGGTCCCGTCATCGTCGACCTGGGCACCGATCACCTGGTGGTCGAGGACCGCCGAGTCGAGCGGCATCGGGATGCTTTCCTGCGCCTGGAAGCGGACCGCGGCCTTGAGCTGGTCGGGGTCTTCGATCAGCGGCAGCCGCACGACCCTGAACGCGACGCCCTGGCTCGCCACGGCGAGGCGCACGCGCTTTGACAGCTTCTCGCGGGAGAAGAGCTCCCGCAGCGCCTCCCCCACCGAGTCGACGTCGACGATCTCGCCGCCCTCATAGGCACCTGGCGCGAGCTGCACCTTGGCGGCGCGGAGGCCGTCGGCACCGGCCACATCGGCCGCGGCGATGCTGTCGGTGTCGATGTCGACACCGACCAAGGAGATCGTTTTCTTCTTCGAAGAGAGCATTGGATCGGTTCACGGCCGGGCTGCCGCATCTAGATCGGCACTTTCCGCAGCTGGCTTGATCCTCGAAAGTGGGTGAGCGCGCTCACCCCATGGTCGAGAGATAGGCGTTGATCAAGGCGTGGCCGGCAAACAACGCGATCACTCCACCGAGCGCCAGAAACGGCCCGAACGGAATCGCCCGCTTGCGGGCCGCCGCGCCGAGCCGAATCATCATCGCGATCCCCACCAGCGAGCCGACCAGCAGGGCGATCAACATCGCCGGGATCACCTCGACGCCGAGGAAGAGGCCCATCGCGGCCGCGAGCTTGACGTCCCCCATGCCCATCCCCCCGGGGTAGGCGAGGGCGGCGACGAAGAGGACGCCACCTGCGCCGGCCGCCGCGGCAGCGCGCTCCGGAAGCGACGCCGGGTCGGAGACGGCGACGATCGCCAGCCCGAGCAACGACGCGACGGCGAGAACCTTGTTGGGGATGATCCGCCGCTCGAGGTCGGTCAGCGTGATCGCCAGCAGCATCGAGACGAACACGAGGCCGAGGGCCATCTCCCCGACGTCGCCGCGAAAGCGGAGCGCCACCCCGGCGAAAAGTGCCGCGAGCACGACCTCGGTCAGCGGATAGCGAGCCGAGATCGCCTGATCGCAGCAACGGCTGCGACCGCGTAGGTGGAACCAGGAGAGGACCGGGACGTTGTCATAGGCGGCGATCTGGGCCCCGCATCCGGGACAGTGCGAACGCCCACCCACGACAGATTCGGCCCGTGGGACGCGGTACGCGACGACGGTGAGGAAAGAGCCGATCATCGCCCCGAAGATCGCCAACAGGATCAAGGCTGGAGCGGTCATCCGACCACCGCCGGATTGAGGATCGTCGACTGCAGCTCGTAGTAGTTGCGCTGGTACTTCTGTTCGGTCGCCTGAAGCCTTGGTACTACATCGATCACGACGCGTTTTGCCTGACACTCCGCCGGTGGGAGTTCTTCTTCGCAGAGCACGAACCTGTACACGGTGGCCTGGACCTGCTTGTCGGACTTGGTCCCTTCGACGAATTTGACTTCTTTGGAGACCGGAAACCCACCGGAAATCTCATCGACGAACCGCATTTCGTTCCTGGCCACTGGCGACGGCGAGCCAGCTTCGCTGCGCTTGACAAGGAACTTGGAGCCACCCGAGCTCACTCGGTACAGCGGGCTTTTCGCATTGGTCGGTTCGGCCGCCGGTCTGGTCCCGGTCGTGCCGACGGTTGCGAAGGAATGGGCCCGCACCCATTCCATTTCGCGCTGAGCGACAGCGATCCCGAACTGGCTTTCCTTGCTGCGCTGAACACCGTGGATCGCAGCTAGAAAGGTCATGAACACAGCAAGCGAGCCAAGCGTGAGTATGAACGCCGCGACAAGCGCTTCGATGATCGTGAACCCATCCTCATGCCGCAACAGATTTGGCGACCAGCGCTTCATACGCCGTTCAGCACTTCCGGAGAATTATGCAGTGCCGCGCCGTCTTCGAGGACCGTCGTACTGCTGATGCCGACGGCCCTTTTGTGGTTCGGGAATTCCAGGTTTACGCCGACATAGCGAGGCGCCGTCGTTCCCTGCGCACCGCATTCCTTGCCTACTTCTGACGTTGGGAAGACGCAGAAGATTTCTTTGGTTGAGAGGCCGGTGATGACCGTCTTGATCTTCGTCCCGAACTGGCGAGTGCAAGACGAGGTCGTCCTGCCGACTTCCTGCGTGCAGCGATAGCTGATTTCGCAGTTACCGGTGTCCCCGGCAGTGATAACGGAGCAGGGAATCACGAGATTAAGTTCATGAGCATTGGGGACACTCGCACTCTGCCCTTGGCGGATGTCAATCGTTAATTTTTCCACCGCATTACGCGCGGTCCCCACGATGTCAGCTGCCTGGGTCACTTCCGGCTGCTTACGCGTCATCGCGGTAAACATTGAAACTGCCGCCATCGTGACGACCAGCGCCATCGCGATCCCGACGAGGAGCTCGACGAGAGTGAAGCCTGCCTCTGGGTCATGGCGGTCGGCGGTCATCGGAAGAAGAA